>NZ_CP073104.1:5235000-5535000 GCF_018138145.1 Pseudomonas sp. SCA2728.1_7 | reverse complement strand
TCGGCGCGCAGCAATCGGTGCCGGGCGCTTATGTAGTGGGCGCGGCGAGCGCTTCGTTGCTGTGGTTTTTCACGCTTGCGCTAGGCGCGGCATGGCTGGCCCCATGGTTGGCCCGGCCAAGTACCTGGCGGATCCTCGATCTGGTGGTGGCGTTGATGATGTTTACCGTGGCCGGGCAATTAATTTTCGCCAGTTGATTTATTCCAAACAGCTCTGGAACCTCTATCCCACACAGTTGTTGCGTGGTTATGCCGCAACCCCGGTGCTATGATCGAAACCCTGCGCCGCAAAGAGTAAAAACTCGCCGGTGCATTTCTGGCCGCCCGTGATCGGCCTTGCGCTCACCGCAACAGACCTGATTAGGAGAATCATCATGGCTTTCGAATTGCCGCCGCTGCCTTACGCACACGATGCCCTGCAGCCGCACATTTCCAAGGAAACCCTGGAATACCACCACGACAAGCACCACAACACCTATGTCGTGAACCTGAACAACCTGGTGCCAGGCACCGAGTTCGAAGGCAAGACCCTGGAAGAAATCGTCAAGACTTCCTCGGGCGGTATCTTCAACAACGCCGCTCAGGTCTGGAACCACACTTTCTACTGGAACTGCCTGGCGCCAAACGCCGGCGGTCAACCAACCGGCGCGCTGGCTGAAGCCATCAACGCAGCCTTCGGTTCGTTCGACAAGTTCAAGGAAGAGTTCAGCAAAACCTCGATCGGCACCTTCGGTTCCGGCTGGGGCTGGCTGGTGAAAAAGGCTGACGGTTCCCTGGCTCTGGCCAGCACCATCGGCGCCGGTAACCCGCTGACCAGCGGCGACACCCCGCTGCTGACCTGCGACGTCTGGGAACACGCTTACTACATCGACTACCGCAACGTTCGTCCTAAATACGTCGAAGCGTTCTGGAACCTGGTCAACTGGAAGTTCGTTGCTGAGCAGTTCGAAGGCAAAACCTTCACCGCTTAAGCTGCGCGCCAGTCAAAAAACCCGGCTTTTGCCGGGTTTTTTTATGCCTGCATTTAAATAGCGTTTTTCTCACCCTGAAAGCCGTCTACGGCTGCTTGCTGCCGTGTCACTGCGGGCTACCATCAAAAAGAGGAAAAAATGCTGCGAACCGCTCAAGTTGAGGGACGAAACTACCGACATAGTACAAATTAGGGCTAATACTCCAGACAGCAGCATTTCGGCCTAGGCCACGGGCAAATCATCCCCGGTCTGATTGTCCCTTTGACTGCCAACACGGGATTGCCAATACTCATGGCAACTTGACGCTACCCGCACGGAACAAGGAATAACCCTTTGAAGCTGGAACTCAAGAACAGCTTGTCGGTGAAGTTGCTCCGGGTCGTGCTCCTGTCGGCATTGATCGTCGGCGTAGTCTTGAGCTGCGCGCAGATTGTTTTCGATGCCTACAAAACCCGTCAGGCCGTTGCTGGCGACGCCGAACGCATCCTCGACATGTTCCGTGATCCCTCGACCCAGGCTGTCTACAGCCTCGACCGGGAGATGGGCATGCAGGTGATCGAAGGCCTGTTCCAGGACGATGCCGTGCGTCAGGCCTCCATTGGCCATCCCAACGAGGCGATGCTCGCGCAGAAATCCCGCGACCTGCAGCAGTCCAACAGCCGCTGGCTGACTGACCTGATCCTCGGCCAGGAACGCACCTTCACCACGCAACTGGTGGGGCGTGGCCCGTACAGCGAGTATTACGGCGACCTGAGTATCACCCTCGACACCGCCACCTATGGCGAGGGCTTTATCGTCAGTTCGGTGATCATCTTCATTTCCGGGGTTTTGCGGGCACTGGCCATGGGTCTGGTGCTGTATCTGGTTTATCACTGGCTGCTGACCAAACCGTTGTCGCGGATCATCGAACACCTCACCGAGATCAACCCGGATCGCCCCAGCGAGCACAAGATTCCGCAGCTCAAGGGCCACGAGAAAAACGAACTGGGCATCTGGATCAACACCGCCAACCAGTTGCTCGAATCGATCGAACGCAACACCCATCTGCGCCACGAAGCTGAAAACAGCCTACTGCGCATGGCCCAATACGACTTCCTCACCGGCCTGCCGAATCGCCAGCAATTGCAGCAGCAACTGGACAAGATTCTGGTCGACGCCGGCAAGCTGCAACGCCGGGTCGCGGTGCTGTGCGTGGGGCTGGATGATTTCAAAGGCATCAACGAACAATTCAGCTACCAGACCGGCGACCAATTGTTGCTGGCCCTCGCCGATCGCTTGCGTGCCCACAGCGGCCGCCTCGGCGCCCTCGCCCGCCTGGGTGGCGATCAATTCGCACTGGTCCAGGCCGACATCGAACAACCTTACGAAGCGGCAGAACTGGCGCAAAGCATCCTCGATGATCTGGAAGCGGCGTTCGCCCTCGACCATCAGGAGATTCGCCTGCGCGCGACCATCGGCATCACCCTGTTCCCGGAGGATGGCGACAGCACCGAGAAGTTGCTGCAAAAGGCCGAGCAGACCATGACGCTGGCCAAGACCCGCTCGCGCAACCGCTATCAGTTCTACATCGCCAGCGTCGACAGCGAGATGCGTCGCCGCCGCGAACTGGAAAAAGACCTGCGCGATGCGCTGTTGCGTGATCAGTTCTACCTCGTCTATCAGCCGCAGATCAGCTATCGCGATCACCGCGTGGTCGGCGTCGAAGCGCTGATTCGCTGGCAGCATCCGGAACACGGTCTGGTGCCGCCGGACCTGTTCATTCCGCTGGCCGAGCAGAACGGCACGATCATCGCCATTGGCGAATGGGTGCTCGATCAGGCCTGTAAGCAACTGCGCGAATGGCACGATATGGGTTTCGCCGACCTGCGCATGGCAGTGAATCTATCGACCGTGCAACTGCACCACGCCGAATTGCCGCGCGTGGTCAATAACCTGCTGCAAATGTACCGCCTGCCACCGCGCAGTCTGGAACTGGAAGTCACCGAAACCGGCCTGATGGAAGACATCAGCACCGCCGCGCAACACTTGCTGAGCCTGCGCCGTTCCGGTGCGTTGATTGCCATCGATGATTTCGGCACCGGGTATTCGTCACTGAGTTATCTGAAAAGTCTGCCGCTGGACAAGATCAAGATCGACAAGAGCTTCGTGCAGGATCTGCTCGATGACGACGACGATGCAACCATCGTTCGCGCGATCATTCAACTGGGCAAAAGCCTCGGAATGCAGGTGATCGCCGAGGGCGTGGAAACCGCCGAACAGGAAAGCTACATCATTTCCGAAGGCTGCCACGAGGGTCAGGGCTATCACTACAGCAAACCGCTGCCGGCCCGGGAACTGGGCGCCTATCTCAAACAGGCACAACGCACTAACGCGGCCATTCTCTAGATCAAAAGATCGCAGCCTGCGGCAGCTCCTACATGAATCGCATTCCCCTGTAGGAGCTGTCGAGTGCAACGAGGCTGCGATCTTTTGATCTGTGCCATCACACCGACGTAAATAAGAAATATTTCCAGCCACAACCCTTTACACATAATGCGAAAGATTTGCATTATGTCGCAGTTTTGCGCACCCCCAGCGCGAGTCCACTCAACTATCGAAGCAGGATGTTCGCCATGATTCGTATGCCTCTGGCTACCGCCAGTCTGCTGGCCATCGCTATTTCCCTCGCCGGTTGCGGCGAAGGCAAAGACAAGGCCGCCGCTCCGGCCGCACCGACGCCAGCCGCCAGCACCACCGCACCTGCGGCTGCGCCTGCCGCTGCCGGTAAAGTCGACGAAGCCGCCGCCAAGGCTGTGGTCGCGCACTACGCCGACATGGTCTTCGCCGTCTACAGCGATGCCGAATCCACCGCGAAAACCCTGCAGACCGCCGTCGACGCTTTCCTCGCCAAGCCGAACGCCGACACCCTGAAAGCCGCCAAGGCTGCCTGGGTCGCCGCGCGCGTTCCGTACCTGCAAAGTGAAGTTTTCCGCTTCGGCAACACCATCATCGACGATTGGGAAGGTCAGGTTAACGCCTGGCCGCTGGACGAGGGTCTGATCGACTACGTCGACAAATCCTACGAGCACGCACTGGGTAACCCGGGCGCCACCGCCAACATCATCGCCAACACCGAAGTTCAGGTCGGCGAAGACAAGGTCGACGTCAAGGACATCACTGCGGAAAAACTCGCCAGCCTCAACGAGCTGGGCGGTTCCGAAGCCAACGTCGCCACCGGCTACCACGCGATCGAATTCCTGCTCTGGGGCCAGGATCTGAACGGCACCGGCCCTGGCGCTGGCAACCGTCCGGCCTCCGACTACCTGGAAGGCGCCGGCGCCACTGGCGGTCACAACGATCGTCGCCGTGCCTACCTGAAGTCGGTGACCCAACTGCTGGTCAGCGACCTCGAAGAAATGGTCGGCAACTGGAAGCCGAACGTGGCTGACAACTACCGCGCCACTCTGGAAGCCGAGCCGGGCGAAACCGGTCTGCGCAAAATGCTCTTCGGCATGGGCAGCCTGTCGTTGGGCGAACTGGCCGGCGAGCGCATGAAGGTTTCCCTGGAAGCCAACTCCCCTGAAGACGAGCAGGACTGCTTCAGCGACAACACGCACAACTCGCACTTCTACGATGCCAAAGGCATTCGTAACGTCTACCTAGGTGAGTACACCCGTGTTGACGGCAGCAAAATGACCGGCGCCAGCCTGTCGTCGCTGGTGGCCAAGGCTGACCCGGCTGCCGACACTGCACTGAAAGCCGATCTGGCTGCCACTGAAGCGAAGATCCAGGTCATGGTCGATCACGCCAACAAGGGTGAGCACTACGACCAGTTGATCGCAGCGGGCAACACCGCTGGCAACCAGATCGTTCGCGACGCCATCGCCTCGCTGGTCAAGCAGACCGGTTCGATCGAAGCCGCTGCCGGCAAACTGGGCATCAGTGACCTGAACCCGGACAACGCTGATCACGAGTTCTGATCAACCGCGTCTGCGTCAAAAGAGGCGACCTTCGGGTCGCCTTTTTCATGTCTGCCGTACACGGCCCTTTGTAGGAGTGAGCCTGCTCGCGATAGCGGAGTGTCAGTTGACGAATTAGTGTCTGATGCACCGCTATCGCGAGCAGGCTCACTCCTACAGGGGTTTTGCATTGCTCTTCAGATTTGCGCTGTATCAAGCAAACGATAATTCCTCTTATTCAATCATCCCGGCCCTGTTAGACTTTGCGCCTTTATTTTTGCCCGTCCGCAGGATGTCTGATGCCCTCGCTGCCTCTTCGCTTGTCCGCACTGTTGCTGGCCCTGGGCCTGAGTGCCTGCGATGACGCCCCGCGTTTCACCAAGGCCGAGCCCGGTGAAGCCCGTTCGGGCGGTGCAGCGACCGTGCGCAAGACCGATCAGAATGCGTTCTCTCTGCCCTCGGCCAACCTGCCGCCGTCGCGGCGGGTGGATTTCAGTGTCGGCAACAGTTTCTTCCGCAGCCCATGGGTGATCGCACCGTCGACCACCACTGCGCGCGATGGTCTCGGCCCGCTGTTCAATACCAACGCCTGCCAGAACTGCCACATCAAGGACGGTCGCGGCCATCCGCCAACGCCGGATGCCGCCAACGCGGTATCGATGCTGGTGCGCCTGTCGATCCCTGATGCGCCGCAATTCGCCAAGCTCATTGAGCAAGTCGGCGTAGTGCCGGAGCCGGTCTACGGCGGCCAGTTCCAGGACATGGCCGTGCCCGGGGTCGCCCCGGAAGGCAAGGTGCGCGTCGATTACACACCCGTGCCCGTGCGTTTCAAAGACGGCACCGAAGTCGAACTGCGCAAACCGGTGTTGCAGATCACCCAGCTGGGCTACGGCCCGATGCACCCGGACACGCGTTTTTCCGCCCGCGTCGCGCCGCCGATGATTGGCCTGGGCCTGCTCGAAGCGATCCCCGAAGAAGCCATCCTCGCCAACGCCGCCGCACAGGCAAAAGACAAAAACGGTATCAATGGCCGCCCCAATCAGGTCTGGGATGACGCCTTGCAGAAAACCGCCATGGGCAGATTTGGCTGGAAAGCCGGGCAACCGAACCTCAATCAACAGAATGTTCACGCGTTTTCGGGTGATATGGGTCTTACGACGAGTTTGAGACCCTTTGATGATTGCACCGACGCGCAAACCGCCTGCAAACAAGCGCCAAACGGTAATGGCCCGGATGGCGAGCCGGAAGTCAGCGATAACATCCTGCGTCTGGTGCTGTTCTACAGCCGCAACCTCGCTGTGCCGGCACGCCGTGGCATCAACGATGCAGAAGTGCTGGCCGGCAAGAACCTGTTTTTCCAGGCTGGCTGCGATGCCTGCCACACGCCGAAATACACCACCGCCGCCAACGCGGCCGAGCCTGAACTGGCCAATCAAGTGATTCGCCCGTACAGCGATCTGCTGCTGCATGACATGGGCGACGGTCTGGCCGACCACCGCACGGAATTCCAGGCCTCCGGCCGCGACTGGCGCACGCCGCCGTTGTGGGGGATTGGCCTGACGCAAGCGGTCAGCGGCCACACCCAGTTTTTGCATGACGGTCGCGCGCGCAATCTGCTCGAAGCGGTGCTCTGGCACGGCGGCGAAGCGCAAGCCGCGCAGCAACAGGTTTTGTCTTTCAATGCCGAGCAGCGTGCCGCGCTGCTGGCGTTTTTGAACTCACTTTAAACACTGATAAAAGAATCGGGAGCCCGACATGTTCCGTCCCAAGCTACTGTTCACCAGCCTTGCCGCGCTCGCCCTCGGCGCCTGCTCGCCGCAGGATCCACAAGCGGTCACCTCGGCGGCCATCGCCAAATCGGTGATCCTGCCGACCTACACCCGCTGGGTCGAGGCCGACAAGCAACTGGCGGTTAGCGCCCTCGCCTACTGCCAGGGCAAAGAAACCCTGGAAACCGCCCGCGCCGACTTCCTCCACGCACAGAAAGCCTGGGCCGAGCTACAACCGCTGCTGATCGGTCCATTGGCCGAGGGTAACCGTTCGTGGCAGGTGCAGTTCTGGCCGGACAAGAAGAACCTCGTTGGTCGTCAGGTCGAGCAACTGGTTGTCGCGCAACCGCAGATCGATGCCGCTGCACTGGCCAAATCCAGCGTTGTCGTTCAGGGTCTGTCGGCCTACGAATACATCCTCTTCGACGCCAAGCCTGATGTGGCCAACGCCGAGCAGAAAGCCAAGTACTGCCCACTGCTGATCGCCATCGGCGAGCGTCAGAAGCAACTGGCCGAAGAGATTCTGCAGAACTGGAACAACACCGACGGCATGCTCGCGCAGATGACCAAGTTCCCTAACCAGCGTTATGCCGACTCCCACGAAGCGATCGCTGATCTGCTGCGTGTGCAAGTCACCGCGCTGGACACCCTGAAGAAAAAACTCGGCACGCCAATGGGCCGCCAGAGCAAGGGCGTGCCACAGCCGTTCCAGGCCGATGCATGGCGCAGCCAGTCTTCGCTGACTGCACTTGAAGCCAGCCTCGCAGCGGCCAAAACCGTCTGGGAAGGCGTCGACAACAAAGGTCTGCGCGGTCTGTTGCCATCTGAGCAAAAGCCTTTGGCCGACAAGATCGATGCCGCTTACGCCGCGTCGCTGAAGCTGTTCGACAGCACCCAGCGTTCGCTCGGCGAAATGCTTGAAGACGACGCTGGTCGTCAGCAACTCAACGACATCTACGACAGCCTCAACGTCGTCCATCGCCTGCACGAAGGCGAACTGGCCAAGGCGCTGGGCATCCAACTGGGCTTCAACGCCAACGACGGTGACTGATGAGGGCAACGGCCATGCTGCGACGTCAGGTTCTGACTTTAGGTAGTGCACTGCTGGGAGCAGTGACGCTGGGCGGCTGGACGCTGTTCAAACGCAAGGATCAGAGCCCGCTGTTGCTGTCGGCGCGCGACGACACTGACGGCAAGCATTACGCCGTCGGCTATCGGCTGGATGGCACGCGGGTGTTCGCCACCGAAGTCGGCCAGCGTTGCCACGACATCATCAACCACCCTACGCAGCCGATCGCGTTGTTCGTCGCCCGTCGTCCGGGTACCGAGAGTTACCTGATCGACCTGCGTGACGGTAAGTTGCTGCAGACCGTGACCTCGCAGCCGAACCGGCATTTCTACGGGCATGCCGTGGTGCACAAGGACGGCGAATACCTGTACGCCACCGAGAACGACACCACCGATCCTGGCCGTGGTTTGCTCGGTGTGTACAAGTTCGAAGGCGAACGACTGGTGCACAGCGGTGAGATTTCCACCCACGGCCTCGGCCCGCATCAGGTGTCGTGGATGCCCGACGGCGAGACGCTGGTCGTGGCCAATGGCGGGATTCGTACCGAGGCGGAAAGCCGCGTCGACATGAACCTCAACGCCATGGAGCCAAGTCTGGTCTTGATGCAACGTGACGGCACTTTGCTGAGCAAGGAAACCCTCGCCCAGCAGATGAACAGCGTGCGCCATCTGGGCATCGCCAGCGACGGCACCATCGTTGCCGGTCAGCAATTCATGGGCGCCTCGCATGAGCGCTCGGAACTGTTGGCGATCAAGCGTCCGGGGCAGCCGTTCGTGGCGTTCCCGGTGCCGGATCATCAGTTGCAGTCGATGGGGCATTACACCGCCAGTGTTGCCGTGCACAGTGATTTGCGTCTGGTCGCCCTGACAGCGCCGCGCGGCAACCGTTTCTTTATCTGGGATCTGGACAGTGGCGAAGTACGCCTCGATGCGCCGTTGCCCGATTGCGCCGGTGTCGGTGCGGTGAAGGACGGTTTTGTCGTGACCTCCGGGCAAGGACGTTGCCGGTACTACGATTGCCGTCAGGATGAGTTGTTGGCCAAGCCGCTGGAATTGCCGGCGGGGCTCTGGGACAACCATCTGCATCTGATGGCCTGAAACAGCCTTAAAAGATCGCAGCCTTCGGCAACTCCTACATTGGAATACACTCCTCTGTAGGAGCTGCCGAAGGCTGCGATCTTTTTGCGCCCCCCCTGTAATAACTGCCAGTTGGAATCCCCCCTGCACTCGGAGTAATGTGCCCGCCTGTCTCACCTGATTTATCCAAGGAACTGGAAAATATGCTGCGTCGCCGCATGCTGATCATGTTGGGTGTTGTTTTGCTGATCGTCCTGGTGCTGGGCGGGTACAAAGCCTTTTCGATCTACACGATGATCCAGGGCTTTTCCAAGCCGAAACCGCCGATCAGCGTCGCCGTGGCCAACGCCAGCGAACAGCCGTGGCAGCTGCGTCTGCCGACCGTCGGCACGCTCAAGGCGCTGCAAGGTGTCGAGCTGAGCCTGGAAGTGGCCGGCACCGTCACCGAGCTCAAGTTCGAATCCGGACAGAAGGTCAAGGCCGGGCAACCGCTGCTGCAACTCGACAGTGGCGTCGAAACCGCCCTGTTGGAGACCGCCAAGGCTGATCTGGGTCTGGCGCAGCTGGACTTCGGCCGTGGCAGCCAACTGATCGACAGTCGCGCCATTTCCAAAGGTGAATACGACCGGCTCTCGGCGGTTCTGCAAAAGGAGCGAGCCACGGTCAATCAGCTCAACGCAGCGCTGGCGAAAAAGCGCATTCTCGCGCCGTTCAGCGGCACCATCGGCATCCGCCAGGTCGACATTGGCGACTACCTCGCCAGCGGCACCAAAATCGCGACCCTGCAGGATTTGAGCAGCCTCTACGCCGACTTCTACCTGCCCGAACAATCGATCCCGAAACTGGCCATCGGCCAACCGGTGCAAATCGCGGTCGCCGCGTATCCCGGGCAAAACTTCGCCGGCAAGATCAGCGCAATCAACCCGATCGTTGAAAGCACCACGCGCAATATTCTGATCCGCGCCACGCTGGCCAACCCTGACGGCAAATTGTTGCCGGGCATGTTTACCAGCCTTGAAGTGCTGCTGCCCGATCCGCAAAAACACGTCGTGGTACCGGAAAGCGCGATCACCTACACCCTCTACGGCAACTCGATCTACGTGGTCGGGCAGAAGAAAGCCGAGGACGGCAGCGTCGAAAAGGATGACAAGGGCCAACCGGTGCTGATCGCCGAACGCCGCTTCATCGAAACCGGTGAACGCCGCGATGGCCTGGTGATGATCAACAAGGGCGTGCAGAGCGGCGAACAAGTGGTGACGGCCGGCCAGATCAAACTGGACAACGGTGCCCACATCGCCATCAGCGACGACAAGACCCTCGGCGAGCAGAACAGTCCGCCGCGCGCCGACTGATCAAGGAATCCCCATGGCTTTTACTGATCCGTTCATCCGCCGCCCGGTGCTCGCCACCGTGGTCAGCCTGTTGATTGTGTTGCTCGGCTTTCAGGCCTGGAGCAAGTTGCCGCTGCGCCAATACCCGCAAATGGAAAACGCCCTGATCACGGTGACCACCGCTTACCCCGGGGCCAACGCCGAAACCATTCAGGGCTACATCACCCAGCCGATGCAGCAAAGTCTGGCCAGCGCCGAAGGCATCGACTACATGACCTCGGTCAGCCGGCAGAACTTCTCGGTGATCTCGATCTACGCGCGCATCGGTTCGAACACCGACCGTTTGTTCACCGAATTGCTGGCCAAGGCCAACGAAGTCAAAAACAAGTTGCCGCAGGACGCTGAAGACCCGGTGCTGAGCAAGGAGTCCGCCGATGCCTCGGCGCTGATGTACATCAGCTTCTTCAGCAAGGATCTGAGCAACCCGCAGATCACCGATTACCTGTCACGGGTGATCCAGCCAAAACTGGCAACCCTGCCGGGCATGGCCGAAGCGGAAATCCTCGGCAATCAGGTGTTCGCCATGCGCCTGTGGCTCGACCCGGTGAAGCTCGCCGGTTTCGGCCTCAGCGCCGCCGATGTGACCAACGCCGTGCGCCAGTACAACTTCCTTTCCGCCGCCGGCGAAGTGAAAGGCCAGTACGTGGTCACCAGCATCAACGCCAACACCGAACTGAAATCGGCCGAGGGATTTGCGGCGATTCCGCTCAAGGTCAGTGGCGACAGCCGCGTGCTGCTCAGCGATGTCGCGCGGGTGGAAATGGGTGCGGAAAACTACGACTCGATCAGCTCGTTCGGCGGCACGCCGTCGGTGTACATCGGCATCAAGGCGACACCCGGCGCCAACCCGCTGGACGTGATCAAGGAAGTGCGCAAGCTGATGCCCGAGCTGGAAGCGCAGCTGCCGCCGAACCTGAAAAGCGAGATCGCTTACGACGCCACGCTGTTTATTCAGGCCTCGATCGATGAAGTGGTGAAAACCCTGTTCGAAGCGGTACTGATCGTCATCGTCGTGGTGTTCCTGTTCCTCGGCGCATTGCGTTCGGTGGTGATCCCGGTGGTGACCATTCCGCTGTCGATGATCGGCGTGATGTTTTTCATGCAGATGATGGGCTACTCGATGAACCTGCTGACGCTGCTGGCGATGGTGCTGGCCATCGGTCTGGTCGTCGACGATGCGATTGTCGTGGTGGAGAACATTCACCGGCACATCGAGGAAGGCAAGACGCCGTTTGATGCGGCGCTGGAAGGCGCGCGAGAAATCGCCATGCCGGTGGTCTCGATGACCATCACCCTGGCGGCGGTGTATGCGCCGATCGGTTTCCTCACCGGGCTGACCGGGGCGCTGTTCAAGGAGTTTGCCCTGACCCTGGCCGGCGCAGTGGTGATTTCCGGGATCGTCGCCCTGACCCTGTCGCCGATGATGTGCGCATTTTTGCTGCGTCACGAGGAAAACCCAAGTGGCCTGGCGCATCGGCTCGACCGTATTTTCGAAGGTCTCAAGCGCCGCTATCAGAGCATGCTGCACGGCACGCTGAACACACGGCCGGTAGTGCTGGTGTTCGCGGTGATCGTGCTGTGTCTGATCCCGGTGTTCCTCAAGTTCACCAAATCGGAACTGGCCCCGGACGAAGACCAGGGCATCATTTTCATGATGGCCAACGCACCGCAGCCGACCAACCTTGATTACCTGAGCACCTACACCGACGAATTCATCAAGATCTTCAAGGAATTCCCGGAGTACTACTCCTCGTTCCAGATCAACGGCTACAACGGCGTGCAGGCGGGCATCGGCGGTTTCCTGCTCAAGCCGTGGAACGAACGCAGCCGCACGCAGATGCAGATCCTCCCCGAAGTGCAAGGCAAACTGGGCGCCATCCCGGGTCTGCAGATCTTCGGTTTCAACCTGCCCTCCTTGCCCGGCACCGGTGAAGGCTTGCCGTTCGAGTTTGTGGTCAACACCGCCAACGATTATGAGCTGTTGTTGCAAGTCGCCGACCGGATCAAGAAACGCGCGATGGAATCCGGCAAGTTCGCCTTCGTCGACCTTGATCTGGCGTTCGACAAGCCCGAAGTCGTGGTCGATATCGACCGCGCCAAAGCGGCGCAGATGGGCGTGTCGATGCTGGATCTCGGTGGCACGCTGGCGACGCTGCTGGGCGAGGCGGAAATCAACCGGTTCACCATCGAAGGGCGCAGCTACAAGGTGATTGCTCAGGTCGAACGGCCGTACCGCGACAACCCGGACTGGCTGAACAATTACTATGTGAAGAACACCCAGGGTGAGCTGCTGCCGCTGTCGACGCTGATCAAGGTCAGCGACCGCGCCCGACCGCGCCAGCTCAACCAGTTCCAGCAGCTCAACGCGGCGAAGATTTCCGGTTTCCCGTTGGTCAGCATGGGCGAAGCCATCGACACGGTCTTGCAGATTGCCCGCGAAGAAGCGCCGGCCGGGTTTGCCTTCGACTATGGCGGCGCCTCACGCCAGTTTGTGCAGGAAGGCAGCGCGTTGTGGGTGACGTTTGCCCTGGCCCTGGCGATCATTTTTCTGGTGCTGGCGGCGCAGTTCGAGAGTTTCCGCGATCCGCTGGTGATTCTGGTGACGGTGCCGTTGTCGATCTGCGGGGCGCTGATTCCGCTGTTCCTCGGCTGGTCGAGCATGAACATCTACACCCAGGTCGGGCTGGTGACGCTGATCGGTCTGATCAGTAAACACGGGATTCTGATCGTCGAGTTCGCCAACCAGTTGCGCAAGGACAAAGGCCTGACGGCGCGTGAAGCCGTTGAGGAAGCGGCGGCGATTCGCTTGCGGCCGGTGCTGATGACCACGGCGGCGATGGTGTTTGGCATGGTGCCGTTGATTCTCGCCACGGGTGCGGGGGCGGTCAGTCGCTTTGATATCGGTATGGTGATTGCCACGGGGATGTCGATCGGCACGTTGTTTACGCTGTTTGTGCTGCCGTGTGTTTACACCCTGCTGGCGAAACCCGAGCCCAAGCCAACCGCATAACCCCCTGTAGGAGTGAGCCTGCTCGCGATAGCGGTGGATCAGTCGCCTTAAATACTGACTGACACACCGCTATCGCGAGCAGGCTCGCTCCTACAAGGGATCTGTGTCGTCTCGGGCATAAAAAAAGGCCTCGCATCTGCGAGGCCTTTTATGTGGGCTTCAATCGGTTCAACTCTGCGGCCTCATCCCTTGAGAAAGTCCGAACATGAACAGCAACAAATCATGATCGGGTTTGGTCGCCACGGAGGCTTTCGCCACCCGTGGGACTGCGCAGTGGGCGTCGTCTACGGACGCGCCAACCACCTGCATGCGGGGCTGCTCCCAGGCAGCCACCGCCAATGACGCAACTGCCAAGGCTCCAACCAAAAACAAACCTCGTGCAATTTCTAGTTTCATCGCTATAAACCTTTGATAGCGCTGCCAAACGCCGTCTCATAAAAGTAGACGAGTTTTTTCCAGTCCGCGTCGCGGAACGACGAATGGCGGCGCAATTGCTTCATGTCGTGGGAAGCGGCGCGATAGGCGGTCAGACGCTGGCGGCACTTCTCCAGATCGATCAAGGCAACCTCGACCTTGGCCGACTCGCCCTCGCCCGTCACCCGCACAAACACGTGTTTGATGTAAATGCAGCTGTGCTGCCAACGGCCCTTGTGCATGCGCGCCAGGTTCTCGGCAAGGTCCTTGAGCACACGCTCGTAAACCCCATCGCCACACTGATCGCGACCGCCGGCAGCCGCCAGCCAATGTTCCAGTTCCTGGAAACCGTCCAGGGACTTGGTCACCAGCAGCGCGCGCCATTTGTGCTGCGGATCAGGCTGGGCGCCGCAAAAAACGATTTCTGGCACGCGCACACCGAGCTTGCTCACGCCGGTCAGCGCATCGAGCTCACGCAGAACAGTGGGACGGCCAAAAGGGTGCAACCAACTGCGATAGATATGACCGGTCTGGCGCTTGGCATACAGCAGTTGACCATCGCGCCCCACGACCCTTTGCACGCCACTTTCGCCACCGCGTCGAACGTTGGGTTCTTCCACCCACTCGCCACGCTGGTTCCAGTAAAAGTCAAAGCGATCTTGCGGAGCGACATCCGTTTCTGCTGCCAATTGCACTGCCATCCTGTTACCTCTTGCGTAATACGTAAACCCGCCACATGGCGTAGAACGGAATAAAGTCCAGTTGTTCCTGAATCCGAAAACCTGCTTCCTCGAATTCCTTTTCCACCGTAGCGGCCGGTAACACAAAGCGATTCTGATACTCGCGTTTGTCACGGTTGCGCTCGGCTCGCTGGCGTTTCCAGGCTTTGAAATTGCCATCAACCCACAGCGAAACGATCACACTGTCCCGGGTAACGCGCTCGAATTCGCGCAGAATCGCCCGGCGATGCTCGGCTTCACCGATGTGGTGGAGCAGACGCATGCAGAAAATGCTGTCGACGGCGTTGTCAGGCAAGGCAATCTCGAAGGCAGATGTGTGCAAGGGTTGTACCCGTTTCACCACATCGGCCGGTTGCGACTGCATAGCCGTCTTGATCATCGACTCGGAATTGTCCGCGCCGATAATCACCCGGTTAGCCTTTTCGCCCAGCAAGGGCCAGAAACGCCCGGCACCGCAAGGCAGATCCAGCACCAGTCCCGGCTCACCCACCGACGCCAGCGCCTTGCGGGCCATCTGTTCGTCACGCCAGTGGGAGAGACGACGTCCAAGGCTTTCTTTGTGCTTGCGCAGATATTTCTGCGCATGTTGATCGTCGTACTTCTCGGAAAAATCGAGTTTGATCGGACCGGCCATCACCTGGACTCCTGAATTGCTGATGTCACCACCTTAAGGAGCGGCGTGTCAGCGTCAGGTCATCCGTTTGTGAAAAAAATGTCCGGTAAACAGACAAATTATTACAGCGTTATACAGGATTCAGACAGGTTAGAGGGAGTAGCCTTGCGCCACCCCCTGCGTCAGATTTTGCCCAGATCCACTTCGAAGCGGCAGCCATTGGGCTCCATCGTGCTCAAACTGACGGTCCAGCCCTGGTTCTCGCAGATCCGCTGCACCAGCGACAATCCCAGTCCCAGACCTTCGCCACGCTTTTCGCTGCCACGTACGAAAGGCTCGAACATGGCTTCGCGTTTTTCTTCCGGAATGCCGACACCGGAGTCCTCCACCACGAAACCGCTGCCGTTGAGCGTCAGGCGAATAAAGCCCTTCTCGGTGTAGTGGCAAGCGTTGCGCAACAGATTGCCCATCACCGCGGTCAGCAAGGTCGCGTTGTAGCACGTGTGCGGCGGACTCCCCGGTTCGAACTGCAAGGTCAACCCTTTGCTTTCGATCGGCTCACGCCACACGCACAACAGGCTGTCCGCAACTTGAGCGAGATTCTGTTGCGGCGCCGAGCCGGCATCTTCGCGCTGGGAGCGGGCGAGCATCAGGAAGGTCTGCACCAGTTCGCGCATTTCCTCACTGGCTCGCGCAATGCGCTCGACCTGATTACGCCCGCGCTGATCGATGGCCGGGTTTTCCATCAGCAGCTCGCAGGAGCTGGCCAGCACCATCAATGGCGTGCGCAACTCGTGACTGACGTCGCTGGTGAACAATCTTTCACGGGTCAGCGCCTGACGCAGACGTCCCAGCGTGGCATCGAACGCCACCGCCAGTTCGCCGACTTCGTCTGCCGCATAATCCGGCGCCAGCGGCGGTGCCAGTCCGAGTAACTGGTCGCGATGGCGCACTTGTCGGGCCAGGCGCACCACCGGCGCCATCACCTTGCGTGCGAGTACCCAACCGAGGAATACCGCCAGGGCCAGGCTGAGCACGAAGCCCACCAGCACCACGGCAAACAGCACCCGCTCGCGCTCTTCGAAATCGCTTTGATCCTGCAGCAGCACATAACGCCGACCGTCAACGATCTCGACCATCGCGTGATACGACAGTTGCTCGCGGAACACTTCATGGAAACCCGCATCGAGGTGACGCAAGTCCTTGGGCAGCTCGAAATCACCCGGCCCGCCGCTGAAATAGAACAATTGGTCCGGTTCCGGGCGGTGGCTCCAGTCCGAAACATTGTCCATGAGCAAAAGGCGCTGCAGGTCGCCGCCCAGCCCGGCCGAAATCAACTTCTCTTCCACAAGGTGCACGGTCGCAACAATGCCCATGGCAAACGCGCCGGCCACCAGTGCGCTCATCAGCGCAAAAGCGATGATGATCCGCTGGGAAAGGCTTTGCTTAAACTCCATCGCGGCCCTCGGCCAAGCGATAACCGACGCCATGCACGGTGTGCAGCAGTGGTTTGGCGAACGGTTTGTCAATCACCTGACGCAATTGGTGCACGTGGCTGCGCAGGCTGTCGCTGTCCGGGCAATCATCACCCCACAGCGCCTCTTCAAGAATTTCCCGACGCAAGACATGCGGGCTCTTCTGCATCAACACCGCCAGCAACTTCAGGCCGACCGGGTTGAGCTTGAGAAACTTGCCTTCACGGGTCACTTCCAGTGTATCGAGGTCATAGCTCAGATCTCCGACCTGCAACGCCCGGCGTCCGCCACCCTGGGTACGCCGCATCACCGCTTCGACGCGCGCGGCAAGTTCCGACAGGGCGAACGGTTTGACCAGATAATCGTCAGCCCCGGACTTGAAGCCCTGCAAGCGGTCGTCGAGTTGATCGCGGGCAGTGAGCATGATCACCGGCGTGTCACGACGGGCGTCTTCACGCAGGCGTTTGCACAGGGTGTAGCCATCGATGCCGGGCAGCATGATGTCGAGCACGATCAGGTCGTAATGCTCGGTGGCGGCCAGATGCAGGCCTGACAGACCGTCCTGGGCGCAATCGACGGTATAGCCTTTGAGCCCCAGGTAATCGGCCAGATTGGCGAGGATATCGCGGTTGTCTTCAACCAATAGAATTCGCATGGGCACTCCTCCGTACACAGTAACGGCCGTCATGGCTCGCGCAGCTTAAGGCCATCGCCAGCTCAGGGCTAGGGCTGAAAGCCTCGTAAATCAACTCTCTCAGGCAAATTCAAAGCTTAACGAGTTTTTCACTATTGGTTCACAACCTGACTACAGTGACAACGCGAGACTCTCGCGCCATTAGATATAAGGAATGTAGACAATGGACTTTTTCAAGACGGCGCCCATGCGCCTTCTGCTGTTGGTCACTGGCGTCTGGCTGGTGCTGTTCTTCCTGACCCGAACCGTCCTGCTGCTGACTCACCTTGATGAGGCCGGCGGCATTGCGCTTTCCGTCTTCGGCATCGGTCTGTTGTATGACCTGGGTTTCCTCGCCTATGCCGCGCTGCCGATGGGCCTGTACCTGCTGCTCTGCCCGCCAGCGCTGTGGCGTCGCCGTGGCCATCGCTGGTTTCTGCAAGGGCTGTTGAGCGTCAGCCTGTTCGCCATGCTGTTCGTCTCGGTGGCCGAGTGGCTGTTCTGGGACGAGTTCGGTGTGCGCTTCAACTTCATCGCCGTCGACTATCTGGTGTATTCCGACGAAGTGCTGAACAACGTGCTGGAGTCGTATCCGATCGGTACGCTGTTGAGCATTCTGGCGCTGCTGGCCATTGCTATCAGTTTTGCCCTGCGCAAGCCGTTCAACTCTGCGCTGGACGCTCCGCTGCCGCCGTTACGTGGACGTCTGCTCAATGCATTGGCGTTGCTGGTGGTCGCCGGCCTGAGCCTGCAACTGCTCAGCCAGGATGCGCCGCGTGCGCAGGGCGGCAACGCCTATCAGAACGAACTGGCAAGCAATGGCCCATATCAGTTCTTCGCCGCGTTCCGGAACAACGAACTGGACTACACGCAGTTTTACGGCAGCCTGGCGCCGGAAAAAGTCGCCCAGCAGATTCGTGCCGAACTGAATGAACCCAACGCGCAGTTCATCGGCAAGGACCCGCAGGACATCCGCCGGATGATCGACAACCCCGGCACCCCACGCAAACCGAACATCGTGCTGGTAACCATCGAAAGCCTCAGCGCCAAGTACCTGGGCAGCAATGGCGACGAGCGTAACCTGACACCGAATCTGGATGCCTTGCGCAAACAGAGCTTGTACTTCAACAACTTCTACGCCACCGGTACCCGTACCGACCGCGGCCTGGAAGCCATCACCCTGGCCATTCCACCGACCCCGGGCCGTTCGATCGTCAAACGCATCGGTCGTGAAAGCGGTTTCGCCAGCCTCGGTCAGCAACTCAGCGCGGTGGGCTACGACAGCGTGTTTGTCTATGGCGGGCGCGGCTACTTCGACAACATGAACGCGTTTTTCAGTGGCAATGGTTACCGCGTGGTCGATCAGAGCAGCGTTGACGAAGCCGAGATTCATTTCAAGAACGCTTGGGGCATGGCCGACGAGGACCTGTACAAACAGACCCTGAAACTGGCCGATGCCGACTATGCCAAGCAGCAACCGTTTCTGTTGCAGTTGATGACCACCTCCAACCATCGCCCCTACACCTATCCGGACGACCGGATCGACATCAAATCCGGTAACGGTCGTGATGGCGCGGTGAAATACACCGACTACGCGATTGGCCAGTTCCTTGAGCAGGCGCGGCAGAAACCGTGGTTCGACAACACGATCTTCATCTTCGTCGCCGACCACACGGCCGGTAGCGCCGGTAAAGAAGACTTGCCGATCACCAACTATCAAATCCCACTGTTTATCTATGCGCCGAAACTGGTCGAGCCGCGTGAAAGTGGCCAACTGGCCAGCCAGATCGATCTTGCGCCGACGCTGCTGGGCCTGTTGAACATGGATTACCAATCGACGTTCTTCGGTCGCAACCTGTTGCAGGATAACCCGCTGCCACCACGTGTGGTGGTCGGCAACTACCAGCATCTGGGCCTGTTCGACGGCAAGGATCTGGCGATCCTCAGCCCGCGTCAGGGCTTGCGTCGGCATGACGATGCGCTGACCGAGAGCCGCGAATCCCGAGCGACCAGTGATGATCCACTGATCACCCGCGCGATCACTTATTACCAAACCGCCAGTTATGGCTTCAAGCAACAGCTGCTTGCCTGGAAAGCACCCAAGGAGGGTGCTCCACAAGTCAGCGAACGTTAATCGAAGCGCCCCGGGCTGATGCCCCGGGGCGTTTTCTTTTATTCAGGAACCAACATGTCATCAACTGTTGTACGCCCCACTCCTCGCCCGATGAATCTATGGCTGTATCTGGGCATTCCCGTCGTTGCAGCGCTCACGCTGGTCCTGCTGGAAATGACTGATCTGGACATGGTGCTGGCGCGGTTGTTCTATGACCCGGTGGCCGGCGACTTCATTGGCCGCCACAGTTTTTTCCTTGAAGACATCCTGCACGATCGCGCCAAACAGGTGGTGATCGGCTTCTCGGTGTTTGCGGTACTGGGCTTTATCGGCTCATTTTTTATCGCAAGACTGAAGCCATTCAAGCGTGAACTGGGCTGCCTGGTGCTGTCGCTGGGCCTGGCGACCTCATTCGTCACCCCGATGAAAGCCGTGACGGCTGTGCAGTGCCCTTGGAGCCTGGAGCAATTCGGTGGACATGAAACCTACAGCAAACTGATGGAACATCGCCCAGAAACCAACAAGCCCGGTCGCTGCTGGCCCGGGGGGCATGCGGCAACGGGGTTCACCTTGTTTGCGTTGTTCTTTGTCCTGCGTGATCGCCGTCCGCGTCTGGCTCGTCAGGCGTTTATCTTTGCCTTTGCATTGGGTTCGGTGTTTTCGATCAGCCGGATGATGCAGGGTGCGCACTTTTTCTCGCACAACGTGTGGACGGCGATTTTCTGCTGGCTGATTTGTCTGGGGTCGTATTACTGGGTGCTGTATCGCCCGGTGGTGAAGGCTGAAGTCGTCGCCAAAGCACACCCCGTCAGCGCCTGAAACACACATCAAAACTGTGGGAGCGAGCCTGCTCGCGAATGCGCTGTGTCATTCAACATTAATGTTGGGTGATCCGACGCCTTCGCGAGCAGGCTCGCTCCCACAGGGGTTTGGGGTGACGCTTATATTTGGGCAATAAAAAACCCCGCTGACTTTCGCCAGCGGGGTTTTGCGTTACAGGGGCAAGGCTGGCTTACATCATGCCGCCCATGCCACCCATACCGCCCATGTCTGGCATGCCGCCGCCAGCGCCGCCGTCTTTCTTCGGCGCGTCAGCGACTGCCGCTTCGGTGGTCAGGATCAGACCGCCGATCGACGATGCCGCTTGCAGAGCGGAACGAGTCACCTTGGTTGGGTCCAGGATGCCCATTTCGATCATGTCGCCGTATTCGCCAGTCGCAGCGTTGTAACCGAAGTTACCTTTGCCGTTCTTGACTTCGTTGACCACAACGCTTGGCTCGTCGCCGCTGTTGGCAGCGATCTGACGCAGCGGCGCTTCAACAGCGCGGCGCAGAACAGCGATACCGACGTCCTGATCAGCGTTGTCGCCTTTCAGGTCGTTCAGGGTTTGCAGAGCACGGATCAGCGCAACGCCACCGCCAGGTACCACGCCTTCTTCAACGGCTGCACGGGTTGCGTGCAGGGCGTCTTCAACGCGGGCTTTCTTCTCTTTCATTTCAACTTCGGAACCAGCGCCAACCTTGATCACTGCAACGCCGCCGGACAGCTTGGCCAGACGCTCTTGCAGTTTTTCACGGTCGTAGTCCGAGGAAGTTTCAGCTGCCTGGGCACGGATCTGAGTGATACGCGCCTGGATATCAGCTTCTACGCCAGCACCGTCAACGATGATGGTGTTTTCCTTGGAGATGGTCACACGCTTGGCGCTACCGAGGTTTTCCAGGGTAGCGGCTTCCAGGCTCAGGCCGATCTCTTCGGAGATAACGGTACCGCCGGTCAGAACAGCGATGTCCTGCAGCATGGCCTTGCGACGGTCGCCGAAGCCTGGCGCCTTGACGGCGGCGACTTTAACGATGCCACGCATGTTGTTCACAACCAGAGTCGCCAGGGCTTCGCCTTCAACGTCTTCGGAAACGATCAGCAGTGGACGGCCGGCTTTGGCAACGGCTTCCAGCACTGGCAGCATTTCGCGGATGTTCGAGATCTTTTTGTCGACCAGCAGGATCAGCGGGCTGTCCAACTCGGCAACCATGGTCTCTGGCTTGTTGACGAAGTACGGGGACAGGTAACCACGGTCGAACTGCATGCCTTCAACAACCGACAGTTCGTTTTCCAGGCCAGTGCCTTCTTCAACGGTGATCACGCCTTCTTTACCGACTTTTTCCATGGCTTCGGCAATGATGTCGCCGATGGAGCTGTCGGAGTTGGCCGAGATGGTGCCGACCTGAGCGATTGCCTTGGTGTCAGCGCATGGCTTGGACAGGTTCTTCAGCTCTTTGACGATCGCGATGGTCGCTTTGTCGATACCACGCTTCAGGTCCATCGGGTTCATGCCGGCAGCGACGGCTTTCAGGCCTTCGTTGACGATCGACTGAGCCAGAACGGTAGCGGTGGTAGTACCGTCACCAGCGTCATCGTTGGCACGGGAGGCAACGTCTTTGACCAGCTGCGCGCCCATGTTTTCGAAGCGATCTTCGAGTTCGATTTCTTTGGCGACGGAAACGCCGTCCTTGGTGATGGTCGGAGCGCCGAAGCTCTTCTCGATGATCACGTTACGGCCTTTCGGGCCCAGGGTCGCTTTTACTGCGTCAGCCAGGACGTTGACGCCCTTGAGCATTTTTTTACGGGCGGAATCGCCAAACAGAACTTCTTTAGCAGCCATGATCGATATTCCTTAAATACTTTGTAGTAGCGGGAAAATGAACGGGGGTATCAGCCTTCGATAACAGCGAGGATTTCGTTCTCGCTCATTACCAGCAGGTCTTCGCCGTCGACTTTCACTGTGTTGCTGCCGGAGTAAGGACCGAACACAACCTTGTCGCCTTCTTTAACGGACAGTGCGCGCACTTCGCCGTTTTCCAGAGCTTTGCCCGGGCCTACAGCGAGAATCACACCGTGGTTGGCTTTTTCAGCAGCCGAACCTGGCAGGACGATACCGCCAGCGGTTTTCTTTTCTTCTTCGCTGCGACGGATTACGACGCGGTCATGCAGAGGACGAAGCTTCATTGTCGATCTCTCCTAATTGTGGTTTTCATCGGCCGGTGTAGTCCCGGCGGGTTTAACAAATCCGGCCTGCGCCGGTTGCGGTTCGTCGAACGAACCGCGGAAGACTGACTGGCTCAAATGCCAGAAACCTTTCGGTGACCGATACATAAGGGCGCATAAGCTTATTACAAGGGCGAGCCCAGAAAATTTTTCACTCTGGAGGCCCATAAATGAACACGGCACCCGAAGGTGCCGTGTGGCTAACGCAGTTACTTGCTGTCGCGGTGTTCGAACTCGCCTTCGATCACATCACCCTCGCGGCCCAGAGGCTGACGCGGTGCAGGACCGCCACGGGGCTGCAGGTCGTCGGCGAACGCACGCTGACGCATGGCCTGTTCTTCGGCGCGCTGACGCATTTTGTTCGCCAGCAACCGGCGGCTGAATGGCAGCAGCATGACCAGACCGACCACATCGCTGATGAAGCCCGGCAGGATCAACAGGCCGCCGGCCAACGCCAGCATCAGGCCCTCAAGCATGGTTTGCGCGGGCAGTTCGCCGCGGTTCAGGCTTTCACGGGCACGCAGGGCGGTGGCCAGACCGGCGACGCGCAGCACAAAAACACCGAACATCGAGCCGAGAATGATCAGCAGCAGGGCCGGGAAAAACCCGATTGAGCCTGCCACTTTGACGAATACGAACAGCTCCAGCACTGGAAACAGCAGAAAGAGCAACAGAAAAGGGCGCATCAAAGTTTCCTCAACGCAAGAAATGCCTTGCAGTAAGCCTTAGATGACGTCGCCCTTTCGTGAATTCAAGCATCGGCCACTGAATTTTTTCCCCAGACCTCGGCGTGAGCCAATGAAACCAGGGCTTCGCGCACTTGTGTCGGCGTATTACAAGGTGCCGGAAACGGCAACCAGTACAGCGCCTGACCGATGCGCAGGTGCATGCCTTCGGTGTCGATCCCGGCCAGTTGCGCCGGTACAGTTTTCGGCAGACCGGCAAGGTCGACGTAGTGCGCGATGGCTTTGGCGTGATCGCTGTTCATGTGTTCGACCATGCTGATTTCGGCCTTGCCGGCAAACGGATTGGCCAGGGTCAGTTGATCGATCCAGTGAATCGCGCCGAAACCGCCGATGTAGCGGTGACGCACCGGGTTCAATACCCAGAAGTCGAAATCGTGGGCCTTGTGGTAGTTCTGCGAATCCGGGAAGTAACGGTAGTAACGCTCGGCGGCAGCTTCGATGGCAGCTGCGTCTTCGAGCTTTTGCGCTTCGGCCAGATAGGTCAGGCGACCAACGGCTTGCACATCATCGGCCTCGCGCTCGCCGACGAGCATCGAGCATTTCGGGTCTTTTTGCAGGTTGTGGGTGTGCTGGGCGATGCGGCTGATCAGGATCAGCGGCCGGCCCTGCTCGTCCAGGCAGTACGGCACCACGGAGCCAAAAGGAAAACCGGGCATCGATTTGGAGTGCGTCGACAGCACTCCACGGTATTCCTTGAGAAGCAATTCTCGGGCATTCTTCGCCACTTCAACGCTCAATTTATGACTCCTTAAATAGTATCCGTCGAAAAAACGGACGGGCGCCCGGGATCAAGTCCCCGTCACGCCAGCGGGCAATTCTCATGTGCAAACCAGCCACGGCCGGTGCAGATCGAGAGTCGCTGAAAACAAAAACTACTCAGACCTGCTATCGGGGCATGCGAATGCAACTCAACGACAAAGTAATCATTATCACTGGCGGTTGCCAGGGTTTGGGCCGTTCGATGGCCGAGTATTTCGCCGGCAAAGGCGCGAAGCTCGCCCTCGTCGACCTCAATCAGGAAAAGCTCGACGACGCGGTCGCGGCTTGCAAGGCCAAGGGCGTCGAGGCGCGCAGCTATCTGTGCAACGTCGCCAATGAAGAGCAGGTCGAGCACATGGTCGCTCAGGTTGCTGCCGATTTCGGTGCGATCCACGGCCTGATCAACAACGCCGGGATCCTCCGTGATGGCCTGCTGCTAAAGGTCAAGGACGGCGAAATGACCAAGATGAGCCTGGCACAGTGGCAGGCCGTGATCGACGTCAACCTGACCGGCGTGTTCCTCTGCACCCGTGAGGTGGCGGCGAAAATGGTCGAGCTGAAGACCAGCGGCGCGATCATCAATATTTCGTCGATCTCGCGGGCGGGCAACGTTGGCCAGACCAACTATTCGGCGGCCAAGGCCGGTGTTGCTGCAGCGACAGTGACCTGGGCCAAGGAGCTGGCGCGTTACGGCATTCGCGTGGCGGGGATTGCGCCGGGCTTCATCGAAACCGAGATGACCCTGGGCATGAAGCCGGAAGCGCTGGAGAAGATGACTTCGGGGATTCCGCTCAAGCGCATGGGCAAGCCGGAAGAGATTGCGCACTCGGCGGCGTATATCTTCGAAAACGACTATTACACCGGGCGGATTCTGGAGATGGATGGCGGGTTGCGGATCTAACCCCCACCACAAAACCCGTGTAGGAG
This sequence comes from Pseudomonas sp. SCA2728.1_7, assembly GCF_018138145.1. NCBI lineage: Bacteria > Pseudomonadati > Pseudomonadota > Gammaproteobacteria > Pseudomonadales > Pseudomonadaceae > Pseudomonas > Pseudomonas sp. SCA2728.1_7. The sequence continues at coordinate 5,510,275 of NZ_CP073104.1, read as the reverse complement.
TGAGCCTGCTCGCGATTGCAGTCATTCATTCAACAAATCTGTTGAATGGTATTCCGCTATCGCGAGCAGGCTCACTCCTACAGGTTTATTCAGTGTTGCGGATGCATCAATCGTCGCTGATGGTGATGTTCGGCATCGCCGGTGTCGCCGCTTCCTGCAACACAATCCGCGCGCCGACGTGGCGGGCGAGCTCCTGATAAACCATGGCAATCTGGCTGTCCGGCTCGGCGATCACCGTTGGCTTGCCGCCATCAGCCTGCTCGCGGATCAACATCGACAGCGGCAGCGACGCCAGCAGCTCTACGCCGTACTGGGTCGCCAGTTTCTCACCACCGCCCTCACCGAACAGATGCTCGGCATGCCCGCAGTTCGAGCAGATGTGCACGGCCATGTTTTCCACCACGCCCAGCACCGGAATGTTGACCTTGCGGAACATTTCCACGCCTTTGCGTGCGTCCAGCAGTGCCAGATCCTGTGGCGTGGTGACGATCACTGCGCCGGCCACCGGGACTTTCTGCGCCAGGGTCAGCTGGATATCGCCAGTGCCCGGTGGCATGTCGATGACCAGATAATCCAGATCGCCCCACGCGGTTTGCGTGACCAGTTGCAGCAAGGCGCCGGAGACCATCGGCCCGCGCCAGACCATCGGCGTGTTGTCGTCGGTCAGGAACGCCATCGACATGACCTCAACGCCGTGAGCCTTGAGCGGCACGAACCACTTCTGGTCCTTGACCTCAGGGCGGGTGCGCTCGGGAATGCCGAACATGATGCCTTGGCTCGGGCCGTAGATATCAGCGTCGAGAATCCCCACTTTGGCGCCTTCACGGGCCAGGGCCAGCGCGAGGTTGGCGGCGGTGGTCGACTTGCCCACGCCGCCCTTGCCCGACGCCACGGCGACCACGTTCTTGACGTTGGCCAGCCCCGGAATCTGCGCCTGCGCCTTGTGCGCAGCGATAACACTGTTCACTTCAACCTTGGCGATCACCACGCCGTCGAGGTTTTCGATGGCCATTTGCAGCAGTTGCGCCCAGCCGCTCTTGAACAGACCGGCGGCGTAACCGATTTCCAGCTGCACGTTGACGCGGTCACCGACGATCTCGATGTGCTTCACGCAACCGGCGCTGACCGGGTCCTGGTTCAGGTAAGGGTCGGTGTATTGGCTGAGGACGGCTTCCACCGCTGCGCGAGTGACGGCGCTCATGGGCAACTCCGATAACAAGACTGGGAAAAGATGGCGGGTATCCTACCCCTTCTATCCTCCGGACGGCACGCCCGGCAACGATTTGCAGGGGTGAAATATCTTGCCCGGCGCTTTATAGTGGCCGACCTCCGTTTCATCAAGTAGCGAAGCCCCACATGTCCGAACCACGCAAGATCCTCGTCACCAGCGCCCTGCCCTACGCCAACGGTTCGATTCACCTTGGCCATATGCTGGAATATATCCAGACCGATATGTGGGTGCGCTTCCAGAAGCATCGCGGCAATCAATGCATTTATGTCTGCGCCGACGACGCCCACGGTTCGGCGATCATGCTGCGCGCGGAAAAGGAAGGCATCACCCCGGAACAACTGATCGCCAATGTGCAGGCTGAACACAGCGCCGACTTTGCCGAGTTCCTGGTTGATTTCGACAACTTCCACTCCACTCACGCCGAAGAAAACCGTGAGCTGTCGAGCCAGATCTACATCAAGCTGCGTGACGCCGGGCACATCGCCCAGCGCTCGATCACCCAGTATTTCGACCCGGAAAAGAAAATGTTCCTGGCCGACCGCTTCATCAAGGGCACCTGCCCGAAATGTGGCACCGAAGACCAGTACGGCGACAACTGCGAAAAATGTGGTGCGACCTACGCCCCGACCGACCTGAAAGATCCGAAGTCGGCGATCTCTGGCGCCACCCCGGTGCTCAAGGATTCCCAGCACTTCTTCTTCAAACTGCCAGACTTTCAGCAAATGCTGCAGACCTGGACCCGCAGTGGCACCCTGCAAGACGCCGTCGCCAACAAGATCGCCGAATGGCTGGACGCCGGCCTGCAGCAGTGGGACATCTCCCGCGATGCGCCGTACTTCGGTTTCGAGATCCCGGGCGAGCCGGGCAAGTATTTCTACGTGTGGCTGGATGCGCCGATCGGCTACATGGCCAGCTTCAAGAACCTTTGCGACCGCACGCCGGAGCTGGATTTCGACGCGTTCTGGGCCAAGGATTCCACCGCCGAGCTGTACCACTTCATCGGCAAGGACATCGTCAACTTCCACGCGCTGTTCTGGCCAGCGATGCTTGAAGGCGCCGGTTACCGCAAGCCGACCGGCATCAACGTACACGGCTACCTGACCGTCAACGGCCAGAAAATGTCCAAGTCGCGCGGCACCTTCATCAAGGCCCGTACGTATCTGGATCACCTGTCGCCGGAATACCTGCGTTACTACTACGCGGCCAAACTGGGCCGTGGCGTCGATGACCTCGACCTGAACCTCGAAGACTTCGTGCAGAAGGTCAACTCCGACCTGGTCGGCAAAGTGGTCAACATTGCCAGCCGTTGCGCCGGTTTCATTCAGAAAGGTAACGCCGGCCTGCTGGTCGGCACCAATGCCGCGCCGGAGCTGACCGAGGCGTTCCTCGCTGCCGCGCCAAGCATTGCCGACGCCTACGAGGCCCGTGATTTCGCCCGCGCCATGCGTGAAACCATGGCCTTGGCCGACCGCGCCAACGCGTGGATCGCCGACAAAGCACCGTGGTCGCTGAACAAGCAGGAAGGCAAACAGGATGAAGTCCAGGCGATCTGCGCCACCGCCATCAATCTGTTCCGCCAACTGGTGATCTTCCTCAAGCCGGTGCTGCCGCTGCTGGCCGCCGATGCCGAGGCGTTCCTCAACGTCGCCCCGCTGACCTGGAACGACCACACCACGCTGCTGGCCAACCACCAGCTCAACGAATTCAAGCCGTTGATGACCCGCATCGACCCGGTAAAAGTACAAGCCATGAGCGACGCCTCGAAAGAAGACCTGACCGCCAGCCAGACCGACACCGGCGCCGCCGCCCCAGCCGGCAATGGCGAACTGGCCAAGGATCCGCTGTCGCCGGAAATCGACTTCGATGCCTTTGCCGCGATCGACCTGCGCGTCGCACTGATCGTCAAGGCCGAACACGTGGAAGGTGCTGACAAGCTGCTGCGTCTGACCCTCGACATCGGTGACGAGCAACGCAACGTGTTCTCGGGGATCAAGAGCGCCTACCCGGATCCGTCCAAACTCGACGGTCGACTGACCATGATGATCGCCAACCTCAAGCCACGGAAAATGAAGTTCGGTATCTCCGAAGGCATGGTGATGGCAGCCGGCCCTGGCGGTGAAGAAATCTACCTGTTGAGCCCTGACAGCGGCGCCAAGCCGGGTCAACGCATCAAGTAACACTCGGCGGTGAATTGATCCCACAGGCGTGCCCGGCATGCCTGTGGGATTTTTCATATCTGGCCGGATAATGCCTAACCTTAAGAGACACCCGCCCGTTTCGCTGGCAGAACCATGACCGAACTCGTGCTTACGCTTATCAGTGCTGCGCTGCTCAACAACTTCGTGTTGCACTGGCCGCTGGGCGTCGATCCGCTGTTGGCGGCCAGTCGTCGTCAGGTGCATGCGTTGGGGCTCGCGACGTTGTGCCTGATGTTGGTTGTCGGTGTGCCGGGTTATGCGATCTGGCATTGGCTGTTGGTGCCGTTGCAACTTGAGACGCTGCGCCTGTTTGTGTTTCTGCCGTTGAGCGTGTTGCTGATTGCGCCACTGTTGAAGCTGCTCGCGCGCAGGCTGCCGAATCTGCCCTTCGAAGGTTTGTGGCCATTGTTGCTGGGCAATGCCGGCGTGCTCGGGCTGGCACTGATCAACGCGCAAAACGATCGGGGCCTGCTGCAGGCGACCGCTTTGAGCCTCGGTGCCGGTCTGGGTTTCTGGCTGGTACTGAGCCTGTTCCAGGATTTGCGTGAACGTACGGCCGACAACGATATTCCCCTGCCCTTTCGTGGCTTGCCGATCGATTTGATCAGCGCCGGACTGATCGCAGTGATTTTTCTCGGATTCAGTGGACTGATCAAAACATGAGTCTGATTCAACGCATCGATGCCCTCCTGCCGCAGACCCAATGCGGCAAGTGCGGCCACCCCGGGTGCAAGCCGTATGCGCAAGGCATCGTCGCAGGCGAGCCGATCAACAAGTGCCCGCCGGGCGGTGACGAAACCATTGCCGCGCTGGCTGAACTGTTGAAAGTGCCGGTGCTGGAACTGGACATCAGTCGCGGCGCAGCGCCGCCGCAAGTGGCGTTCATCCGTGAAGCCGAATGCATTGGCTGCACCAAGTGCATCCAGGCCTGCCCGATCGACGCGATTGTCGGCGCGGCGAAACTGATGCACACGGTGATCATTGACGAATGCACCGGTTGCGACCTGTGTGTTGCGCCGTGCCCGGTGGATTGCATCGAAATGCATCCATTGCCACCGAGCACGTTGCCGGTGGTTGGCGGTCTGGCATTCAGTCTTGAAGAACAGCGCGCACGGGCGGCCAAACGCGACCACGCGCGTCAACGTTTCGAGCGTCGAAACCAGCGCTTGCAACGCGAAGAACAACAAAAGCAGGCAGAGCGTGAAGCGCGGGCAAAACGGGCGGCGCAACCTGAAGTGACTGCAACCGATCCGGTACAGGCAGCACTGGAACGGGTGCGTGCGCAGAAAGCGGCGACCGCTGATGCGGCGCTGAAGAAAGCCAAGATCGATGTGGCCATGAGCCGTGCGCAATTGCACAAATCGTTGAAAGCTTTCGGCCATCCGCCAACGTTCGAGCAGCAGACCCAACTGATCGTGTTGCAGCAGCAGTTCGAAGCGGCCGAACAGGCTCTGGCGGCCGTTGAAAGCAGCGCTGCGCCAGCACCCACAGTGCCTGCCCCTGCCAAAGACGCCGATCTGAAACGGGCGAAGATCCAGTTGGCCATGCGCCGCGCTGATCTGAAAAAAGCCCAAACCGCCGAAGCGGCGCCGGAGCAGATCGCCGCGCTGGAACAAGCATTAAGCGATGCCGAGCAGGCCCTGCACGCCGCCGAAGCCACCAGCGATCAACCTTTGCCTGACCTGGTGCGCGTCGAAAAACGCCCTATCGACAGCCAGCTTCGCCAGTTGAAAACCGAATTGGCCTACGCCCGCGCGGACCTCAATAAACTCGAACGTCGCGCCGACACGCCCAGTGAAACCCTCGACAAGGCCCGCGCCCGCCTGCAAGACGCCGAGCGCCAGGTGCAAGATCATGTCGCCCCTTGAGGCACCCGAAGACCGCCTGCAACAGGCGATGAAACGGGTGCTGCTCGCCGCCTTGCCGGGGCTGCTGACGCTGTTCTGGTTGTACGGCTGGGGCGTGTTGATCAACTTGATGTTGGCTATCGTCACCGCGTTGATGGTCGAGGCAGCTGTCCTTCGCCTGCGTCGACAGCCAATGCAGCCGACACTCAGCGACGGCAGTGCGCTGGTCAGCGCGACATTGCTGGCCGCCGCCCTGCCACCTTATTGCCCGTGGTGGCTGACGGTAACGGCGATTGCCTCGGGTCTGTTGTTTGGCAAGCACGTGTACGGTGGCGTTGGTAGAAATCCGTTCAATCCGGCGATGCTCGGGTTTGCCTTGGCCATGGTGATGTTCCCGCAGCCGATGACCCATTGGCCGGCCCATGGCCTGGATCTGACGGCAACGTTTCAACAGGTATTCGGCGCAGGCCAGGCGCCGGACGCTTGGGCGCAGGCCACGGTGCTGGACAGCCTGCGCATCAACAAAAGCCTGACCATGGACGAATTGTTCGCCAGCAATCCGGCGTTCGGTCGCTTTGGCGGCCACGGTGTGGAATGGGTGAATCTGGCGTTTCTCGCCGGCGGCTTGTTTTTGCTGCAACGCCGGGTCTTCGATTGGCACGCACCGGCAGGCATGCTCGCCAGTCTATTTGTCGTCAGCCTGCTGTTCTGGAATGGTTCCGGGTCGGATTCGCAGGGGTCGCCGCTTTTCCACCTGCTCAGTGGCGCGACCATGCTGGGCGCGTTCTTCATCATCACAGAACCGGTCTCGGGAGCTAAAACCGCGCTCGCCCGCCTGCTGTTCGGCATCGGGGTCGGGCTGCTGACTTATTTGATTCGCACCTGGGGTGGGTATCCGGATGGCGTGGCGTTTGCGGTGCTGCTGATGAATCTTTGCGTGCCGGCGCTGGAGCGATTTGCCACTGACCGTCAGGTTGAGGTGAGGCCATGAATCGTACGGCGAGCGCGTTTATTGTGCTGCTGTTGGCGGTGATCGGCATCGGCGCGACCTACTTCGTACAGCGCATTAACGCACCGCAGATTGCCGCCGAACAGCGTTTGATCGAAAGCCGCAAACTGCTCGACCTGCTCCCGCTCGAGACCTACGACAATCAACCGCTGGAACAGCCTCTGGCTTTGACAGACACCACCCTGAGTCACAGCACCTTGTCGGGCGGCTATCGCGCGACCCGAGACGGCCAGGCCGTCGCGATACTGTTGCGCAGTCAGACCCAGGGTTATGCGGGTGCCATTGAGCTGTTGATCGCCATCGATACCACCGGCAAATTATTGGCGGTGAAAACCCTTGAACAGACCGAAACCCCGGCACTCGGCGGGCATCTGGGTGACTGGCCGAATGCCTGGCTGCAAACGTTTACCGGCCAATCAGCCAAAGAGCCGACCGATGCAGGCTGGGCGCTGAAAAAGGATCAAGGACAATTTGATCAAATCGCCGGTGCGACCATCACCTCGCGCGCGGCGATCAACGCTATCCATGATGCGCTGCGCTACTTCGATGAACATCGGTCGGCACTGCTGGGGAGCGGAACATGAACCGCTCGGCAGCCCTTTCGAATGCTTTGATGCTGACACTGCTGCTTGGCACCAGTAACTCCTTGGCAGGCGCACTGGGGGCATTATTGATGTTCGCCAGTGTCGTGGGTCTGTATGGCCTGTGCATGCCTGTTTTACGCGCTCGCCTCACTGGCACGAGCGCATTGCTGGCTGGCCTGCTGCTCGCCGCGACCTTCAGCAGTTGTGCAGACCTGTTGGCGCAACGCTGGTTTCTGCCCTGGCAGCAAACATTCGGCCTCTATACCGGCCTGATCGCCTTGCAATGCGTGGTACTGGAACACAATGGCTTCTGGCGCTCATCGCTGGTCGAGCGCTTGAAACTCTGCGGCATGTTCGGCGGATTGATGTTGCTGCTCGCCGGGCTGCGTGAACTCATCGGTCACGGTAGTCTCGGCCGGGGGCTGTCCGAAGACTGGCCAGGTTTTGTTGTATTTAGCGAAGGGCTGCACCTGATCACCTTGATCCCCGGTGCTTTTATTTTGTTGGCGCTGCTGTTGGCGGCGCGCCAGGCGTTGATTCGCCCGAACTCGATATCCAAGGAAACGCATCGCCCATGAATGCTGCAAAACGTCTGGAGATTTTCCGCCGCCTGCACGAAGACAATCCGGAGCCGAAGACTGAGCTGGCCTACTCCTCGCCGTTCGAGCTGTTGATCGCCGTGATTCTTTCTGCGCAGTCGACTGACGTCGGCGTCAACAAGGCCACGGCAAAGCTGTTTCCGGTGGCCAATACGCCGGCGGCGATCCACGCTTTAGGGGTCGAAGGTCTATCGGAATACATCAAGACGATCGGTCTCTACAACAGCAAGGCCAAGAACGTCATCGAAACCTGCCGCCTGCTGGTCGAACGCCACGGCAGTGTGGTTCCGCAAACCCGTGAAGAGCTCGAAGCCTTGCCGGGAGTGGGCCGCAAGACCGCCAACGTCGTACTCAATACGGCTTTCCGGCAACTGACCATGGCCGTCGACACCCACATCTTTCGGGTCAGCAACCGCACCGGCATTGCACCAGGTAAAAATGTGGTTGAAGTGGAAAAGAAGCTGATGAAGTTCGTACCCAAAGAATTCCTGCTCGACTCTCATCACTGGCTGATTCTTCACGGCCGTTATGTGTGTCTGGCCCGCAAGCCACGCTGCGGCAGCTGCCGGATCGAAGACTTGTGCGAGTACAAGGACAAAACTTCGGACGATTGACCGGCTATTGGAATAATTGATAAGTCGATTGAAAAAATCTTTTTTACCCGCCGCAGGAATATCGATATAAGGAGCGCCAGAGGCATTCTTAGCCGGGAGTTAGCTGATGAGTAGCGACAAAGAGCCACTGGATGTAGATGACGATATCGCTGCAGAAACTGATGATGCCGAACCTGTGCTCGAAGTCGCCAAGACCAATCTCAGCAAGCGCCGTACGATCGATAATCTGCTTGAGGAGCGCCGACTGCAAAAGCAATTGGCCGAGTACGATTTTGATGACTGATACTTGAAAGCCTCCCGAAACGGAGGCTTTTCACTTTCTGCGGCTAGCTGAGTTTGATCGGCCCATGACCCTGTCAGCCATCGATACATTCAGACCAGACCATTACGCTGCGCCAGTTCGATAAGATCAACCAGGGAGCGAGCATTGAGCTTCAACAACAAGCGAGTCTTGTAGGTACTCACCGTTTTGTTGCTCAAAAACATGCCATCGGCGATTTCCTTGTTGGTTTTGCCCCGCGCCAACTGCTGCAACACCATCATTTCCCGACCGGACAGACGATCGACCATGTCGGCTTCACTGGCATTACCCAGACTGGTACGCACTGTATGCAAAGCCTGATTGGGAAAATAACTGTAGCCGGACAAGACGGCCTTGATTGCGCTGAGCAACTCGGTCAGGTCCTGCTGTTTACAGACATAACCGGCAGCCCCCGACTGCATGCAGCGCATTGAAAAGTGCCCAGGCGCCTGGGAAGTCAACACCAGTACTTTAATAGGCATCGCCGTCGACGTCAGGCGTGCAATAACTTCCAGACCATCAAGTTTTGGTATTCCTATATCCAGAATGACAATATCCGGCATTTGTTCGCGAGCAAGTTGTAACGCATCCACACCGTTATCAGTTTCTGCGATGACTTCGTAGCCATGACGTTCCATCAGCATACGTACCGCAAGACGAATGACAGGGTGATCATCCACGATCAGCACTTTATTCATGGGCAAGTCCAGTTTCGCTGTTCGAATTTTTAGAACACGCACAATAGCCCAGTCACTTGCTCTATGGCATGCCGGGGTTATCATGCACTTGCATCGAGAGACATCCCCTACAGCGATCGCGGATTAATCCTACAAAAAATCGCTACTCTCCTAAAAATCCGACGTTATTCCCTCCTCCATCCAAAGCAATAGTTCTCTTCCAACTTGTTACAGACTACGACTGACGACATCGAGTTCGTGACTCGCCGCAGACCTGCACTGGCCAAAACGGCCTCGCCCCCCTTGAGCTTGCGCTCGGCAGAGGACATTTATTACAAACCGCAAACATAACGCAATAGCAGACACACGAACTCGATAACAGCGAGCAGAATATAAACACTTGAAACAAGATATTTATACCCGACCCAATACTTTTACTATAAATATAAATACCTGAAAATCAACTACCCACTTCTCAACCAACACAAACCATTAACCATGAGAAAGACCAGACACAAGAGTACAAACATGCTGAAAATAAAAAACAAGATCACTAACCCAATGACAGTAATTGCCATATTTGCAGCCATCTCGGAAACATCAGCCGCAGTTTCCCTGCCTTTTCTCGACAACAAAGACAGGGAGATTTACGTGTGGTTTCTGATCAGCTTCCCATTCTATTTGCTATTTCTGTTCTTTATTACTTTAAACTTTAACTACCGCTCTCTTTATTCGCCTTCAGACTTCGGCAAAGACAAGAGTTTTCTAAAAACAATCGACAACAATGACCGCGAGAGCAAACGAAACACTTCGACTCAGGAGTCATCCACGCGAGGTACATTTGAACTATCAAGTTGTGTCGTGCCCAACGAGTCAGCCACAGTGGAATGCAAAGTCTCGTGCACAGTGCACACCGCGCCCGACCCACCTGGGGGGACCAACACCAAGTCGAGTCTGATTGTTCAGCACAACATCCAGTTGCCCGCGTGGATCAGCAACCTGCATCTCATTGATGCGCGAGATGTCGACGCGTCAAAAGAATTAGCCACGATTCTGGAAAATATCCGAAACCTCGACAGGAAAACTGTCCGTGTGGTGGTGTTTCTTTCCAATCATGTGTCGGACGTTTTACTGACGAAAAATGCGCTGCTGCACATCAAGCAGGTTAAAAAAGGCTCAGGCAAAACGCTTTGTATTGTTTATAACCTGTGCTCACAAGCGGTGACGCTGCTGGGACGGGCATGAAAGATGAGTCGTAGCCACGAACGCGAAGACCAGGAACACGGCTCGATCAGAGATAGGCAAAGAATGATGCAAAAAGGGCGACCTTGTCTCGATGACAAGGCCGCCCTTTTCATTGCGCGTCAGTCTGCAACGCTTAGAACAGCTTGCGACCCTTGTTGGCCGCAATGCGCATGCGCAGCGCGTTGAGCTTGATGAAGCCCGCCGCGTCGGCCTGGTTGTAAGCACCGCCGTCTTCTTCGAAAGTCGCGATGTTGGCATCGAACAGCGAGTCGTCGGACTTGCGGCCAGTGACGATCACGTTGCCTTTGTACAGCTTCAGGCGAACGACACCGTTCACGTTGACCTGCGAAGCATCGATCATCTGTTGCAGCATCAGACGCTCAGGGCTCCACCAGTAACCGGTGTAGATCAGGCTGGCGTATTTCGGCATCAGCTCGTCTTTCAGGTGAGCAACTTCGCGGTCCAGGGTGATCGACTCGATGGCGCGGTGAGCGCGCAGCATGATGGTGCCGCCCGGGGTTTCGTAGCAACCACGGGACTTCATGCCGACGTAACGGTTTTCAACGATGTCGAGACGGCCGATACCGTGAGCGCCACCGATCTTGTTCAGCGTTGCCAGCACGGTGGCCGGAGTCATTTCGACGCCGTCCAGCGCAACGATGTCGCCGTTACGGTAGGTCAGTTCCAGATACTGTGGTTTATCAGGAGCGTTCTCCGGGGAGACGGTCCATTTCCACATGTCTTCTTCGTGCTCGGTCCAGGTGTCTTCCAGCACGCCGCCTTCATAGGAGATGTGCAGCAGGTTGGCGTCCATCGAGTACGGGGACTTCTTCTTGCCGTGACGCTCGATCGGGATCGCATGCTTCTCGGCGTAGTCCATCAGCTTCTCGCGGGACAGCAGGTCCCACTCGCGCCAAGGTGCAATGACTTTTACGCCTGGCTTGAGTGCGTAGGCACCCAGTTCGAAACGCACCTGGTCGTTGCCCTTGCCGGTGGCGCCATGGGAAATGGCGTCAGCGCCGGTTTCGTTGGCGATTTCGATCAGACGTTTGGCGATCAGCGGACGTGCGATGGAAGTACCCAGCAGGTACTCGCCCTCGTAAACGGTGTTGGCGCGGAACATCGGGTACACGAAATCACGCACGAATTCTTCGCGCAGATCGTCGATGTAGATTTCTTTGACGCCCATGGCCTGGGCCTTGGCGCGGGCCGGCTCGACCTCTTCGCCTTGACCGAGATCGGCGGTGAAGGTCACCACTTCACAGTTATAAGTATCCTGCAGCCACTTGAGGATCACCGAAGTGTCCAGGCCGCCGGAATACGCCAGAACGACCTTGTTTACGTCCGCCATGCCATCACTCCACGGGGTTCTACGGAAAGCCGAGGAGTCTACCGCTCAAACGCGATAATTTACAGAGGCGCGACAGCTTAAGACGACAAAGCGACAGAATCTGTCGAGAGCGCGACGATGACCGGCGGGTCAGGAAGTTGCTGCAGTGCTGGCTGGTGTACTCGCTTGAGGCGCAGGTGCGGGGCTGGTCGGCGCCACGCGCGCCAGTTTGACATTGACCCGACGGTTCTTCGCACGATTGGCCGCATTGGTGTTCGGCACGATCGGATATTGCTCGCCATGGAAGCGTACGGTGATCTGCGATTCCTGAATGCCGTTGGCCTTGAAGAAGTCGACCACTGCCAGCGCTCGGCGGCGCGACAGTTCACGGTTGGTCAGGCGATTGCCGCTGTTGTCCGAGTGGCCATCGAGCTCGATGTGATTGACCGTCGGATCGGCCTTCATGAATTCGAGCATCACTTGCAGCTTGGCCTTGGCGGCGGCGTCCAGATCAACGCCCTCGCCGGGGAAGCCGATCTGCGACTGCTTGATCTGGTCGAAATTCTGCGGCAGCAATTTCGCCACACAGGTCTGATAGTCGTTAAACGCCTTGCTGAATTTCACCGGCAATAAACGCACTTCCGAGACACGGCCATCGCCAGACGCGCGACGTACAACCGGGCTGCGCCCGTCCAGCAGACCGCTGATCAGACCTCCGGCCTGCGACTGCGAACTGCTGAACAGCACGTTGCCGCTGCCGAGCCGGACGCTGCCCAGATTGATGTCACCACGCCCTGGCTGCCAAGGCGCAGCGGCTGCCAGCAACGTTGCCGAACCACCGCCAAGCATGGCGTTGTAGGCGTTCAGACGGAAGATCGCCTGCTCGCCCGCCTTGCGCACGAACTCGCCCGAGCCGAAATCGGTGATCGGCTGGGTCAGGCGACATTCGAACTTGTCGCCGGCGACCGTCCACTCAATGTTCTCCAGACGGGTCTGGTACGTGAGCGCCATCGCGGGAAGGCTGGCAAACACACTGAGCAAGGCTAAATAACGCTGGCGCACGGGAGGCTCCATTGGCTTCTGAAACACAAAGACCGATTCACACTATGTTTACGGCATACCTACGGGATATCGGAAGCTTCCCGCAAAACTTGATAGCGAGTGCCTGCAAGAGTCTTTTCCGGTAGCATTCGCCTCAGTTTGACCCGCCTGGAATCCCCTCATGTCCGACCGCCTGACCCTGCTGCGTCCCGACGACTGGCACATTCATCTTCGCGATGGTGCCGTGTTGACCAATACCGTTGCCGATGTTGCGCGCACTTTCGGCCGCGCGATCATCATGCCCAACCTGGTACCTCCGGTGCGCAACGCCGCTGAAGCCGACGGCTATCGCCAGCGGATTCTCGCTGCCCGCCCGGCCGGCAGTCGCTTTGAGCCGCTGATGGTGCTGTACCTCACCGACCGCACCCAGCCCGAAGAAATTCGTGAAGCCAAGGCCAGTGGTTTTGTCTATGCCGCCAAGCTGTACCCGGCCGGCGCGACCACCAACTCCGATTCCGGCGTGACCAGCATCGACAAGATTCTGCCGGCAATCGAAGCCATGGCCGAAGTCGGCATGCCGCTGTTGATCCACGGTGAAGTCACCCGTGGCGACGTCGATGTGTTCGACCGCGAAAAGATTTTCATCGATGAGCACATGCGCCGCGTGGTCGAGCGTTTTCCGACGCTGAAAGTGGTGTTCGAACACATCACCACCGCCGACGCCGTGCAGTTCGTCAACGAGGCTTCGGCCAACGTTGGCGCGACCATCACCGCGCATCACCTGCTCTACAACCGCAATCACATGCTGGTGGGCGGGATTCGGCCGCACTTCTATTGCCTGCCGATCCTCAAGCGCAATACGCACCAGGAAGCCCTGCTCGACGCCGCCACCAGTGGCAGTGCGAAGTTCTTCCTCGGCACCGATTCGGCGCCGCACGCGCAGCACGCCAAAGAAGCCGCTTGTGGCTGCGCCGGCTGCTACACCGCGTACGCCGCCATCGAGATGTATGCCGAAGCCTTCGAACAGCGTAACGCGCTGGACAAGCTCGAAGCCTTCGCCAGCCTCAACGGCCCGCGGTTCTACGGCCTGCCGGCAAACACCGATCGCATCACCCTGGTTCGTGAAGAATGGACCGCCCCGACCAGCCTGCCGTTTGGCGAGCTGACCGTTATCCCGCTGCGCGCCGGTGAAAAACTGCGCTGGCGCCTGCTGGAGGAACACGCGTGAGTGAAGACCATTTCGACGACGAACTGGACGGTCAAAGTGGCGGTGGCGGTTCCCGTCACCCGATGGCAGCACGCTTTCGCGGCTACCTGCCGGTTGTCGTTGACGTAGAAACCGGTGGCTTCAACTCGGCCACCGATGCGTTGCTGGAGATTGCTGCGACCACCATCGCCATGGATGAAAAGGGTTTTGTTTACCCGGACCACACCTACTTCTTCCGTGTTGAGCCGTTCGAAGGCGCCAACATCGAAGCAGCGGCGCTGGAGTTCACCGGGATCAAGCTCGATCACCCACTACGCATGGCGGTCAGCGAAGAAACTGCGCTGACCGACATTTTCCGTGGCATCCGCAAGGCGCTGAAGGCCAACGGCTGCAAGCGCGCGATTCTGGTTGGTCACAACAGCAGCTTCGACCTTGGCTTCCTCAACGCGGCCGTTGCGCGTCTGGACATGAAGCGCAACCCGTTCCACCCATTCTCCAGCTTCGACACCGCGACGCTGGCCGGTCTGGCCTACGGTCAAACCGTACTGGCGAAAGCCTGCCAGGCTGCCGACATCGATTTCGATGGCCGTGAGGCGCACTCGGCACGTTACGACACCGAGAAAACCGCTGAGCTGTTCTGCGGCATCGTCAACCGCTGGAAACAGATGGGCGGCTGGGAAGACTTCGACGACTGATTGATGGTCGTCGGGTAAATCCCGCGCATAAAAAAACCGGCCACGTGGGCCGGTTTTTTGTACCTCGACGTTGCGCCTTACAGGGCCGCAGCGTTCTCGGTCAGGTAAGCAGCAACACCTTCTGGCGAAGCGTTCATGCCTTTGTCGCCTTTTTTCCAGTTGGCAGGGCAGACTTCGCCGTGCTCTTCGTGGAATTGCAGAGCGTCGACCAGACGGATCAGCTCTTCCATGTTACGGCCCAGCGGCAGGTCGTTGATGATCTGCGAGCGGACAACGCCCTTGTCGTCGATCAGGAACGCGCCACGGAAAGCCACGCCGCCTTCGGATTCAACGTCGTAGGCCTTGGCGATGTCGTGCTTCATGTCGGCAGCCATGGTGTATTTCACCTGACCGATGCCGCCATTGTTCACTGGAGTGTTGCGCCATGCGTTGTGAGTGAAGTGCGAGTCGATCGACACAGCGATCACTTCAACGTTGCGTGCCTTGAAGTCGGCCATGCGGTTGTCCAGAGCGATCAGCTCGGACGGGCAGACGAAGGTGAAGTCCAGTGGGTAGAAGAACACCAGGCCGTATTTGCCTTTGATGGCCGAGGACAGGGTGAAGCTGTCAACGATCTCGCCATTGCCGAGTACGGCCGGGACGGTGAAGTCAGGGGCTTGTTTGCCTACGAGTACGCTCATTGATATCTCCTGGTGTAAAAACTTGAAGTTCAGGGTCCGCGCCAGCCTGCCACCCTCAGGCGACAGCCCTGTGACACGAACCCCCTTCGCAAGGGCCGACCATCATACACTGCGAATTTGGCCTGTCCTTAACGGTTTTTCAAAGCAGGCGCAGAACGGTGGTGCATTTACGGGGCCAGGCAAATCGCCAGCAAATACCGTTCGTCAGTCATGGTGGTTAATCAGCTGAAGCGTTCCGAAAGCACTTTGACAATCATTCTCGTTAACATTAAGATCCATCGCAATTGAGTCACAACCAGCGACGGTTCTCACTTATGTATGTTTGTCTCTGCACTGGCGTCACCGACGGACAGATCCGCGAAGCGATCTATGAAGGTTGCTGCAGCTATAAAGAAGTCCGCCAGGCCACCGGCGTCGCCAGCCAATGCGGCAAATGTGCCTGCCTTGCCAAGGAAGTGGTCCGCGAAACCCTGACCAAGCTGCAAACCGCTCAGGCCGCGATCCCCTATCCGGTAGAATTTACCGCTGCGTAATAACACCCCATTCCAAAGAACCGGACTTATGTCCGGTTTTTTTATGCCTGTAAATCAATTGCTTAGGCTCCAGACGCGGAACACAAACATTCTTATTCCGATTAATTTTCATATATTATTCAATAACTTAGGTTTGACACTTATAAGTACGAAGCTCAAACTCTGCCGTATATACAGCGAATACAGGGCAGGACTCCGATCATGAAAGGCGACATTACAGTCATCCAGCATCTCAACAAGATCCTTGCCAATGAGCTGGTCGCGATCAATCAGTACTTCCTGCATGCGCGCATGTACGAAGATTGGGGCCTGAACAAGCTCGGCAAACACGAATACAAAGAATCCATCGACGAGATGAAACACGCGGACAAGCTGATCAAGCGCATCCTGTTCCTCGAAGGCCTGCCGAACGTGCAGGACCTGGGCAAGCTGCACATCGGCGAGCACACCAAGGAAATGCTGGAGTGCGACTTGCGTATCGAGAAGACCGGTCACGCTGACCTGAAGACCGCGATCGCACATTGCGAAACTGTCGGTGACTTCGGTAGCCGTGAACTGCTTGAAGACATTCTCGAATCCGAAGAAGAACATATCGACTGGCTGGAAACCCAGCTGGGTCTGATCGATAAAGTCGGTCTTGAGAACTATCTGCAATCGCAGATGGGCGAAGAGTAAGCGCTGCCGAAGGCCGCGATCTTTTCAGATTGCACCGGCAACTTGCAGTAACTTTTCGAACGCACTAAAAAGCCCCGCCCTCTTTCGAGTGGCGGGGCTTTTTATTGGCTGAAGATCAGAAGATCGCAGCCTCGTTTCACTCGACAGCTCCTACACAAGCAGCAGCTGTCGCGTAAGGCCGTCAGGCTTCGGACTTGTTCGCCGCTGCCGCTTCAACAGCCGACTTGATGGTGCTTTGCAGCGAACCGTCTGCAGCCATCTCGGTCATGATGTCGCTACCGCCGACCAGTTCACCGCCGACCCACAGTTGCGGGAAAGTCGGCCAGTTGGCGTACTTCGGCAGGTTGGCGCGGATTTCCGGGTTCTGCAGGATGTCCACGTACGCAAACTTTTCGCCACACGCCATCACAGCCTGCGCAGCTTTCGCGGAGAAGCCACACTGTGGGGCATTCGGCGAGCCTTTCATGTAAAGCAGAATGGTGTTGTTGGCAATCTGCTCTTTAATCGTTTCGATGATATCCATGGAGCACCTCGGCTGAACTTTCCGACTCATGGGTCGGCACGGTGACGCATTGTAACGGAATCCCGAGCGCCATGCTCGGTCTCCCCGACAGTCATGCTCAGGCCGCCGCCACCGTGACCGGCACGCCATTAAGCGCCGCGTTACCCGACAACTCATCAAGCTGGCATTCATCGGTCAGGTCATTGGCACTCGACCCCGGCTGGCCACTGGCAATCGCCATTTGCACACCTGGCCGCGCATGGCCCCAGCCGTGCGGCAAACTGACCACACCCTTCATCATATCCAGACTGCCAAGCACTTCCACCTCGATCTGGCCGACCCGTGAACTGACGCGCACAAGCTGACCATCGTTAAGCCCACGGCTGGCAAGATCATCCGGGTGCATCAGCAACTGATGACGCGGCTTGCCCTTCACCAGACGGTGATAGTTGTGCATCCACGAATTGTTGCTGCGTACGTGGCGGCGGCCAATCATCAGCAGCTCATCAGCGGCCGGAGCCTGTAGCGCAGCGAAACGTGCAAGGTCAGCGAGAATCTCTGGCGGAGCGGCCTGCACGCGCTGATTCGGCGTTTTAAGACGCGACGCCAGATTCGCTTTCAGCGCCCCCAGATCAATCCCGTGCGGATGATCGAACAATGTCGCCAGTGACAGCTTTTGCTCAGATGCGTCGCCGTACATCCCCATACGCAGGCCCATGTCGATCATCTTCGCCGGTGGCATGGTCGGTTTCAGCTCCTTGCCGGTCTTTTCGGCAAAGGCCTTGGCCAGGCCCACGAAGATCTCCCAGTCATGCAAGGCGCCCTCTGGCTTGGCGAGGATCGCGCGGTTGAAGCGGGTGACGTTACGCACCGCGAACAGATTGAACGTCGTGTCGTAGTGATCATTCTCCAGCGCCGAGGTCGACGGCAGGATCAGGTCGGCATAGCGCGTGGTTTCATTGATGTACAGGTCGATGCTGACCATGAACTCGAGACCGTCCAGCGCCTGCTCCAGTTGCCGTCCGTTCGGCGTCGACAGCACTGGATTACCAGCGACGGTGATCAGTGCACGGATCTGGCCCTCACCTTCAGTAAGCATCTCTTCGGCCAGCGCCGAGACCGGTAACTCGCCGCCGTATTCAGGACGTCCCGAGACACGGCTCTGCCATTTGTTGAAATGCCCGCCCGAGGTCGACGCCACCAGATCCACCGCAGGTTCGGTGCACAGCGCGCCGCCAACCCGGTCGAGGTTGCCAGTGACCAGATTGATCAACTGCACGACCCAATGGCACAGCGTACCGAACGCTTGCGTCGAAACGCCCATGCGCCCATAGCACACCGCACTCGGCGCTGCGGCGAAGTCGCGGGCCAGTTGGCGGATCTGCTCAGCAGGCACGGCGCACAGCGGGCTCATGGCTTCAGCAGTGAAACCTGCGACGGCTGCACGCACTTCGTCCATGCCATCAACCGGCAGATGACTGTCGCGGGTCAGCCCCTCGCTAAACAGCGTGTTGAGCACGCCAAACAACAACGCCGCATCGCCCCCAGGACGCACGAACAAATGTTGGTCGGCTATCGCCGCCGTCTCGCTGCGCCGTGGATCGACCACAACGACTTTACCGCCGCGCGCCTGGATTGCCTTTAAACGTTTCTCGACATCCGGCACGGTCATGATGCTGCCGTTGGACGCCAGCGGATTACCGCCGAGAATCAGCATGAAGTCGGTGTGATCGATATCTGGAATCGGCAACAGCAGGCCGTGGCCGTACATCAGATAACTGCTCAGGTGATGCGGCAACTGATCGACCGAGGTCGCCGAGAAGCGATTACGCGTCTTCAACAACCCGAGGAAATAGTTGCTGTGGGTCATCAACCCGTAATTGTGCACGCTCGGATTACCCTGATAGACCGCCACGGCGTTCTGCCCATGACGCTCCTGGATGGCCGCCAGCTTTTCAGCCACCAGCGTAAACGCCTCGTCCCACTCGATCGGCAGCCATTCACTGCCCACCCGGCGCATCGGCTGACGCAGACGATCCGGATCGTTCTGGATATCTTGCAGGGCCACGGCTTTGGGGCAGATATGGCCACGGCTGAAGGTGTCGAGCGCATCACCCTTGATCGAGGTGATCGCGACATTGCCGTCAGTTTCGGTGGTCTCGATGGTCAGCCCGCAAATGGCTTCGCACAGGTGGCAGGCACGGTGATGGAGAGTCTTGGTCATGGCCAGTCTCTGTCTTGTTCTGGGCGGGTAATCACGCCCGCGGGAACAAAACTATGGCCCCGGCGCCGTTCAGGCGCCAGCGACGTTCGTCTTGTGAATCGACACCTATCAGGTGAGCCGATAAACCGCCATGATCAGTTCGACGGCAACTGCGGCGGCGCGGCCAGCTGAATTTCCTGGATGGTTTCGATCTGCTCGTGGGCGACGTGCACACCGGTGAGTTCGCCGATCAATCGCCAGTGTTCGTCGAGGCCGGCACTGATGGTCGCCATGCGATCGATCATGTGGCGACCGGCGGTCTTCACCACTTCGTCTTCGCTGCGCAGCAGTTCGAAGGACATTGAGGTGACCGACGCGGTGAGATGGGTCAGAGAGCGAGCCGTATGGCCCAGCAATTCCATTAACAGTTTTTCTTTCGATTCCATGCGGAGGCTTCCTGCGTCGCTCGAAAGTTATTTATAACCCAGCACTTTGCTTTAGCAAATGTTTCAGCCTGAGCATCCGACCAAA
The DNA here is from genome assembly GCF_018138145.1 of Pseudomonas sp. SCA2728.1_7. Lineage (NCBI taxonomy): Bacteria > Pseudomonadati > Pseudomonadota > Gammaproteobacteria > Pseudomonadales > Pseudomonadaceae > Pseudomonas > Pseudomonas sp. SCA2728.1_7. The sequence continues at coordinate 5,490,573 of NZ_CP073104.1, read as the reverse complement.
TGATGGCATGGCGCCACGGTCGTAAACCGACCCAAGCGACACGATCCCCGCCACGCCGCATTGCCAAGCCCCGCGAGGCCAGTGTACAAAGGAACTCGCTGCTGTCCTGAACCCGGCTTCAAATGCGCGACTGCAACATCCAGTGCGCCCTTCGATTTCCGCAAAAACCGTAGCCTATTGGAAAAACGCGACATTTAGTGTCAATATCGCGCCTTCCCCTATTTCGTCGCCCCGTGCGGCTTACGCCGCAGGTCTCGCCCGTTGTTCCGCTAAACAAGGCTTTGAGCATCTGCGGTTTGTAGCAAAAGGTAGTCAATGATGAGCGCAAGGCACTTTCTCTCCCTGATGGATTGCACGCCCGAAGAGCTGGTCAGCGTGATCCGTCGAGGCGTTGAGCTCAAGGACCTGCGTAACCGCGGCGTACTGTTCGAGCCTCTGAAAAACCGCGTGCTGGGCATGATCTTCGAGAAGTCCTCGACCCGTACCCGGATCTCCTTCGAGGCTGGCATGATCCAGCTCGGCGGCCAGGCGATCTTCCTCTCGCCCCGCGATACCCAACTGGGCCGTGGCGAGCCGATCGGCGACTGCGCAATTGTCATGTCGAGCATGCTCGATGCGGTGATGATCCGTACCTTTGCCCACAGCACCTTGACCGAATTCGCCGCCAACTCCCGCGTGCCCGTGATCAACGGCCTGTCCGATGACCTGCACCCGTGTCAGTTGCTCGCCGACATGCAGACGTTCCTTGAGCATCGTGGCTCGATCCAAGGCAAGACCGTGGCCTGGATCGGCGACGGCAACAACATGTGCAACAGCTATATAGAAGCGGCGATGCAGTTCGACTTCCAGTTGCGCGTTGCCTGCCCGGAAGGCTACGAGCCCAACCCAGAGTTCGTCGCCAAGGCTGGCGATCGTGTGACCATCGTCCGTGATCCTGCCGACGCCGTACGCGGCGCGCACCTGGTGAGCACCGATGTCTGGACTTCGATGGGTCAGGAAGAGGAAACTGCCAAGCGCCTCAAGCTGTTCGCCCCGTTCCAGGTCAACCGCGCCCTGCTCGACCTCGCTGCCGAGGACGTGCTGTTCATGCACTGCTTGCCTGCGCACCGTGGCGAAGAAATCAGCCTCGACCTGCTTGATGACCCGCGCTCTGTCGCGTGGGATCAGGCAGAAAACCGTCTCCACGCACAGAAGGCCCTGCTCGAGTTCCTCGTCGAACCGGCATATCACCACGCATGAGCCATGAATTACTGCTGAACCTGCGCAACCTCGCTTGCGGTTATCAAGATCAACGCGTGGTGCAGAACCTCAATCTGCACCTCAACGCCGGTGACATCGGCTGCCTGCTCGGCTCGTCCGGCTGCGGCAAGACCACCACCCTGCGCGCCATCGCCGGTTTCGAGCCGGTGCATGAAGGTGAGATCACCCTCGGCGGCGAAACCATTTCCAGCGCCGGTTTCACTCTGGCGCCGGAGAAACGCCGGATCGGGATGGTGTTTCAGGATTACGCACTGTTCCCGCACCTGAGCGTCGCCGACAATATTGCCTTCGGTATCCGCAAGCATCCGAACAAGGAGCGCGTGACCGAAGAACTGCTCGAACTGGTCAACCTGAAGAACCTCGGCAAACGCTTCCCGCACGAGTTGTCCGGCGGCCAGCAACAGCGCGTAGCCCTCGCCCGCGCATTGGCGCCGGAGCCGCAATTGCTGCTGCTCGACGAGCCGTTCTCCAACCTCGATGGCGAACTGCGGCGCAAGCTCAGCCATGAAGTGCGCGACATCCTCAAGGCTCGTGGCACCAGTGCGATTCTGGTGACCCACGATCAGGAGGAAGCCTTTGCCGTCAGCGATCACGTTGGCGTGTTCAAGGAAGGTCGGCTGGAGCAATGGGACACGCCGTACAACCTTTACCACGAACCGGCAACGCCGTACGTGGCCAGCTTCATCGGTCAGGGTTACTTTATTCGCGGCCAGCTCGGCAGCCCGGAATCGGTGCAGACAGAACTGGGTGAGCTGCGTGGCAATCGGGCTTATACCTGGCCGATTGGCGGGGCGGTGGATGTACTGCTGCGCCCGGATGACATCGTTTATGCGCCGGAAAGTGGCTTGAAAGCACGGATTGTCGGCAAGACGTTCCTGGGCGCGTCGACGCTGTATCGTCTGCAATTGCCGACGGGGGCGCAGCTGGAATCGATCTTCCCAAGCCATGCGGATCATCAGGTTGGCGCGGAAGTGGGAATTCGTGTTGCCGCTGAGCATCTGGTCTTGTTCCAGGCTTCCGGCAGCACCGCCGCACAAATCCCGGCAGTGGAAAACGGCGTCCGCCGCTACAGCGCCGCGCTCTGATCCAACACGATTCTCCTTGTAGGAGTGAGCCTGCTCGCGATAGCGGTGTGTCAATCAACACATATATTGACTGACACACCGCTATCGCGAGCAGGCTCACTCCTACAGGGTTTTGCGTTAACCCAGGATCAGGGTGCCGCTCGCAACCAGCGTCGCATTGCCGCCAATCTTCACCCGCTCACCTTCCAACCGGCAGAATAACTCCCCGCCTCGTGCCGAGCGCTGGCACGCGGTCAGACTCGATTTGCCCAGTCGCTTCGACCAATACGGGATCAGGCTGCAATGCGTCGAGCCGGTCACCGGGTCCTCATTAATGCCAATCGCCGGTGCAAAATAGCGCGAGACGAAATCGTGCTGATTGCCCCGCGCCGTGACAATCGCGCCCAGCCAGGGCAGCTTGGCCAGTGCAACCATGTCCGGCTTGCAATCAAGCACGGCTTGCTCAGACTCCAGCACCACAAACAGTTCGTTTGAGCCGAGCACATCAACGGCTTCAACGCCCAATGCTCGTTCGACATCGAGCGTCACACCAATCTCTGACGGCATGATCGAAGGGAAATCCAGCCACAACCGATCACCTTCACGCGTGACACTCAGCGGGCCGGATTTACAGGTGAAGTCGATACGCTCGGCGGTTTCCTTATAGATCTCGAACAGCACATAAGCACTGGCCAGCGTGGCGTGCCCGCACAACGGTACTTCAGTGGTCGGGGTAAACCAGCGGATATGCCAGACCGATCCCTCACGCACCAAAAACGCGGTTTCCGCCAGATTGTGCTCAGCAGCGATCTTCTGCATCAGCTCATCCGCGAGCCATGCATCCAACCGGTAAATCATCGCCGGATTGCCACTGAACGGCCGATCACTGAACGCGTCGACCTGATGAAACTCGAGCTGCATAACCTTCTCCCTAAGTCAGTCGCCAGAGCATGCAACCACGATGCGCTCAGCGCCAGTGACAGAACCGGGCAATTTTCTACATACAGCGATAACGCTTACGCGCGGCCGATATCGGCAAATTTCGCCTGGGTATGCTCGGCGAGCACGGCGGGTGCCAGTTCGACCTCCAGGCCTCGCCGACCGGCGCTGACATAAATAGTCGCAAAACCCTGAGCCGAGTTATCGATGAAGGTGCGCAGGCGCTTCTTCTGCCCCAGCGGACTGATGCCGCCCAACAGATAACCGGTGGAACGCTGGGCTGCTGCCGGGTCGGCCATCTCGACTTTTTTCACACCAGCGGCATGCGCCAGACCTTTGAGGTCGAGGCTTCCGACGACCGGCACCACCGCCACCAGCAACTCGCCCTTTTCACTGGCTGCGAGCAGGGTTTTAAACACCTGCGCCGGCTCCAGTGCCAGTTTCTCTGCGGCCTCCAGCCCATAGGACGCGGCCTTTGGGTCATGTTCGTAACTGTGCACGCGATGTTCGGCACGAACTTTTTTCAACAAGTCCAACGCAGGGGTCATGGCAGCTCCGGGCTCGGCAGTGGCGGAAAAACACTGTGCCGGATTCTAGGTGATCAGCCACTAAAAGGCTCTATCCCAAGCCACGTTTCCCGTGGCTTACAGACTTTTCGAGTGCACGGCACTGCAGCGACGGCAGAGGATCATTCACACAACGAATAGTTTTATTGTGACCGATGGTTCACTTTCGACCTTTGACAGGTTTGTTTCTTGTCTATATTTTTTCGAATCTGAATAATGTAAGAATTATCGTCATCGCAGCACCCAGCAGTAAACCGGGAAAGGAATGGGGATTCCTGAACGGGGAAAATCGCGCCCTGCCCTGACGGCAGCGCGCCAGACAACAACAAAAACCGAGGTTTTCAATGACAACTGCTTTACAGCAACCAACGCTCTCGAGCCAATGCATGGCCGAGTTTCTGGGTACTGCCCTACTGATCTTTTTCGGCACCGGTTGTGTCGCCGCGCTCAAAGTCGCGGGCGCCAGCTTTGGCCTGTGGGAAATCAGCATCATCTGGGGCGTCGGCGTGAGCATGGCGATCTACCTCACTGCCGGCGTTTCCGGCGCGCACCTGAACCCGGCCGTGAGCATCGCGCTGGCGATCTTCGCTGACTTCGAAAAGCGCAAACTGCCGTTCTACATTCTTGCCCAGATCGCTGGCGCCTTCTGCGGCGCGCTGTTGGTTTACACGCTGTACAGCAATCTGTTCTTCGATTACGAACAAGCTCACCAAATGGTTCGTGGCTCGACCGCCAGCCTTGAGTTGGCCTCGGTGTTCTCAACCTTCCCGAATCCGGTGCTGTCGACCGCCCAGGCCTTCCTGGTCGAGATGATTATCACCGCGATCCTGATGGGCGTGATCATGTCGCTGACCGACGACAACAACGGCCTGCCGAAAGGTCCGCTGGCGCCGCTGCTGATCGGTTTGCTGATTGCCGTGATCGGTAGCTCGATGGGCCCGCTGACCGGTTTTGCGATGAACCCGGCGCGTGACTTCGGTCCGAAACTGATGACTTTCTTTACCGGCTGGGGTGAAATTTCCTTCACTGGCGGTCGCGATATTCCGTACTTCCTGATTCCGATTTTTGCACCGATTGTCGGTGCCTGCCTCGGCGCAGCCGGGTATCGCGGGCTCATCGCCCGTCACCTGACCGGCGCCACACCTGCTACAAAGGATGCAGAACCGGCCATTGACGGCAAACCAAGAACTTCTTGAAACAGTCGGCGCCGGCTCCTGCCCAATAGAGCCTGCGCCACGGCCCACTCTCCCTTATTTCGTCCAAGGCAATCGACATGACCGACATTCAGAATAAGAACTACATCATTGCCCTCGATCAGGGTACGACCAGCTCCCGCGCGATCATTTTCGACCGCGATGCGAACGTGGTCTGCACCGCGCAGCGCGAATTCGCTCAGCATTACCCGCAGGCCGGTTGGGTCGAACACGACCCGATGGAAATCTTCGCCACCCAGAGCGCAGTGATGGTTGAGGCCCTGGCCCAGGCCGGTCTGCACCACGATCAGGTCGCCGCCATCGGTATCACCAACCAGCGCGAAACCACCGTAGTCTGGGACAAGACCACCGGCCGTCCGGTGTACAACGCCATCGTCTGGCAGTGCCGCCGCAGCACCGAGATCTGCCAGCAGCTCAAGCGCGACGGTCACGAAGAGTACATCCGCGATAACACCGGTCTGGTCACCGATCCGTACTTCTCCGGCACCAAACTGAAGTGGATCCTCGACAACGTCGAAGGCAGCCGCGAACGCGCGCGCAACGGCGAATTACTGTTCGGCACCGTCGATAGCTGGCTGATCTGGAAGTTCACCGGCGGCAAAGTACACGTCACCGACTACACCAACGCCTCGCGCACCATGCTCTTCAACATTCACTCGCTGGAGTGGGATTCGAAGATGCTCGAGATCCTCGACATCCCGCGCGAGATGCTTCCGGAAGTGAAGGCCTCTTCGGAAATCTACGGTCGCACCAAGAGCGGCATCGCCATCGGCGGTATCGCCGGCGACCAGCAAGCCGCCCTGTTCGGCCAGATGTGCGTGGAGCCAGGCCAAGCGAAAAACACCTACGGCACTGGCTGCTTCCTGCTGATGAATACCGGCGACAAAGCGGTGAAATCCCAGCACGGCATGCTCACCACCATCGCCTGCGGCCCGCGTGGCGAAGTTGCTTACGCACTGGAAGGGGCGGTGTTCAACGGCGGTTCGACCGTGCAGTGGCTGCGCGATGAACTGAAGATCATCAACGACGCCCACGACACCGAATACTTCGCCAATAAAGTGAAGGACAGCAACGGCGTGTACCTGGTACCGGCGTTCACCGGTCTCGGCGCTCCCTACTGGGACCCGTATGCCCGTGGCGCACTGTTCGGCCTGACGCGCGGCGTACGCGTGGATCACATCATTCGCGCTGCGCTGGAATCGATCGCTTACCAGACCCGCGACGTGCTCGACGCCATGCAACAGGACTCCGGCGAACGCCTCAAAGCCCTGCGCGTGGACGGCGGCGCGGTGGCGAACAACTTCCTCATGCAGTTCCAGGCCGACATCCTCGGCACGCAGGTCGAGCGTCCGCAAATGCGTGAAACCACAGCGCTTGGCGCAGCGTATCTGGCTGGTCTGGCGTGCGGTTTCTGGGGCAGCCTGGAAGAACTGCGCGGCAAAGCGGTGATCGAGCGCGAGTTCGAACCGAGCCTCGACGAAACCGAGAAAGAGAAGCTGTACAAGGGCTGGAAAAAAGCCGTCAGTCGTACCCGTGATTGGGCGCGTGAAGACGCTGAATAAGCCAACCTGAGTACTCGTATCTGTATGTACTGGTCGGGAGCGGATTCCTGCGTCATCATGGGCAAATTTTGCACGGCAGCCCAAAGGAAGCCCCATGAATCTGCCTCCCCGTCAGCAGCAAATCCTCGAACTGGTCCGCGAACGCGGCTATGTGAGCATCGAGGAAATGGCCACGCTGTTCGTTGTTACCCCGCAAACCATCCGCCGCGACATCAATCAGCTCGCGGAAGCCAATCTGCTGCGTCGCTACCATGGCGGTGCTGCCTATGATTCCAGCGTCGAAAACACTGCCTATGCGATGCGCGCCGATCAGATGCGCGATGAAAAACAACGCATCGGTGAAGCCATCGCCGCACAGATTCCCGATCACGCCTCGCTGTTCATCAACATCGGCACGACCACCGAATCGATTGCCCGCGCCCTGCTCAATCACAATCACCTGAAGATCATCACCAACAACCTGCACGTGGCGTCGATGCTCAGTGCCAAGGATGATTTCGATGTGCTGCTGACCGGCGGCAATGTGCGTCGTGACGGCGGTGTGGTCGGTCAGGCGAGCGTGGATTTCATCAATCAGTTCAAGGTTGATTTCGCCCTGGTCGGGATTAGCGGGATCGATGAAGACGGCAGCTTGCTGGATTTTGATTATCAGGAAGTGCGGGTTTCGCAGGCAATCATTGCCAATGCGCGGCAGGTGATTCTGGCGGCGGATTCGAGCAAGTTCGGGCGTAACGCGATGATTCGCCTCGGCCCGATCAGCCTGATCGATTGCCTGGTGACCGATCAGCAGCCGGTGCCGGCGCTGGCGCAGTTGTTGAGTCAGCACAAGATTCGCTTGGAGGTCGTTTAACTACCCTTCTCTTCATTGTCTGTACTGACGCCTTCGCGAGCAGGCTCGCTCCCACAGAGATACGAGCCAATCACAAGATTTGTGAGTCTTCCACCCACTGTGGGAGCGAGCCTGCTCCGGGCGGCGATCCGACGAAAACAATCGATCAAACAACACGTCTTCTGCGCCCTTGCGCGCATTTAATGTTCGAAAATTTTCTTTTAGCCGCCCTTCGATGAGTTTTTTCAATCGAATGCGACTGGCTGCGCGCGTCTTTATGGGCTACCATTTTCGCAAATGAACATTCATGTTCGATTTCCAATATAGAAAATCAAAAGAACCCGAGGCCAGCCGATGTCCACCTCTACCTTGCGTACGCCCCCAATCTCCGAGATCTACGACATCGCCGTTATCGGCGGCGGGATCAATGGCGTGGGGATCGCAGCGGATGCCGCCGGTCGCGGGCTTTCGGTGTTCCTTTGTGAAAAAGACGATCTGGCCAGCCACACCTCGTCGGCCAGCAGCAAGCTGATCCACGGCGGCCTGCGCTACCTCGAACATTACGAATTCCGTCTGGTGCGTGAAGCGCTGGCCGAACGCGAAGTGCTGCTGGCCAAGGCGCCGCACATCGTCAAGCCGATGCGCTTCGTGTTGCCACACCGTCCGCACCTGCGCCCGGCATGGATGATCCGGGCCGGCCTGTTCCTGTATGACAATCTCGGCAAGCGCGAAAAACTGCCAGGTTCGAAAAGCCTGAAGTTCGGCGCCGACAGCGCACTGAAAAGCGAAATCAAGAAAGGCTTCGAATACTCCGACTGCTGGGTCGACGACGCCCGCCTCGTGGTTCTGAACGCCATGGCCGCCCGCGAAAAGGGCGCCCATGTGCACACCCAGACTCGCTGCGTCAGCGCCCGTCGCGCCAAAGGCCTGTGGCACCTGAATCTGGAACGTGCCGACGGCAGCCTGTTTTCGATCACCGCCAAAGCGCTGGTGAACGCCGCCGGCCCGTGGGTCGCCAAGTTCATTCGTGATGACTTGAAGATGGAATCGCCGTACGGCATCCGTCTGATTCAAGGCAGCCACATCATCGTGCCGAAACTGTACGAAGGCGATCACGCGCACATTCTGCAAAACGAAGATCAGCGCATCGTTTTCACCATTCCGTACCTGAACAACCACTTCACCCTGATCGGCACCACCGACCGTGAATACACCGGTGATCCGGCGAAAGTGGCGATTACCGATGCCGAAACCGATTACCTGCTGAAAGTGGTCAACGCGCACTTCAAGCAGCAGATCAGCCGCGACGACATCCAGCACAGCTACTCGGGCGTACGCCCACTGTGCAACGACGAATCCGACAACCCGTCGGCCGTCACCCGCGATTACACTCTGGCCTTGTCGGCTAGCGGCGAAGAAGCGCCACTGCTGTCGGTATTCGGCGGCAAGCTGACCACCTACCGCAAACTCGCCGAGTCGGCGATGGCGCAGTTGCTGCCGTTCTTCACCCAGATGCGCCCGAGCTGGACAGCCACCGCTACCCTGCCCGGCGGCGAAGACATGACCACCCCGCAGGCCTTGTGCGCGCAGATTCGCGACAAATTCGACTTCGTGCCGACCGAGATCGCTCGTCGCTGGTCCACCACCTACGGCAGCCGCACCTGGCGCATGCTTGAAGGCGTGGAAACCCTGGCCGACATGGGCGAACACCTCGGCGGCGGGCTCTACACTCGCGAAGTGGATTACCTGTGCAGCGAAGAGTGGGCGACTACGGCGCATGACATTCTGTGGCGTCGTAGCAAGCTGGGCCTTTTCACTACCCCGGCAGAGCAAGAGAAGCTTGCGGCGTATCTGGGTAAGGTCGAACAGAACCGTAGCAAGATCGAAGCGGCGTGATGTGAACATCGCTTAAACGAAAGCCCCTGAATTGAGAGATTCAGGGGCTTCTTGTTTTGTGGGTTCTGTTGAACCTGATTGTGTCAGTTAGAGCTTTCCCCCTCACCCCAGCCCTCTCCCCCAGGGGGTAGAGGGGGAAGGGAGCCGATCGAGGTGCTCTGTAAAGCCTGAGTTCGACTCGGTATCTCAAGTCGGTGCATCTCACCCAGTCGCCGCGTTCAGTCCCCTCTCCCTCTAGGAGAGGGCTAGGGTGAGGGGCTGTTGCTCGTTCGGTTTTCCGAACGCGACTTCCCGGTCGATTCGGTAAACCGGATCAGTTACGCCAAAACAAACCATCACAAAACTTTAATAACGTTATAAATCATCAACTTAAGTACACGCCGCTGGTCTGGCACGAGTCATGCTCTACACTCTCTCGACGAATGCTTGTTGTGCCAACACTTCAGGAGCCGTCAGGCATTCGAAGCACAAAAGGGCCGACGAACTGGCTCCATAAAAAAAACAATTCGAGGAAAATTTGATGCGCATCGTTCCCCATATCCTGGGCGCAGCCATTGCGGCCGCTCTGATCAGCACGCCAGTTTTCGCCGCCGAACTCACCGGCACCCTGAAGAAGATCAACGATTCGGGCACCATTACGCTCGCTCACCGCGACAGCTCCATTCCGTTTTCCTACATCGCGGATGCTTCCGGCAAACCCGTGGGCTACTCCCACGACATTCAAGTGGCCATCGTTGAAGCCCTGAAAAAAGACCTGAACAAGCCAGACCTGCAGGTCAAGTACAACCTGGTCACCTCGCAAACCCGTATCCCGCTGATCCAGAACGGCACCGCGGATATCGAGTGCGGCTCCACCACCAACAACGCCGAACGCGCCCAGCAAGTCGACTTTACCGTCAACATCTTCGAAATCGGCACCCGTCTGCTGGTCAAGAAAGACAAGGATGGCAAGCCGTCCTACGCTGACTTTGCCGACCTGAAAGGCAAAAACGTCGTGACCACCGCTGGCACCACGTCCGAGCGCATCATCAAAGCGATGAACGCCGACAAGCAGATGGGCATGAACATCATCTCCGCCAAAGACCACGGTGAATCCTTCAACATGCTGGAAAGCGGCCGCGCCGTTGCCTTCATGATGGACGACGCGCTGCTGGCCGGCGAAGAAGCCAAGGCCAAGAAACCGGCTGACTGGATCATCACCGGCACGCCACAGTCCTTCGAAGCCTACGCGTGCATGGTTCGTAAAGACGACCCGGCCTTCAAGAAAGCGGTCGATGACGCCATCGTCGCCCTGTACAAGTCTGGCGAGATCAACAAGATCTACAGCAAGTGGTTCGAAAGCCCGGTTCCACCAAAAGGCCTGAACCTGAACTTCCCGATGAGCGACAAGGTAAAAGATCTGATCGCCAACCCGAGCGACAAGCCGGCGCCTGACGTAAAAATCTGATTCCTGACTAACCTTATTGCCTGAGGGGGCCACTCTCCTCAGGCGTCTGTTACTACCTGCGGGCTGTACTGTGGAACACTCGACCTGGCGGTTTTCGAGCCGATCGCGTGTGCCTGACGTTCAACGTCAGGCGGGAAAGGATCTTCCCCAAGCGGGTGCTTGTACATCGATCGATCTCGAGGGGAGACCCTAATGAATTACAACTGGGACTGGGGCGTGTTCTTCAAGTCCACCGGCGTCGGCAGCGAGACTTATCTCGACTGGTACGTCACCGGTTTGGGCTGGACCATTGCCATCGCCATCGTGGCGTGGATCATCGCCTTGCTGCTGGGCTCCATTCTGGGCGTCATGCGCACGGTGCCAAACCGCATCGTATCGGGCATTGCCACCTGCTACGTCGAGCTGTTCCGTAACGTGCCGCTGCTGGTTCAGCTGTTCATCTGGTACTTCCTGGTACCCGACCTGCTGCCGCAAAACCTGCAGGACTGGTACAAACAGGACCTCAACCCGACCACCTCGGCTTACCTGAGCGTTGTCGTCTGTCTGGGTCTGTTTACCGCTGCCCGTGTCTGCGAACAAGTGCGTACCGGTATCCAGGCGCTGCCACGCGGCCAGGAATCCGCCGCCCGCGCCATGGGTTTCAAGCTGCCGCAGATCTACTGGAACGTGCTGCTGCCCCAGGCCTACCGGATCATCATTCCACCGCTCACCTCGGAATTCCTCAACGTCTTCAAGAACTCCTCCGTGGCGTCCTTGATCGGCCTGATGGAACTGCTGGCGCAAACCAAACAGACCGCTGAGTTCTCGGCCAACCTGTTTGAAGCCTTCACCCTGGCCACGCTGATCTACTTCACCCTGAACATGAGCCTGATGTTGCTGATGCGCATGGTCGAGAAGAAAGTCGCCGTGCCCGGCCTGATCTCCGTGGGGGGTAAATAATGGACTTCGATTTCAGCGGCATCATCCCCGCTATCCCGGGCCTGTGGAACGGCATGGTCATGACCTTGCAGTTGATGGTCATGGGTGTGGTCGGCGGCATCGTGCTGGGGACGATCCTGGCGCTGATGCGCCTGTCGTCGAGCAAATTGCTGTCCCGCGTGGCCGGCGCTTATGTGAACTACTTCCGTTCGATTCCGCTGCTGTTGGTGATCACCTGGTTCTACCTGGCGGTGCCGTTCGTGCTGCGCTGGATCACCGGTGAAGACACGCCGATCGGTGCGTTCACCTCCTGCGTCGTGGCCTTCATGATGTTCGAAGCCGCGTACTTCTGCGAAATCGTCCGGGCCGGTGTGCAGTCGATCCCCAAAGGCCAGATGGCCGCCGCGCAGGCGATGGGCATGACCTATGGCCAGACCATGCGTCTGATCATCCTGCCCCAGGCGTTCCGCAAGATGACGCCGTTGCTGCTGCAACAGTCGATCATCCTGTTCCAGGACACCTCGCTGGTCTACACCGTGGGCCTGGTGGACTTCCTCAACTCCGCCCGCTCCAGCGGCGACATCATCGGTCGTTCCAACGAGTTCCTGATCTTCGCCGGTGTCGTCTACTTCATCATCAGCTTTTCCGCCTCGCTGCTGGTCAAGCGTCTGCAAAAAAGGTTTGCCGTATGATCTCTATCAAGAACATCAACAAGTGGTATGGCGACTTCCAGGTGCTGACTGATTGCAGCACCGAGGTCAAAAAAGGCGAAGTGATCGTGGTCTGCGGCCCGTCGGGTTCCGGCAAATCGACCCTGATCAAATGCGTCAACGCGCTGGAACCGTTCCAGAAAGGCGACATCGTCGTCGACGGCACGTCGATTGCCGACTCGAAGACCAACCTGCCGAAACTGCGTTCGCGCGTCGGCATGGTGTTCCAGCATTTCGAGCTGTTCCCGCACCTGACCATCACCGAAAACCTGACCATCGCGCAGATCAAGGTGCTGGGCCGGAGCAAGGAAGAGGCGACCAAGAAAGGTCTGCAACTGCTCGAGCGCGTCGGTCTGTCGGCGCACGCCCACAAGCACCCGGGGCAACTGTCCGGTGGTCAGCAACAGCGTGTGGCGATTGCCCGTGCGCTGGCGATGGACCCGATCGTCATGCTGTTCGACGAACCGACTTCGGCGCTCGACCCGGAGATGGTTAACGAAGTGCTCGACGTGATGGTGCAACTGGCCCACGAAGGCATGACCATGATGTGCGTAACCCACGAAATGGGCTTCGCCCGTAAAGTGGCTGATCGGGTGATTTTCATGGACGCCGGCAAGATCATCGAGGACTGTCCGAAAGAGGAATTCTTCGGCGACATCAGTGCCCGCTCGGAACGCGCGCAGCACTTCCTCGAGAAAATCCTGCAGCACTAAAACCGAGTACTTGCGCCATCACATTGATCCCTGTGGGAGCGAGCTTGCTCGCGAAAGCGGACTGACATTCAACATTGATGTTGGCTGATCCGACCTCTTCGCGAGCAAGCTCGCTCCCACAGGGACAGCGGTGAGCCTGCAAGTGTGGTGGTTGACCCAAGGCAACTGTGATGAAATGCGACCCCAATCTCTATCGCGCCGCGCCGCCATCACTTGCCGTGAAGCCTCGTCTGATTCGTCATTTGTTCCTGCCGCCACTGATCATCGCCCTGATGATCGGGTTGGGTTTTATCGGCTTCTGGACCAGTGAGCATTTCGGCATTCGCAGCCTCGGCGAAAATGGTCAGCGCCAGCTCGAACTGCACGCCCGCGCGGTCGAAAGCGAGATCAGCAAATACACCTACCTGCCCAGCCTGCTGGAACTCGAAACCAGTGTGTCGCAGCTGCTGGCCGACCCGACCCCGGAGCACCGGCAAAAGGTCAACGATTACCTTGAAGGCCTGAACCGGCGCAGCCGCAGTCGGGCCATCTACGTCATGGACACCACCGGCCGCGTCATGGCCACCAGCAACTGGCGCGATGTCGACAGTTACCTCGGTGAAGACCTGTCCTTCCGCGCTTACTTCCAGAAAGCCATCCGTGGCGAACCCGGGCGTTTCTACGGCATCGGCAGCACCAACGGCGAACCCGGTTACTACCTCGCTCATGGCCTCGAAGAGCACGGCAAGATCATTGGCGTCGCCGTGGTCAAAGTGCGCCTGGAAGCCATGGAAGAACGCTGGCAACGCGCGCGTCTGGAAGCGTTCGTCAGCGATGAAAACGGCATCATCATTCTCTCCAGCGATCCGGCCCGGCGCCTGAAAGCAGTGATTCCGCTGAGTGAAGCCACCAAGGAAAAACTCGCCCGCAGCCTGCAGTACTACTGGTTCCCGCTCAACGAGCTGCAACCTCTGGCGCGCGAAACCTTGTCCGAGGGCGTAGAAAAACTCACCTTCCCGGCCAACAGCGAAGTGCAGTCCGGCGAGGACGACATCAGCTATCTGGCGCAAACCCGACCGCTGAGCGACACGCCGTGGAATTTCACCCTGCTCACGCCTTTGCAGGACCTGCGCCGCGAAGCGATCAACCAAGGCATTCTCGTCGCCGTCGCGTTCGCGCTGGTGGCCTTCCTGCTGATCGCCTGGAACGAGCGGCGCAAGGTCATCGCCACCCGCCTCGCCGCCCGCGAAGCCTTGCAGGAAGCCAACAATCAGCTGGAGCGTCGGATTACCGAACGCACCACCGACCTGCGCGCCAGCAACGAACGGCTGAAGAGCCAGATCCGCGAACGCCGCCAGGCCGAAGAGACCCTGCGGCGTGCGCAGGATGAGCTGGTGCAGGCCGGCAAGCTCGCCGCCATTGGCCAGATGTCGACCAGCATTGCTCATGAATTGAACCAGCCGCTGGCGGCGATGCGCACGCTGTCGGGCAACACCGTACGCTTCCTCGAACGTGGTCAGCTCGACGTTGCCAGCACCAACCTGAAAACCATCAACGACCTGATCGACCGCATGGGCCGGATCACCGCCAGCCTGCGCTCGTTCGCCCGGCGCGGTGACAACAAGGGTCAGGCCAGCCTCGGCAAAGCGGTCGATGCCGCCTTGCAAGTGCTGGGCGCCCGGGTGGAAACCTCGGCGCTGAACGTGCATCGTCAGTTCATCGACGTGCAAGTGCAGATCGACCAGACCCGCCTCGAACAGATTCTGGTCAACCTGATCGGCAACGCCCTCGACGCCATGCAGGCGCAGCCCCAGCCCGAACTGTGGCTGGAGGGCGAAGAGTTCAACGCCAAGTATCGCCTGCGCGTACGCGACAACGGCCACGGCATCGACGCCGAAGCGCGCAAGCATCTGTTCGAGCCGTTCTTCACCACCAAGCCCGGCGAACAAGGCCTGGGCCTTGGTTTGACCCTTTCCGCCAGCCTCGCCGCTGCCACCGGCGGGCATCTGGGTGTCGAACACCCGGCCAGCGGCGGCTCCACCTTCGTCCTCAGTTTACCGTTGGTAAGCCCTACTCCTGCCGAGCCAATATGAACCACGACCTTAGTGTGCTGATCGTCGAAGACGACCCCCATGTGCTGCTCGGCTGCCAACAGGCGCTGACCCTGGAAGACATTCCCTGCGTCGGCGTTGGGAGTGCCGAGGAAGCGCTGGAGCGTGTCGGCGACAATTTTGCCGGCATCGTCATCAGCGACATTCGCCTGCCGGGCATTGATGGCCTGGAACTGCTGACCCGCCTCAAGCAGCGCGATCGCAGCCTGCCGGTGGTGTTGATCACCGGCCACGGCGACATTTCCATGGCTGTCGGCGCGATGCAGAAAGGCGCCTACGACTTCATGGAAAAACCGTTCTCGCCGGAGCGTCTGGTGGATGTCGCGCGACGGGCGCTGGAGCAACGCAGTCTGGCTCGCGAAGTGTCATCGCTGCGTCGGCAACTGGCCGAGCGTGATTCCCTCGAGGGGCGGATCATCGGCCGCTCGCCGGCGATGCAGAACCTGCGCGAACTGATCGCCAACGTCGCCGACACTTCGGCCAACGTGTTGATCGAAGGCGAAACCGGCACCGGTAAAGAACTGGTCGCCCGTTGCCTGCACGATTTCAGTCGCCGCCACAGCAAACAATTTGTCGCTCTGAACTGCGGCGGCCTGCCGGAGAACCTCTTCGAAAGCGAAATTTTCGGCCACGAAGCCAACGCGTTTACGGGCGCCGGCAAACGCCGGATCGGCAAGATCGAACACGCCGACGGCGGCACATTGTTCCTCGACGAAGTGGAAAGCATGCCACTGCCGTTGCAGATCAAATTGCTGCGTGTGTTGCAGGAACGTACCCTCGAACGCCTCGGCTCGAACCAGAGCGTGGCGGTGGATTGCCGGGTGATCGCGGCGACCAAGTCCGACCTCGACGAGTCGAGCAAGGCCGGGGAGTTCCGCAGCGACTTGTACTACCGCCTCAACGTGGTGACGCTGGAACTGCCGCCACTGCGCGAGCGCCGTGAAGACATTTTGCAACTGTTCGAGCACTTCACCCAGCAGTCGGCGCTGCGCTTTGATCGCGCGCTGCCGGAGCTGGATAACCAGACCCTGTCGAACCTGATGAGCCACGACTGGCCGGGCAACGTGCGCGAACTGCGCAACGTCGCCGAACGCTTCGCCCTCGGTCTGCCGGCGTTCAAGAAGTCGGGGGCCAACAGTGGCGGACAAGGGCTGGCGTTCGCCGAAGCGGTGGAAGCGTTCGAACGCAACCTGCTCAGCGATGCCCTGCAACGCAGTGGCGGCAACCTGACTCAGGCCAGCCTGGAACTGGGCATGGCCAAGACCACGCTGTTCGACAAAGTGAAAAAGTACGGTCTGAGCCATTAAGCGAGAACGATGTGGATCTGTTTTTCAAAGCCCTGTTGGGCGCCGCGGTAGTTCTGATCCTCGCGGCGCTGTCGAAAACCAAAAACTACTACATCGCCGGATTGGTGCCGCTGTTTCCGACGTTTGCGCTGATTGCGCATTACATCGTTGGCAACGGGCGTTCGATTGAGGATTTGAAGACCACGATCGTGTTCGGCATGTGGTCGATCATTCCGTACTTCGTCTATCTGGCGACGTTGTATGTGATGGTTGATCGATTGCGGTTGGAGGCTTCGTTGGCGGTGGCGGCGGTGGTCTGGTTGATGGCCGCCACAGTGCTGGTCAGCGTTTGGGTGCGCATCCACAGCTAAGATCAAAATCCACCCTCACCCCAGCCCTCTCCCAGAGGGAGAGGGGGCCGACCGAGGTGTCTTGCGTCTGACATCGACCTGAAAGATCCAGTCGATTATAGATTCGCTACAACACGTTCACGTCGGCGTATCACGCCAGCATCCCCCCGATCAGCCCCCTTTCCCTCTGAGAGAGGGGCCGACCGAGGTGTCGCTCAAATGACATCACCCGAAAAACCGAGTCGATTATGGATTCAGCGAAGCACGCTCAGGTCGGCGTATCACTCCAGCATCCCCCAATCAGTCCCCTCTCCCTCTGAGAGAGGGGCCGACCGAGGTGTCGTTCAAGTGACATCACCCGAAAAACCGAGTCGATTATGGATTCAGCGAAGCACGTTCAGGTCGGCGTATCACTCCAGCATCCCCCAGTCAGTCCCCTCTCCCCCTGAGAGAGGGGCCGACCGAGGTGTCGTTCAAGTGACATCGACCTGAAAAACCGAGTCGATTATGGATTCAGCGAAGCACGCTCAGGTCGGCGTATCACTCCAGCATCCCCCAGTCAGTCCCCTCTCCCCCTGAGAGAGGGGGCCGACCGAGGTGTCGTTCAAGATACATCGACCTGAAAAACCGAGTCGATTATGGATTCAGCAAAAGCACGCTCAGGTCGGCGTATCACTCCAGCATCCCCCAATCAGTCCCCTCTCCCCCTGAGAGAGGGGCCGACCGAGGTGTCGTTCAAGTGACATCGACCTGAAAAACCGAGTCGATTATGGATTCAGCGAAGCACGCTCAGGTCGGCGTATCACTCCAGCATCCCCCAATCAGTCCCCTCTCCCTCTGAGAGAGGGGCCGACCGAGGTGTCGTTCAAGTGACATCACCCGAAAAACCGAGTCGATTATGGATTCAGCGAAGCACGTTCAGGTCGGCGTATCACTCCAGCATCCCCCAGTCAGTCCCCTCTCCCCCTGAGAGAGGGGCCGACCGAGGTGTCGTTCAAGTGACATCGACCTGAAAAACCGAGTCGATTATGGATTCAGCGAAGCACGCTCAGGTCGGCGTATCACTCCAGCATCCCCCAGTCAGTCCCCTCTCCCCCTGAGAGAGGGGGCCGACCGAGGTGTCGTTCAAGTGACATCGACCTGAAAAACCGAGTCGATTATGGATTCAGCAAAAGCACGCTCAGGTCGGCGTATCACTCCAGCATCCCCCGATCAGTCCCCTCTCCCTCTGGGAGAGGGTTAGGGTGAGGGGCTTTTGCTCTTTAGTTGACGATGCCACCCTTGGACTCGGCCATGATCTGCCGAATCGCTCCGACAAACGTCTCCACCGGCTGCCCGCCCGTCACCGCGTATTGCCCGTTGAACACCACGGTCGGCACCGAACTCACCCCGCGCTGCAGCCACAACTGCTCTTCTTCACGCACCTCATCGGCAAACTCGTCCGACGCCAGAACAGCCTCGGCCCGCTGGCGATCCAGCCCGACACTTTCCGCAATCTGCACAAGCTGCCGAGGATCCGACGGATTGCCTCCATCACTGAAGTACGCCTTGAACAGCGCCTCTTTCAACGGCAATTGCAAACCTTCAAGCCCGGCCCAGTGCAGCAAGCGATGCGCATCAAAAGTGTTGTAAATGCGGCTGTTGCCGTCGGTGCGAAAGGCAAACCCGAGTTCTGCACCACGAGCGCGGATCGCTTCGCGGTTCTTCTGCGACTGCTCCGGGGTTGAACCGTATTTTTCTTGAATATGCTCGGCGATGTTCTGCCCATCGGCGCCCATTTTCGGATTCAGTTCGAACGGCTGGAAATGGATCTCGGCCTGCACTTCGTTGCGCAAGATCTCCAGCGCCTGTAACAAACCACGCAAACCGACGACGCACCACGGGCAGGAGACGTCGCTGACAAAATCGATTTTCAAAGCGGAACTCATCACACACCTCGCGAGGGGAAATCTTGCGGGAAAGTTTGCACGATACACCGGGGCAGCGTTTTGTGGTGACCGTAACGGCCCCTTCGCGAGCAGGCTCGCTCCCACCCTTGGAGGGCGTTCCCCTGTGGGAGCGAGCCTGCTCGCGAAGAGGCCCGCTCAGACAACACAAATACCTCGGTTACAGCAGATTCCCGCCCACCACCGGCTCAATCTGCGCCCAATGCGAGGTGTCTTCACGATGCGCCTGCAAATACGGCAGCACCGCCGCCAGCAATGGCTCCTTGAACGCCTCTTGAAAGCGATGCGCCAGCCCCGGAATCAGCTTCAACTGACTGCCACGAATATGCGCCGCCAGATGCACGCCGTGCATCACCGGCAGCAACGGGTCCGCCGTGCCATGCACCACCAGCGTCGGCACCCGCAACTGATTGAGCAACGCCACCCGACTCGGCTCGGCGAGGATCGCCATGATCTGCCGTTTCACGCCTTCGGGGTTGAACGCCCGGTCATACGACGCGGCTGCCTGCTGCAGCAACACCTGCCGATCATCGGTGACCGAAGGGCTACCCAGCGCCGCCAGTAAATCCGCCTGTTGCTCCAGTGCCACCTGACGATTCGGTGCACCGCGTCGCGAGAGAAGTTGCACCAGCGCCGCACTCGGTGCCGGCAAGCCTTCGGCGCCAGACGTGGTCATGATCAACGTCAGGCTTTCGACCCGCTGTGGCGCCATCGCCGCCATGTGCTGGGCGATCATCCCGCCCATGCTCGCGCCCAGTACATGGAATTGCTCAACGTGCAAAGCGTCCATCAAACCCAGCGCGTCGTCCGCCATATCGGTCAGGCTGTACGGCGCCGCCACTGGCAAACCGAGCTTGTAACGCAGCACTTCGAAGGTCAGGTTGGCTTCAACCGGCGCCTGACGCCAGGTCGACAAGCCGACATCGCGGTTGTCGTAGCGAATCACCCGAAAGCCCTGCTGACACAACGCGACGACCACTTCGTCCGGCCAGTGGATCAACTGCCCGCCCAGGCCCATCACCAGCAGCAACGCCGGGTCCGACGCCCGACCAATGCTCTGATAAGCAATGCTGACTTGTTGCAGATCAGCGTGCTCGGTCGGCACGTTGACATCACAACGCGCTGCCGCCATCGACGGCGCACTGAACAAAAGCGCGGCCAACATGGCCGCGACGGATAAAAACACCTTGTGCATGAAAAACACCGAAACGCAGAACCCCAGTAGAGCGCGAGTCTGATGAAGTTTGTACAAGCGCGCTGCCACAGTTCGATGACAGTTTGATGAAGAGTGCCGAGCGGTCACGCGGGGTTGTTGCAAAGAATATCTATGTACCGCCATCGCCTTGCGCGATTTGTCTTGAATGACCCGTTCCGGAACGGATGAGCCGTTCCCCTTGCGAGTCATGCCACCATGCCCGATCGCCTTAATCTGGATGAAGCCAGCGCCCCCTCACCATTGCCCACGGTAGCCGGGCACCTGCCGAAAGTGACCGATGACAGCCTGTTGCAGCAGGCCAGCCACCGCTGGCGCGCCAGCAGCGAAAGCTTGCGCCAATTGTTTGCCGGCAGCCCGGCCCTGCGCGACACGATCAATGAGTTACTGCGACAACAACTGCAACTGGACGGCGAAACCACGCACTTGCACTTTGCTGCCACTGATGAGCACCCCGAACATATCGTCAGCCTTACCGATACGTGTGCCTTTGTCGCTCAACAACCGACGCTGGAAACCGATCTGGATCAGCGTTGCCACCTCACCGGCATCAGCACAAATCATGCGTTGTACGCGTTGAAACCCCTGCAACTCCTGGAAAAGCTCAAATCGCTCGATCCCGCGAAGAGCCACGCCACACGCTGGAGAAACTTCTGGGAAGCGCGCGCGCCGCGCACACCGGTGTCACGCAGCAGCCGTGCCACGCAGCTTTACCGTGCGCATTTCGAAGCCACCGCGCACACGGCGTTCGCCAACCAGACCATTAGCGCTGCTCAACTCAAAACGCTGCAACAGGTCATCGATTCGGGTGCCGGTGCACTGACCCTTGATGGCCAACCCATCCACACGCAAAAGCCGGCGCTGGTGCTGAGCAATCACAGTAAAGTGAAACTTCCGGGGGCGTGGGTGATCAGCCTGGGTGATTTGGCCACGGCCGCGCCGCTGCTGTATCTGCCCGGCAGCGCCGTGTCGATCC
Organism: Pseudomonas sp. SCA2728.1_7; assembly: GCF_018138145.1. Classification (NCBI taxonomy): domain Bacteria; kingdom Pseudomonadati; phylum Pseudomonadota; class Gammaproteobacteria; order Pseudomonadales; family Pseudomonadaceae; genus Pseudomonas; species Pseudomonas sp. SCA2728.1_7. Next base: position 5,469,594 of record NZ_CP073104.1, on the reverse strand, counting down.
AGGCCTTCAAGAGCCGCGCCGAGCTGCAAGCCTGGCTGACCAGCCATGTGCAAATTCCCACCGATCTGCCCAAGGACATCCTGCGCTTTGACTACAGCGCAGCGCTCGACCCGATGGTCACCGGGGCGAGCGATCTGTTCGCCGACCGACACCATGCGCAGCTCGATGCCTTGAGCAATACCAACAAAGACAAAACCGGGATCAGGGAGCACGGCGCGCGATCCCTGGTGCATGTCGACCTGATCGATCATCAGCGCAGCAACGCGATCATTGTGGCGGCACCGACAACTCCAACCACGCCTGCCAGCGACGACGAGCTCGATGAAAAGCCGCTGTTCGGCAGCCTGTCGGCCGCTATTCCACTGGCCGTGCGCCAGGCCGCGCTCAAACGCGAGCGCGTTGCACTCGAGCGTTTGCAGGACAACGACGGTGACGGTTCTCGTTACCGCCAATGCAAGGAGGCCCTCAAAGCACTGGAGACCGCCGAACAAGCCGGTGAGCGCGCCGCCACATCGCTGCTTTACCGCGAAAATCTTGATTTGAGCGCCTTCAATACAGCGCTCGCTGCGCTCCGTCAGGCGCACAAGGACGGCTTGCATGCCGAAGCCAGACTGCAAGCAGCGCTGGGACAACTCGACAGCGCTGAACACGATCTGCTCAAAGCCGTGCTGAACACCCCCATCGCGGCCGAACGTGACATTGACTTCACGGCGGCCAGCCTGACCTTGTCGATGAGCGAAAGAAAAGACGGGGTCACTTCCACGCAGAGCGAAACGCTCAAGGGCGTGCTGGTGATCGCACCTCAGGCCGCACTCTCGGACAGCACCTCAAGCGCCAGCCTGATGCTCTACTGGCCGGGCACTGGTGGTGGTCTGCAACGATTTGCCGACCGTCGCACACTGGCGCGCGAGGTGTTCAAGATTCAGGATCAGGACAGCGAACTGGCCCTGCAACTGAGCACCCTGACCGCTGACCCGCTGCATCACTGCCTCAATGAACTGATCGCCGACTTCGAAGCGCAAGCCACCCGCCTGCGCGGCAAACCCGAGCAGGCTGACGCTCTGGAAACGCTGCGCCAGGCCTGTCTTGCCGCTGTGCAGGTGCCGGTTCACGCCGCCCGAAGCCTGGCCTTCGCTCACCTGCTGGAGCAGGAACGCAGCGGCACTCTCGCCGGCCATCTGCCAGGCTGGCTGATCAAACTCAAGGAGAGCGAGCGTAGCGGGCTTAAACAGAACATCGAGGCGTACATCGCGGCGATGCGTGAAAGCCACGCCCTCATGACTCTTGCGCTGGAACCCCGTGACGACTTCACTCGCCGCCACCTGCATGCCCGACTGCGCAAGGATTTTTCTCTTGAAGGGCACTTTTCCGTACAAGTCGAACTGCCTGATTCGACCAAAACCGAAAAGGTCCCCGAGTCCGGCCCCGGCGGCACGCGGACATCCACCGTCATTGTGCCGAGCAAAACCCGCAGCAAAATGTCACTGGAGGACCTCGCCCAGCTCAATATCGACAACGTGCATTCAGTGCTCAATGACCCGCTGTCGAAGCGCCTGATATTCCTGCGCCTGGAGGTCACTGCAACGCTGAAAAGGGATCGCACTCGTCTGCTCAACGGCATCAACCTGACCTACCTGCGCAGAGTCCTGCCGGAACTGGACCTGCCTAAAGCCTATGAGCAAAAGATCCACGACGCGTTCAGGGGCGCCGCCAGCGAGTCGGAATTTGTCAAACAACACCGCCGGGAAAGCCTGATAGAACCCTGGCGCCTGATGCTGAAAATCCAAAGCGAAAATGCGCGCCTGCAAAAGCACCTCAACGCTGATGAGTCCGCGCTGCTGAACATCGCCATTGATGCCAACACCGCGCAAGCGTGGCAAGCCAACGGCAAGCGCATTGTTCTGTTGCCGGTGTCGCTGAAAGTCGGCGGCAAGGACACACTTGGCGAAGGACCGGTGACCCTGTCTGGTATCAGCTTCATCGAAGAACAGATCAGCGGCGTCACCCTGTTGTACCTGCCAGACAGCCACGACGAGCAGTTTTTCCGCCGCTACGACAATCTTGAAGCGGCGCGCAAAGGGCTATTCAGGTTGTGCGCAAATGACAAGTGGATCGAGTACCTGGCGAACAGAGCGTTGCATGGCAACGTCAGGGCGCATGTCAGCCGAATCGGCCACGCCGTGGAAAAAAATTTCGATGGCATTATCGAAGTCGGCGTGCGCTGGCCGGTAACTACTTCATTCGCTGCGCACCTGCTCGATGCACATATGGGGCGCTTGATCGAAGCCCATCGCGGCACGTCGCGCTCCAACGATGAGCTGTTCTTCGAGCGCTACACCCTGAAAGGCCCGCGCGCTTTCAATTACATAAAAATGGCCTTGGGGATGGTGCCTTTTGTTGGCAGCGTGCTAGCGCTTTACCAGGCCTGGACCGCTGCCAATCAGGCCACAGCAGCGTTTTTGCGTGGTGATGTGGCGGACGGTCTGGCGGAAATCGAGTCCATGTTGCTGTCGTTGATCGATGCGTTCATGGATCTGCTCCCGGGCGAAGCAGTGGCCTCGACCCTCTCGCGCACGACACGTGCATTGACACAGGCTCGGCAGCTTCACGCGGTGCTCGGCAACGTGGCAGCGCTGCACGGCAAGTCGCAGCGTCAGGCCAGGCATGTGCTGACGCGCTTCAAGGATTACGAATATGAAAAGCCGATCTCTCTGGCCGGCACAGAGCCTTCCAGCCACGGCCTCTACCGTGGTATCTACCGGCATGCCGACGGCGATTTCATCGAACGTCAGGGTCGCCTGTACCAGGTTGAGCTGAGCAAGGACTCGCGCCAGTGGCGCCTGTCAGGCAACTCGCGAAAAACCTACAAGCAGCCGATCGCCCTGGATGAAAGCGGGCATTGGGACACCTGGTTCGGCGTTTACGGGACCGCCCTTGAAGGCGGCGTGGTGGGTGGCGGCAATGTGGGCGGGCGCATGCTCGATACACTCGACCCTTACTGGCCGCCGGTGATTCGGCAACGCTTGCCCCGCTGGCTGGTGGATCGAAACTTCCGTCGTCACCATCAACTGACCGCCGCCGCTGACGACTTGGCCGATCAATTGCAACGCAGGGGGAGAAAAAGCGACGAGGTGCTCAATGTCTACCGCGAAGCTTCGGAAGTGGAGCGCGTGGCCATGTGGCCAACGGTCGAAGCCGCTTGCGTTGGCGATATCCAGGTAGCCAGACAGCGGTATGAGGTGTTGACCGAGCTGACTGCGCTGACCCAGGGCAGAAAACGCAGGGCTGTCGCCGAAATGCAAAGCAAGGCCGCCTGGCTGTTGACTGATCGTTATCGGCGCCGCGCCATTCACCTGTCGCATAACATTATCGGGATGACACGAGCAGTCAAACGATTGAGGCAGCTACACAATGCGCTGCCAGCTGATGCTGTGGCACAACGCTTGAAACACATTGAAGACATACACAGGTTTCGTGTCGAGATCGTGAACAAGCTCGAACAATTGGGGGAACTCAGGGACCACGTCAATCACTGGTATGAACGCATACTTGCCAAAGACCGACCGAAAATTTCGGCGCTGGTCGATAACACCAACACCCGCCACAGTGAACCCGTCTTGCTGTACCTGAAAACCTCCCAACGCTTGGAAATCGTCAAAAGAACCGGCAGTCCCGACGATGCATCGTGGCGCTACTTTGCAACGGTGGCGGAACCCCTTCGCAACAAGATCGATGAGCGCCTGTACCGCCAGTACGACCTGCCGAACATTCAGAGCACTACCGCCGAACGTACCCGCATGCTTCAGGAAACCATCGACACTTGCGTCGAGTTTCGTCGCGAGATGGCCGTCTGGACCGCCAGCTATCCGCAATTCTTCCATCTCGACGTGGTCGAGCCCTTGCTGGAAGGCATCGATCGCTTGGCTGATCGAGCGCGTGCCGCTATCAACAAGCCACCCGAACCCAAGATTGCAGGGAAACCTCTGCAGCGCGTATTCATCACTGAGGACAACCAATTACGCCATGGCGTGGAGCAATGGGACAACGTGACCAATACCCGTCGATATAAATGCACCGGGGCTGGAGGCCATGAGGAAATCTATGTACAAGGCGCTGATGGCAAATTACGGCTGACCAACCCGCAACCCGCAGCCACCCGCCCGCCCGCGTGGTTGAATCAGGCCACCCTGGTCACCGAGGCACAACTGCGTCTGGATGACGTAGGAAATTACCGCGCCAAGGTTCAGAGAAACGCCAACAAGGGCATGCTCCCCATCGATCTGGAACACATGATGAAAGGTCGGGCGAGTGAACTCATCACGCGCGCCGACGCCATCACTGGCAAGTCTGCCCAGCACCCGATCATCCAGCGACTGCGCGATCAGGCAAGCGAACTACTCATCGAAGGTCGTACCCTCCGCACCGAACGCTCGTTGACCAGTCAAAAGCCTACCGACGGCATGCTGGATGACCTCATCGATCAGCAAGCGGTGGAGATCCGCAAAACTCGTCCGATCCAGCAACTGGCTAACCATCATGGCCAAGCCAACTACCTGCAGGAATATGAGGTCTGGAATCTCACGCAGGAGCCTGCGCAACTGCTCTGGTACGTGCATTTCCATTACCGCTCGGCCACCCGGCCTTTGCGCAAGTTCGAAAGGGCCCACCTGAAACTCCCCCAGCATCGCATGCTGACTCACGCTGACGAGCCGACCTTGCTCGACTCCAGAATCACCGAACAGTCGATTGTCCTGAGGCATTTCGAAGGGGTGTGAATGCGTACTTCATAACCGCCCGTCGCTACTGTCAGATCTGACAGTAGCGCGACCTTGCGTTTACGCAGCCAATGGTTCGACGACGGAACTCATGGTGAAGCGTCGATACGATTACGGGATGGCAGACATGAATAAAAATCTTCTGCAAAACGGCGACTTCGGCACTGGCAAGTTTGCGCCTTGGGAGGTTCATGCATTCCAAGGCAAGGCCAGCGTCGTTCAGCATAACCTCGGCTATCAAGCGAAGGTGCTGCCTGGTGTAGATAACGGCGTCGTACTGTTGAATCGATTCGACGCCCCGCCCGGGGCCTTTACCGTGCAGATCGATGCATCCGCGCCTGAGGCCAAATACCATCAGGATCCGCCGAACATCGACACGCACCCGATTCTGTTTTTTATCATCTCGGGCTATGGAGCGGACGGCAGAACGATCCAGTACGACGTCGGTAGCTGGTGGCTGAAACCTGCGCAAATGCCTTTCGAATACTCCGGCGTCATGTTGCCAGATGTAGTGAGCGCCCAACTGCAAGTGTCCTTTCCCTCTGATCCTCTTAAGGTCAAGGGGTCGCTCTACATCGATAACGTCAGCTATATGCTCGACCCGCCAGGGCAGATTCATAAAACGCGCTGGAGTCAGTGATCGGCAGCCCCCACTCAGAAACTGCGCAGCGGGTAGGTGACACTCTGCGGGCAAAAGATTTCGTAATCATCGACAGCCCGCCAAACATGAGACAAACTCAACCTTTTAGTGTTTATCACAAGTTTTCCTCATGGAGCCATCAGTGCTTGAAATCCGTCACCTGAAAACCCTGCATGCCCTGCGCGAAGCCGACAGTCTGGTGGACGCCGCTGACCGTTTGCACCTGACGCAATCGGCGCTGTCCCACCAGTTCAAGGAGCTTGAGGAACGTCTGGGCATGGCGTTGTTCGTGCGCAAGACCAAACCGGTGCGGTTCACCAGCGCCGGTTTGCGCCTGCTGCAACTGGCGGACGCGACCCTGCCGCTGTTGCGCGCCGCCGAGCGCGATATCGGTCGTCTGGCCGGTGGCACCGCCGGGCGTTTGCACATGGCCATCGAATGCCACAGTTGTTTCCAGTGGCTGATGCCGACCATCGACCAGTTCCGCGATGCCTGGCCGGAAGTCGAACTCGACCTCGCCTCGGGGTTCGCCTTCGCACCGCTGCCGGCGCTGGCCCGTGGCGATCTGGATCTGGTGGTGACGTCTGATCCACTGGAAATCGCTGGCATCACCTATGTGCCGCTGTTCACTTATGAAGCCATGCTGGCCTTGGCCAATCAGCACGCATTGGCGAGCAAACCGTACATCGTCCCCGAAGACTTGCTCACGGAAACGCTGATCACCTACCCGGTGGAACGCGATCGCCTCGATATCTTCACGCGCTTCTTGGAACCGGCCGATATCGAGCCGGCACAGGTGCGCACTTCAGAGCTGACGGTGATGATGATGCAACTGGTCGCCAGCGGCCGTGGCGTCTGCGGCATGCCGCACTGGGCGCTGCACGAGTACAGCTCGCGCGGTTACGTGAAAGGTAAACGGCTGGGGGAAAAAGGCTTGTTCGCGACGTTGTACGCGGCGATTCGTACCGACATGCTCGATGCACCGTACATGCGCGATTTTCTGCTGACGGCGAAAGACACGTCGTTCTCGACGCTGGATGGTGTCAGCGCCGTGCGCTGAGTCAAGTACAGCGCGAACTCTGTGGGAGCGAGCCTGCTCGCGAATGCAATCGGTCAGTTGCCAACGTTGCTGACTGACACATCGCTTTCGCGAGCAGGCTCGCTCCCACAGGGATCAGTGTGAAATCAGATCTCGCGCCACATGTGGATCTTGTCGAAGTAGTCTTCACCCACCCGCACCGCTAATGGTTCGAGGCCGAACTGGATGAAGCCGCAGCGCTGATAGAGGTTGAACGCGGCGTCATTGCCGGCGGTGACGGTGAGCTGGAGCAGTTTCAGCGCCGGATGGTTTTGCGCTTCGGCAATGGCCGCCTGCACCAGTTCATGGCCCAGGCCATGCTGGCGAAAATCCGCCGACACGTACATGCCGAACAACGTGGCCTTGTGACGAGCCTTTTCGCGCGGTTCAAAGGCCAGGCCGACGATGCCGGCCAACGTGCCGGCTTCAAACGCGCCAAGCACCACGTCGAGCTTGCTGGTCAGGCGCCCTTCCCACCAGCTCAATGGCATCACCGCGCGTTCGCGCACGCTTGAGGTGAAGGCCTGCGGATGACGGTCATAGGCTTCGAGCATCAGTTCGCGGTAAGCCAGGGCATGGCTGGCGTCCAGCTGTTCGATCCACATGTTCACGCCGTCCTGCGCTGCTCAAACATCAGGCGCACGGCCAGACCAGCCAAAACGAAGCCCATGAAATAACGCTGCAGCGCCAGCCATGTCGGGTTGCGCACAAACCACGAAGCAATGCCGGCCGCGAACAGCGCGATCAGCAAATTCACGCAGAAACTGACGCTGATCTGGGTCAGGCCGAGAATGATGCTTTGGGTGAACACCGAGCCGTGTTCAGGGGTGATGAATTGCGGAAATACCGAAAGGTAGAACACCGCTATTTTCGGGTTCAGTGCGCTGGTCAGAAAGCCCATGGTGATCAACTTGCGCGACGAGTCCGCCGGCAATTGTTGCGCTTCGAACGGCGAGCGCGCCCCGGGTTTCAGCGCTTGCCAGGCCAGCCACAGCAAATACAGCGCACCGGCCCACTTCAGCACTTCATAGGCCATCGGCACCGCGAGGAACACGGCGGTCAAACCTGCCGCTGCCGCAAACAGATGCACAAAGAACCCCGCCACCACGCCCAGCAACGAGGTCACCCCGGCCTTGCGTCCCTGACAGATCGAACGCGAGATCAGGTAGATCATGTTCGGCCCCGGCGTCAGCACCATCAGCAAGGCGGCAGCGGCGAAGATCAGCAAGTCTTGAAGCGGGATCATGGCAAAGTCCTTTGCGTGGATGATCAGGCAATTGCGCTCAGCGAGTTGCGATAAAACGGCAGGATCAGGTCGCGTGTCAATGGCGCCAGATCGACTGCTGGATCAGTGGCCGGATCGACCCAGATCACTTCTTCGATTTCCGCTGCCGGCATGACCTCAGTGTCGATCGTCAGTTGAAAGATTTCGGCTTGTACAACGCATCCCGGCTCGTTGGCGGCAGGGGCGGAAAACTGCCCGATAAACGTCGCCTGCGCCGAGTCGATCTGCAAGCCCAATTCCTCCTCCAGCTCACGCGCCAGTGCATGCACCGGCAACTCGTGCGCCTCGATCTTGCCGCCCGGTTGCATGAACGCCGTGGTACCGCGCTTGCGTACCAGCAGGGTCTGCCCTTGAGTGTTGAGCAACAATGCGGCGGCAATACGAATCGTGGAAGCAGTCGACATACGAAAAACCCTTGGCGCAAAAGCGCCAAGGATCACATGCCGGTCAACGGTGTGCCAAGCCGCAAGGTTCAGGTCGCTTCCTGAAAATCCATCTCCGGCGGCTGCCGGCGGAAACCACCGGTGAGCACCGCCAGATACACCACGCCGATCGCCAGCCAGCTCAAACCCAGATACACCGCCAGATGATCGAGGCTGACCATCAGCCACAAGTCCGCCACCAGCCCGATAAACGGGAAAACCAGAAACAGCAGCAGCTCGCGCGGGCCTTTTTTCTCGCCGCCGATCCAGTAATGGAAGATCACCGACAGGTTGACCAGACTGAACGCCAGGAATGCGCCGAAGTTGATGAACGAGGTGGAGGTGGTCACGTCGAGTTTCAGCGCCAGCAATGCCACCACGGCGCAGAGCAGGATGCTGTTGACCGGTGTGCCAAAGCGCGCGTGCAGCGTGCCGAAGAACGACTTCGGCAACACGCCGTCGCGGCCCATGGCGAACAACAGTCGCGAACCGCTGGCCTGTGCCGACAGCCCCGAGGCGAACTGGCCGACAATCAGACCAATCAGGAAGATCGACACAAACAGGTCGCCACCGATGTTGCGGGCGATTTCATAGGCGGCCGAATCGACGCTGTCGAACTGGAACGACGGATGGGCGATCTGCACGAAGTATGAAACGCCGACGAAGATCAGCCCACCGATCAAGGTGATCAACATGATCGCCCGCGGGATGGTGCGGCGTGGGTCACGGGTTTCTTCGGTCAAGGTGCTGACCGCATCGAAACCGAGGAACGAGTAGCAGGCGATGGCCGCGCCGCTCATGATCAGCGGCATGTGCATGTCGCCGTTGAAGAACGGTTTGATCGACCACAACGGCGTGCTCGCATCGCCGCCGATGTAGTGCACGCACAGCGCAACGAAAGCGATCAACACGAGGAATTGCACCAGCATCAGCAAGGCGTTGATGCCGTTGGCCAGTTTCAGGCCAATGATATTGATAGCGCTGGTGATGCCGATGAATGCCAGCACCCAGATCCATTGCGGGATCGACGGGAATGCCGACGCCAGATACGCCGCACCGATCAGCCAGATCGCCATGGGTAGAAACAGGTAATCGAGCAGTACGGCCCAACCGGCGATGAAACCGAGCTTGGGGCTGATCGCCTTGCGCACGTAGCTGTAGGCGGAACCTGCAACCGGGAAAGCAGCGGCCATACGGCCGTAGCTCATCGCCGTGAAGAACATCGCGATCAGCGCCGCCAGATAGGCGGCGGGGACCATGCCGGCGGTGGATTGGGCGAGAATGCCGAAGGTGCCGAGGACAATGATCGGCGTCATGTAGGCGATGCCGAACAGCACCACCGACCCTAATGAAAGGGTGCGTTGCAAACGAGCCATGGGCGACTTACTCCGAATTTTATTGGATTTATGGCAGAGCCGAGTTCGGCGAATGTTTCGGTTCTTTTTTTTGTTCTCGGGTGTTGCTGATTTTTATGTTCGACTTGAAATCTTTTCCCCCTCACCCCAGCCCTCTCCCCCAAGGGGGCGAGGGGAAAGGGAGCAGATCTCCGTGGGTTTCAAATCCTGAGTTCGACTTGAATTCGCAGTTTCAAATCCTGAGTACGACTTGAACTCGCAATTGCAAATCCTGAGTACGACTTGAACTCGCAGTTTCAGATCCTGAGTTCGACTTGAACTCGCAGTTTCAAATCCTGAGTTCGACTTGAACTCGCAGTTTCAGATCCTGAGTGCGACTCGGTATTTCAGGTCGGCGTACCTCGAACAATCAGCTCGGTCAGTCCCCTCTCCCTCCGGGAGAGGGCTAGGGTGAGGGCAGCGGTCAACGGCGTGGAATCAACAACTCACGAACACCATCGCCGCGCTCCACCACCTCCCCCGGCAACTTCAAACGCTGATCATCCAGATAGCGGTAATCCCTGCGCGCAATCTCTAACCGGTCGAAATCCAGCTCAACGCTGAACGTCCCTTCTTCCCGCCCGGCCTCGAACAGCAACGTCCCCAGTGGATCGACCAGCGCACTGCCACCCGCGAACACCAAACCGTCGTCCCCCGCTTCCACACGATTGACCATCAGCGCAAACGCCTGATTCTCCTGAGCACGGGCCATGATCGCGGTGCGGTGAGTCGATGCGTATGGGTCCATGTTGCCGTTGGTCACGATGAGCAACTCGGCACCCAGTTGCGCGAGGGCACGGGCCGACTCCGGAAACTCGATGTCGTAGCAAATCAGCAAGCCAACGCGCACACCGTTCCACTCACAGGTGGCATAGCGGTCGCCGGCCTCGAACACGCCACGATCCGACGCCCACAAATGCGTCTTGCGGTATTTCAGGGCAATACCTTCAGGGGTGATCAGCAGCGTGGTGTTGTAGAAGCGCCCGTGGTCGTTCTCGGCCATGCCGATCACCACGGCGATATTGCGTTCGCGCGCTGCGGCCAGCACCGCGCTGACGGTCGGGCCGTCGAGGGGTTCGGCGGTTTGCGCGACGGTCTCGGCCGTCGGGAAGCCCATCAAGTGGGTCTCCGGGAAAACGATCAATTGCGTGTCGGTCGCGCACGCGGCAATCGCTGCGAGTGCGCGTTCGAGGTTATATGCCGTGGCATTGTCACGGCCCGCCAGTTGGGCGAGTTCGACTTTCATGGGGATTCCCTTGTTATGAGCGGCGGGCGCGGAAAGATTGCCCGGTGGCTGTCTGTGGGCCAGTATGCGCAGCAAGCGAGCGGCCAGGGAATTACGCGGCCGGGGTAACCCGATAGGGGTAGATCGATGACACTTTCGTTTGACGACATCACCTGGCACCGCGCCGTCGGGCAACTGATCGACGCGCTCGACAAGCCGAATTTCTGGGCGCAACTGGTGCGTTTGCTCGACCAATACGTGCCGTTCGATAGCTGGGTGGTGCTGCTGTTCAGCGCCGATCAACACCCGCAAGTCTTTGCCGAATGCCCGGGCGCAGACGGCAGCCCTGACCCGTTGTTTCAGGATTATCTGCGTGGCCTGTACCTGCTTGATCCGTTCTACATCGCCTGCCGCGAGCAAACGCGCACCGGTCTGTATCGCTTGTCCGAGGTGGCGCCGGAGCATTTCGAACTGACCGAGTATTACCAGCGATACTTTCGTCTGAATGTCGTGGCCGACGAAATCCAGTTCAATTGTCAGCTCGAAGGCGATCGCACGCTGTGCCTGTCACTGGGCAGTGAAAAACGTTTCACTGGCGAACATATCGCGTTGCTGTCATTGATCCAGCCTTGGGTGCTGGGCCTGCTGCGCCAACGATTGCCCTATGAGATCAACGAAACCGTGGCCCTCGCCGCCGCCCCTGTCCGGGCAGACTGGAGGGTGCAACTGGAAGCGTCGGTGCAACAACTCAAAGGTGCGCAACTGACCGCCCGTGAGCTGGATGTAGGGCGTTTGATGCTCAGCGGTTGCTCCAGTAAAGAAATCGCCCGTAAGCTGGAAATCTCCGTAGAAACCGTGAAAGTCCATAAGAAACACATGTACAGCAAGCTGGGAATCAAATCCCAGTCCGAGCTGTTTTCGATTTTTCTTCAGGCACAAAACGCCTGATCGTTTGGTGAAGTTGCCTCATGTAGGAGTGAGCCTGCTCGCGATGGCGTCGGGTCAGTCAAATCATTTGTAGCTGATATACCGCTATCGCGAGCAGGCTCACTCCTACAGGGGAATGTGTTTATCCCTGAATCTTCGCTGATTATTCCGAGTCCGAACCAAGGAAACCGTATGAGCCTGTCACTCCTGAGCCGCTACGCCTTCTTTGCCGTCTGCGTGATATTTACCCTCGCCAGCCTGCCTTTCCTCGAACATGACTGGCTGTGGCCGATCACTGCGGTCACCGGCGTACTGAGCCTGATCGGTCTGTTCGACCTGCTGCAAAGCCCGCACGCCGTACGCCGTAATTACCCGATCCTCGGCAATATCCGTTATCTGGTCGAAGGCATCCGCCCGGAGATCCGTCAGTACCTGCTGGAGTCCGACAGTGATGCCCTGCCCTTCTCCCGCGCGCAGCGTTCGCTGGTCTATTCGCGAGCGAAAAACGAAACCGCTGACAAGCCGTTCGGCACGCTGATCGATGTCTATCAATCCGGATTCGAATTCATCGGCCACTCGATGCGCCCGGCGCCACTGAGCGACCCGAGCAGTTTCCGCGTCACCGTCGGCGGCCCGCAGTGCAGCCAGCCGTACTCGGCGTCGGTGTTCAACATCTCGGCGATGAGCTTCGGCTCGCTCAGCGCCAACGCCATTCGCGCACTCAATCAAGGCGCAAAACTCGGCAACTTCGCCCACGATACCGGCGAAGGCAGCATCAGCCCGTATCACCGCGAACACGGCGGCGACCTGACCTGGGAACTGGGCAGCGGCTACTTCGGTTGCCGCACCAGCGACGGCCGTTTCGACCCGGAACGCTTCGCCACCCAAGCGCAGAATCCGCAAGTGCGGATGATCGAAATCAAGATGAGCCAGGGCGCCAAACCCGGCCACGGCGGCATCCTGCCCAAGCACAAAGTCACCCAGGAAATCGCCGAAACCCGTGGGATCCTGATGGGCGAAGACTGCGTGTCGCCGTCACGCCACAGCGCGTTTTCCACGCCGATCGAAATGATGCAGTTCATCCAGCAACTGCGTGAACTGTCCGGCGGCAAACCGGTGGGTTTCAAGTTCTGCCTCGGCCATCCGTGGGAGTTCATGGGCATCGCCAAAGCCATGCTGGAAACCGGCATCCTTCCCGACTTCATCGTCGTCGATGGCAAGGAAGGTGGCACCGGCGCCGCACCGGTCGAGTTCACCGACCACATCGGCGTACCGATGCGCGAAGGCCTGCTGTTTGTCCACAACACGCTGGTCGGCCTGAACCTGCGTGACAAGATCAAACTCGGCGCCAGCGGCAAGATCGTCAGCGCCTTCGACATCGCTAGCGTACTGGCCATCGGTGCCGACTGGGCCAACTCCGCACGCGGCTTCATGTTCGCCATCGGCTGCATCCAGTCGCAAAGCTGCCACACCAACAAATGCCCGACCGGTGTGGCGACTCAGGATGCCTTGCGCCAACGTGCGCTGGTGGTGCCGGACAAGGCGCAGCGCGTGTTCAACTTCCACCGCAATACGCTGAAGGCGCTGGCGGAAATGCTCGCCGCAGCCGGGCTGGAACATCCATCACAACTGTCGGCCAAGCATCTGGTGCGACGCATGTCGGCGACCGAGATCAAACTGTTTTCGCAGTTGCACGTGTTCCTGAAACCGGGGGAATTGCTCACCGGAGAAGTGAATGGCGAGTTCTATTCGCGGATGTGGCAGATGGCGCGGGCGGACAGTTTTGAGCCGCAGGAAGTGGCGGCGGCCTGATTTTATTCACCGGCTGCCTCACTTCTGGTGTGGCAGCTTGCCCCCCCCTCACTTTTTTACAGAGCTATCGGGAGCTGTTCGATACTCAACGGCCAGTGAATCGCCGTCTCTCCTTTCACCTACCATTACAACGTTATACCGCTTCAGTAATACGTCGTCAGGCAGGGGAATACCGCGGCTAGCGAGAAGATAAAAAACTGCAGGTGGTTGCGAGGACTTCAAATCGTTTAGCAAGTCTTCTTCGCGCTTTATCTCAATTGACGACCCTAACAATTTAAAGTACTGACCAAACTCTATGTACTGCCTGGAATACAAAGGAGCTTCAATCTGCTCATTGATTAATTCTTGAATCAGATCACGCATCTGACTGACAGGCTTCAATTGATTCTCAAAAGTAGATTCAGGTTTGTAATCGGTATACAAGGGTGTCATTGAAAAGCACAGAACAACCACCGCAACCCCTCCCCTGATCCATCCATCCCTAATCAAACTCAAGCCATAAGCGAGCAATATCAGAAGACCCGGAAGCAAAACAATCAAACTTCGCATCGTCAACACGGGTTGAAAATACAGTGAGCGCATGTAAGGAAGCATGGCACACACAACAAACCAGAAAACAAACAATCTAAGTACTTCGCGATTTTGCTCGTCGCTCCCTAATCGAGTGAGCGCTGCCAATAAAAGCGCAGAAAATATGGCAGCCAAGGACAAGCTTCCAAAGTACAAATAAAACAGCTCGATAAAAAACAGGTCATTGGGACTAGGTATCCAAAACCCTTGTCGGTTAAAATTCTCCAGCACAAAGGAAACATGTGGCGAGAGACTAATCATTATAAAAATCGCGGCCATGCCAAACCGATAAAAAATCCTTTTATTAAATGAGACCTCAAACAACTTACAAACCACAAACAATGCCTGAGAAGCGACTACCAAAAAACCAAAATAGTGAGTATTTACAACTAATGCAGCCACCAATGAATAACCAGCAACGGGCAACACCGCGACTGTTCGCACTGCCTTCACAAACATAAAAAAAGAAACCATTGTCAACAACGCCAACAACTCATAGGAGCGCGTTTCTTGCGAATAGGTAATCAAATAAAAATTTATCGCCACCAACCACGCAGCAAACACTCCAACTCTTCCATTGAATAATTGCCGCCCACTTAAATACGCAACCGGAATTAGCAGAACGCCAAAAACAACAGAAAGATACCTCCCGACCATTTCTCCAAACCCAAACACCTTATAAAACACCCACAACACCAATTGGTACAGCGGGGGATGAACATCTATCAGCGTTCGCCGATACACTTCAAGGAAACTGTTATCTGGATGGCTCGTCGCCACACTGAACACCTCATCAAGCCATAACGCATCGACTGTCAAGTTACGCAATCGCAAATAGCTACCCACCAACAGAGCGATCAGTAAAGAGAAACAGCCCAGTAAGCGCTCGTTTCGAAGATTAGATTTCATCGTGAATTGTTTCCACAGCAGTGCTTGTCAAAACGACGCTGCCCAAGAGCACCGCCAGCCACAACGTCACCAACCGCAACAACACCGTCGCCGCAATCGCATCCGGCAACCCAACCCCACCCGACACCAGCAAAGCCACCATCACCGCCTCGGCGCTGCCCAGCCCACCCGGCATGAAGCTCAACGCCCCCGCCAACATGGCCACCGCATAAATGAATAGCGCAAACGCCAGGCCCACATCCGCGCCCATCGCCTGCAAGATCCAGTAAAACGCCAGCGCTTCAAGTCCCCATGCCAGCAGGCTCAACAGCGTTGTGACGATCAGGCGGCGTGGCGTGTGGCAGCGGCGCGACTGGTGCAACACCTCGATGGCATGGCGCAGTAACCGGGAGAACCCGTCGTGGCGTTGATCGATGCGCCGATCGATCGCCCGGACAAGGGCTGGCGAGATCAACAAGATCCCGGCGCAAGCCAGCAACACCAGACTCGTGACGACTATCGACAAACCTTCGGGATGCGCGCTCAAGCCGAACAACGCCAGGCCGACCATGGCCAGCAGGTCCGCCAGCCGCTCACTGAACAACGCAGCAAAACTGTGTGCATAAGGCACATCCCAGCGTTTGAGCAAAACGCCACGCAGGGCTTCACCGGCTTTGCCGGGTGTGGTGGTCAGGGCGAATCCGGCCAGATAGATTTTCAGGCTCGGCCGCCACGGCAGCGGATGGCGCAAGGCATTGAGGTAAACCTGCCAACGCAGGAACCGCAGACCGTAGCCGAGCAACACCATGCCGACGATCTGCCCGCCCTGCCACCCGCCCACTCGACTGACCGCCGCGCTCACGGACGCCCACCCGCCCCACAGGGAAACAGCGAGATAAGCGAGGGCGGAGCAGATCACCGAACCGATCAAAACCCGATAACGCCACCCGGACAACATCAGCGCCTGATTCACAGGTTCAGCCTTTTGAATAGCGGCTGCGGTATGGCCCTGATTATCCACATGATCACCCTCCAGAATCCCGGCACGTACAACACCGCAACCCGACGATCAATGCCTGCAACAATTCGCCGAGCGACGGCGTCCGGTTGTGCCACCAGCAAGGCTGGCAACGCCAGTTCCCGGGTCATGGGCGTATCGACAAACCCGGGCTTGATGGTGATCACATGCACACCTGACTTGAACAAGCGCGCCCGCAAGCCTTCGCAGAACGTTGACACCGCGGCCTTGGCCGCGCCGTACAGGTAATTGGAAGGTCGCCCGCGATCCCCGGCAACCGAGGAAATAACCGCCAGTGTGCCGTGCTGCCGGGCAGCCATGCGGTTAGCCAACAGCGTCAACAGGGCCATCATTGAACTGCCGTTATTGGCGAACTGCTCCATCGCTTGCTCAACACTCTGTTCGCATGCCGACTGATCCGGTAAGGAACCGTAGGCGACCAGACAGATATCCACCGTCTGCAACGTCGCCAGGCATTTCTCGTACATGAGCGAATGTGCGGCGATATCACTGGCGTCCATGACGTACGTGGTTACCGCTCTGGCACCTCGGGCCTGCAGATCGGCGCAGGTTTGCTGGAGCTTTTGCGCATCCCTGGCGACCAGGAACAATTCGCTCCGATCTGCCGCCCACAATCGCGCGCAAGCGCAAGCAATCGCCGACGTGGCGCCCACAATTAGTATTTTTCTCATCGAATGACTCGCTGCCAAAAACGAGAGATCAGGGCCGGGTCGCGCATCGCTTCCAGCTGCTCCCAGGCGGGATAGGCCTGGCGAAAATCACTGCCACTCATGTGCGCGTCCTTGGCCGGATACAAGCGCCCCCCCGCTTCCCGGACTATGGCATCGAGACGCGGCAGAAGCGTTTTCGTCAGCTCACTGCTCTGCGGAAAATCCAGCGCCAATGAAGTACCCGGCATGGGAAAGGAAAGCCATCCTGGCGACGCAATATCGCCGCAACGCTTGAGCACCGCGAGGAAGGAGCCGCTACCGCTACGCGCAATCGACTTGAGTAATTCGGCAAGTGCCGCTGCCGCCATCGGTGCCGGCAAAACGCACTGAAACTGCTGGAAACCTCTGCGTCCGTAGAGACGATTCCAGTTCTCGATACGATCCAGCGGATAGAAAAACGGGCTGTAGGCAACCGTTCGATAGTGTCGGGTCGGCGGTTGCGGTTGCTGTTGCCAGTAATGACGGTTGAACAGTTTCAAGGTGAACGGATTGATTAGCGATACCGGAGAACGCATCGGTACAGGCAACGAATGTGGCGCCACGACCTCAAGCGGCCCCGATGTGCAATGATCACCAGCCGTAAAGCATCCGCGCCCACGGGCGCTGTTCTTGGCCAGGCAATCGATCCACGCGGCGCTGTATTCATACCGCGCATCCATGTCCGCCGACAGGGCAAAGAAGTCATCCAGACAGTCAAAACGCACCCGAGTACTGTCGATCAAGCTGGACTGAATCCTGCGCAGACGGATGCGCACCCAGGTGATCACGCCCGTCAGGCCCAGCCCGCCGATGGTGGCAGCAAACCACTGTGGATTTATCGTCGGCGAACAGAGCATCGGTGCTTGTACGGAGCGGTGCAGACCGAAACACACCAGTGAACCGGCAAACGTGCCGCAACGGTGGTGATTCTTGCCATGCACATCATTGGCCACGGCCCCGCCCAGCGTCACATGCCGCGTTCCGGGCGTGACTTGCAAAAACCAGCCCCGGGGAATGGCCAGTTGCAAAATCTCGCCCAGCGTCACGCCCGCCTCAGCGCAGATCTCACCGTTTTCCCAGTCGGTTTCGATAAAGCGATTCAGGGGGCGTAGGTGCAACACATGATCGCTGACCGCCAGACAGCTATCGCCATAGCTGCGGCCATTGCCGAAAGGCAACGTTGTGCCGTGGGCCTCGATCAACCGCTGCCACTGCGGCCCCACATCGGCTTGCCACTGGCAGGGATGACCGTTCTGAGGGGCATGAGGATAGTTTCCCCAAGAGGCAAATGAGACCTTCATGCCGCCACCCAGAAAATCAGGCAGAACACCGTCCCCATCGCCAGACTCCAGCGATCACGCAGTGCGAAGACCACCGGATCCTGATTCATTCGGCCGCGATGGGTCAGCAGCCAGATCCGGGTGATCCACAGCAACATCACCGGGCACGCCAGCCAGATCCACCGAGGGTGCGCGTACAGCGCGGTGGTTGCGCTGTCATGGATGTATAGCGCCAGCACCATGACCGCGAGATAACCGGATGCAGCGCCCAAAGAGGAGAGCATCGCCAGATCAGCGGGAAAGTAATCCCGGCCGCCGGTTTTTCCGGTAATGCCGCTGTGCAGCGCCATCAACAATTCGGCATAGCGCTTGACCAGAGCCAGGCTCAAAAACATGAACATGGAGAAGGCCAGCATCCAGCCCGTCAACTCGAGTTCGAAAACGGCGCCACCAGCGATGATGCGCAAGGTGTAGAGCAGCGCCAGAGCAATCACGTCGAGTGCCATCAGCCGCTTCAACACTAGCGAATACACCAGCGTCAGCACGTAATAACAGGCGAGCACGGCGAGGAATTGACGAGGCAGCCACAACCAGGCGCCCGTGAAGGACATCAACAGCAACAGAGGAAAAACCGCCAGCCCGGACTGGATCGACAGGGATCCGCTGGCGAAGGGTCGATGGCGTTTGGTCGGGTGTTTGCGATCATCGGAAAGGTCGAGCAGGTCATTCAGAAGGTAGACGCCTGATGCACACAAGCCGAACAGCACGAATGCCAGCACACCGCGCCCCACCAGCAACGGGTTGGCCAGTTGATGCGCAGCAATAAGAGGGACAAAAATCAGCGCATTCTTCATCCACTGATGAATACGCAGCGCTTTGTATAACCCCCTGAAATACGTGACGTCAGAGCGAACCACCTGGACAACGTTGCCCAATTGCCGGGTGGCACGTTCGACACCCGGTAATGGATTGACGATATAGGTTTGCCTGGCCGATCGCCAAACCGGCAAGTCGTCCAGCGAGTTACCGACGTAATCGAAACCGCCTTCACCATATAACGTCACCAGCACATCACGCTTGTTTGCTCCCGAAAGGTTCTGCTCGAGGGTCGTCCCTATGACGTCATCAAACACCATCAGATGCTCGGCAATACGTGCTGCCAATGCGTGATGGCTGGCCGTGGCCAGTACAATTTTCCGACCGGTGTTGCGCTGCGCCTTGATCATCCAGAGCACGTCAGCATCGTAGGGCAACGTGGCGACGTCGATGTCCGTCGCGTGGGCCAATCGATCTTTCAAATACGCTTTGCCGCGCCCGAGCCAGGCCAGAAGTTTCAGGCACTGCAACGGCTTGTTGCGAACAAAGGACATGGCACATTCGAACAGCAAATCAGATTTGATCAGGGTTCCGTCCAGATCGACCACAAACGGCCTTGCAGCATCGCAAGACGCTGACGGCGGCGGGGACTCAGGCAGAGGGATGTTCATGTCCGCCGCCCCCGAAACAGCACAAAGCGAAAGAAGCAGTACCCCGACACAATATTCAGCAGCGAAAACGATGCCACCGTCACCAGTCCGGGCAAACGCCAGACATCCGCGAGGCCCCCTACGCCAAAGCTCACGCTGCCCATCAGGCCGATGAACATCAGGTAGAAGAACACCGACGTTTCTCTCTCGAAGAGGTAAAGCACGTTCAAGTAGAACGAGAACGCTGCGGCCACACAGAACGCTGCAAAGTTGCTGGCAGCCTGGTCCAGGCCGACCGCATTGCAGAGCACGAAAAATATCTGCCAGTGGATGAGCGCATCGGCCACTCCGATCACGCTGGTTGCAGAAAATCCTTTCATGGCCGTTGCTAACCGTTTCGGTTGGACGAAGCTCCAAGCTAGGCCAGGGTGTGGGAGCGGTCTACTGTCAGAAATTACAGGTAGAGGGCTTTATCCGACCAACGGTCAGCGTTTCACCACTGCAACAACCGCCCGTGCGGCGGCTCCCTCATGACGATAAAACCGTAATCGCCGAGAAGATAAATGCGGTAGTACAGACTCTCCACCAGCGCGGGATAACCCAGATACCCGACGTGGGTGGCGTTGCGTCGCTCACGTTCGGCCACCACATTGGTGATGCCCACCGAGGGCAGGTTTTCCGCAAGCACGTAGTAATCGATATTCAGCAGATAACGCAAAACCGGCAGCTGTCGGAACGATCCCTCGGCACTGGCCAGCCAGCGCTCGGAATAATTGATCGACAGGTAAATACGCTTGGCTTCCCGTAGCTCGCGATGAGCGGCGATGTCGTGACCGAGGCTGTACAGGGCTGCGGTGGCGAAGGTTTTCTGCATGTTCAACACGCGGCCGTAGGCAAACGACAGCGACAACGTCGCCAATAGCGGGATCATCAACAGCAAAGGCAACAAGCGGTGATAGGGCGCCAACGCCAGTCGGGCGAGAAAGAACAGAAACACCAGGAGCACGCCGAACCCCATCAACGTGCGCGCGCCCTCGTTGAAGTCGCGAAACAGCAGCGTGATGCCTGGCACCAGTAGCACCAGCACGGCCAGTGCCGCCAGACTGATCAGCGCAACGCTTGCGCGCCGTTCCGGACGACCAAGACGTGCCAGCCCCAAGAGCGCGCAAAGCATCAGAGCGACAAACACCCAAAGATATCCGCCGTGAAACAACAGCGCGGTTTTTTCCAGCACGCGACCCAGGTTGGTGATGACTTGCAGTAATGGATGCCCTGCCCTGTCGAGCAGCTGCGCTTGCCGCGAAGCCGCCATGAACGGATACGCGGTGACGCTATAGATCGCGACGCCAAGACCGAGTTGCGCAAGCTTGCCGCCGAGCAAGTGCCAGATCTCCGGCCACGAAACTCGGCGGTGCAAAACCCTGAGCAACTCCACACAACACAAGCCAAGAAAGACGTTGATGCTGATCTGATACAACCCGACGCCCAGTGCAATCAATACCGCCGGCACCAACCAGCGTTGCACCCGCGTCGAACCGTGAAAGGTGATCGCGCAGATCATCGCCACCAGACTCAAGGCCATACTCGGTCCGTCGTACTGATAGGATAAATTCTGCAGCAGAAAAGGGTTGTACCAGAGCGGCAATGGCACCAGACAACTGGCCAGCGTCGGCTCGGCAAAGTAGTGAAAGGTCAGTCGGGTCAGCGTCAGACTCATCGCCACAGTGGCGAGCAGCAACGGCAAGGGGAAGATATCCGGCGCAGCGCCGGTGAACGTCAACGCCTGATACAGCCAGTCGGCAAACAAGCGTCCGTAGTCGGCCCAGGCATTACCGGCGGCCAGTGCCCGCCAGTTGTCGTCAATGTAGGAAAAGTCGGCGAGGATCAACGGCAGAACATACAACCCGCTCGCCAGCAGAAAGAACAACAGGACCTGGCGCCGGCCGAGTTCACGAACGACAAAATCGCTGATCCTCATCGCTGCGCCTCTATTCACTACCGCGCCAAGTGATACCGATTTGAACCCCTGCGCCGGGTTTGTATCGTTCTTTCAGACCGGCGGTCAGGAGGCAACAGCGCCCACAAAAAAGCCCCGATCTCGCGACCGGGGCTTCGTTTTTCAGCCGCTACGACTCAAGAAGCCGAACGCGCAGCAGCCTGCGTTTCGCCGGTCGGTTGCAACTTGAACACATAGAACAACACGGTCAGCAGCACCAGGAACGCCGGGCCCACATACAGCGCCACGCGCGTGTCCGGGAAGTACGCCATCAGGCCGACCACCAGCACCAGGAATGCCAGCGCAAAGTACGAGCTCACCGGGTACAGCCACATCTTGTACTTGAGGCCGGCACGTTCGCTGGCGCTCAGGCCTTTGCGGAATTTCAGCTGCGCCAGCAGGATCATCACCCAGGTCCAGATCGCGCCGAAGGTGGCAATCGAGGTCACCCAGACGAAGACTTTCTCCGGCACCAGATAGTTGAGCATGACGCCCAACAGCAACACCCCGATCGACAGCAACAGCGCACGACGTGGCACACCGTTATTCGACGTCTTGGCAAAACCGGCCGGGGCCTGGCCATTTTGCGCCAGGCTGTAGAGCATGCGCCCGGTGCTGAAGATGCCGCCGTTGCACGACGACAAGGCTGCGGTAATCACCACGAAGTTGATGATGCCGGCGGCGGTCTTGATGCCCAGACGCTCAAAGGTCATCACGAACGGACTGCCCTGCGTGCCGATTTCATTCCACGGGTAGATCGACAGAATCACGAACAGTGCGCCGACGTAGAACAGCAGAATCCGCCAGAACACCGAGCCGATCGCATCGGGAATGGTCTTCTGCGGGTTCTTCGCCTCACCGGCGGTCAGGCCGATCATCTCGACGCCGAGGTAGGCGAACATGACCATTTGCAGCGACATCAGCACGCCGGTCACGCCATTGGGCATGAAGCCGCCGTGGGCCCACAGGTTGGAAATCCCCAGCGCCACACCGTCATTACCGAAGCCGAAGGCGATGATGCCGACGCCACCGATGACCATGGCGATGATGGTGACGATCTTGATCAGCGCGAACCAGAACTCGAATTCGCCGAAGGCCTTCACCGCGATCAGGTTGATCGAGCCCATGCTGATCAGCGCCGCGAGCGCCCAGATCCAGCGCGGCACATCGGGAAACCAGATGCCCATGTACACCGCCACCGCGGTGATTTCCGCGACGCAGGTCACCAGCCACAGAAACCAGTAATTCCAGCCAGTGAGGAAGCCTGCCAATGGACCGAGATAGTCTTGCGCGTAGCGGCTGAACGAGCCAGCGACCGGGTTGTGCACGGCCATCTCGCCGAGGGCGCGCATGATCACCAGGATCGCCAGACCACCCAAAATGTAGGACAGCATGATCGCCGGGCCGGCCATTTCGATGGCCTTGGCCGAACCTAGAAACAGACCAACGCCGATACAGGCGCCGAGCGCCATCAGGCGAATATGCCGTTCGCCGAGTTCGCGTTTGAGCGGACCGCCCTGAGCGGTGTCGCCGTGAGGCAGTTGATTGCCGACTGGCATAGGGGTGCAACCTCGTCTTGTTATTGGATATGACCACCGAGTATCGAAGCGTCGGCCGATAAGCCTTGGCTGGTGTGAAACCGCGTGTACCTCGTGGGTAAACGCGTCCTGCAGGTCAACCTGCAAGATCAGCGGGGCGTGCAGTATAAAAAGCCTTGGGCAGGACTTTTCACTCTATAAACCACAACATTCAGCGACAACTCTCGGCAATAGCCCGGTTTGCGGAGAGGCATTACCTGCTTTACGTAGGAATATTCGCCACTGAAAAAGCCGGCGAGTATTGCACAGCATTGGTGCATCGTCATGTATCCGCTTGGCCAGCATTGCCCTATAGAGCGCTCTGACTTGCAGGTTTTCGCCCCGGCACCAGCCGTTCAGATTTATTCAGCAACTACCCCTCGCCCATCCCGCACATTTTCTTCCCCGCCGCCAACCACCGTCTAAGCTTCAGACAAGTCCGATCAATCTGCGTGAATGGATCAATCGACTATGGGCGCTTTGTGGCAAACCGATTCGAGTAAAGCCGTGGTTCCGACTGAACGAGTGGATGAAGCGCCTGTCCCTGAAAAACCCCGCCGCAATCGGCACGGGTGGAAGGCTTTCTGGTTGTTGCTGTTGATTATCGCGATCGTGGTAGGGCTGGCCGCATCCAAGGAAATGCGCACTTCGCGCTTTCAGTCGCGCGAGCTCAGCCAATACGCCGCATCGCTGACTTACCATCTCGAACCCGGCCCCAGCGAAGCGATTCGCTATCCGGGCAACGGGCCGTTCGATCTGCGCCTGGGTTACAGCTCTCTCGATGAGTTCCTGCCGCGTCTGCTCAAACGTAACTATGTCGTCACCGAGCAGACGCGGTTTTCCCCGGCGCTGCTCAGCTACACCGACAAAGGCCTGTTCGTGCCGTATTCGGAAAAGATCCAGGCCGGGCTGTCGATCACCGATTGCCGGGCTGCGCCGCTGTATAAGTACAACTATCCGCAACAGCTGTACGCAAGCTTCGCGGCGATCCCGCCCGTGGTAGTCAGCAGCCTGTTGTTTATCGAAAACCGTTTTCTGCTCGACCCGAAACAACCGCTGGCCAATCCGGCAGTGGATTGGCCGCGCTTCGGCATGGCGGCGTGGTCGCAAGTCGCCAAATTGCTGCGTCTGCCGGGACAATCGGCAGGCGGCAGTACGCTGGCGACGCAATTGGAAAAGTACCGGCATTCACCGGAAGGCCTGACGGTGTCCGGTGCCGAGAAACTGCGGCAGATGATGTCCGCCAGCGTGCGCGCCTATCAGCCCGGCCCGCAAACCCTGGGCGCGCGGCAGAATATCGTGCGCGATTATCTCAACAGCGTGCCGCTGTCGGCGGTGCCGGGGCATGGTGAAGTGCATGGCATGGCGGAAGGTCTGCGCGTCTGGTACGGCAGTGACTTCAACCAGGCCAACGCACAGTTGAACAGCCCGGCCACCGATCCGAAAACCATGGCTGCCAAAGGCCTGGCCCTGCGCGAGATGCTCTCGCTGATGATCGCCCAGCGTCGCCCTTCGTATTATCTGACCAAGGGCCGCGAGGAACTCGCCGACCTTACCGACAGCCATTTGCGTCTGCTCAAACAGAACGCGGTGATCGATGGCGCATTGGCCGATGCCGCTCTCGCGAGCAAGGTCAGCTACCGCGACTGGCAGACCCAGCCGACCATGCAGCCCATCGAAACCAACAAGGGCATCAGCGCCGCCCGCAGTCGTCTGGCGAGCATGCTCAACCGACCGCTGTACGACCTCGATCGTCTCGACCTCTCGGCCACCAGCACCCTGCAGGGCGAGCTGCAAACCCAGGCCACCGCGTACCTGAAGAAACTCGCCGACCCGGCCTATGCCGCCGAAATCGGCCTGCTCGGCGAACGCTTGCTGACGCCGACCAGCACCACGCAAGTGCGCTACAGCTTCACCCTCTTTGAACTGACCCCGGACGGTTCCCGCGTGCGGGTGCAGACCGACAGCACCGATCAGCCGTTCGACATCAACGAAGGCAGCAAGCTTGAACTCGGCTCAACGGCGAAAATGCGCGTGCTGACCACTTACCTGCAAATCATCGCCGAGCTGCACGACAAGTACGGCGCCATGAGCGTGCCGGAGCTCAAGAAAGTCGAAGTCCCCGATCAGGACCGCTTGAGCCAGTGGGTCATCGATTACCTGATCCAGAACAAGGATCACGACCTGTCGAAGCTGCTCGGCGCAGCCCTCGACCGCAAATACTCGGCCAGCCCCGGCGAGGCATTTTTCACCGGCGGCGGTTTGCACACGTTCCACAACTTTCGCAAGGAAGACAACGGCCGCCTACCGACCCTGCGCGATGCCCTGCGCGAGTCGATCAACCTGCCATTCATTCGGCTGATGCGCGATCTGGTGCGTTACACCACCTACTCCGGCCCCAACAACAGTGCCGAATTGCTCAAGGATGATCGCGACCCGCGTCGCCAGGAATACCTCGCCAGTTTCGCCGACCGCGAAGGCACCTCGTTCCAGCTCAAGTTCTGGAAAAAGTACAAAAACAAGGACACCCAAGCGCGTCTGGATACTTTCCTCGACAGCATGCGTCCGACGCCGATCCGCATGGCCGCCGTGCATCGCTACCTGCTGCCCGATGCCAGTCAGGCAGACTTCAACACCTTCGTCCGTTCCCACCTGAAAGGCGCCAAGCTCAACGAAAAACTCACCGATGATCGCCTGATCCGCCTCTACGATTCCTACGGTCCCGGCAGTTACGATTTGCCCGATCAGGGCTTTATCGCCAAGGTGCACCCGCTGGACCTGTGGATGATCGGCTACCTGCTCCACCACCCTGACGCGACCTTCAGCGAGATCGTCAAGGCCAGCCATTTCGAACGTCAGGAAGTCTACAGCTGGCTGTTCAAGAGCAAGCACAAGGGCGCCCGCGACAGCCGTATTCGCACCATGCTCGAGATCGAGGCGTTCCTCGATATTCACCAGCGCTGGCAGAAAGTCGGTTATCCGTTCGATCACCTGGTGCCGTCACTGGCCACCGCGATTGGCAGCTCCGGCGACCGCCCCGCCGCCCTCGCCGAACTGATCGGCACCATCCTCAATGACGGCGTGCGCATGCCGACGCTGCGCATCGACAGTCTGCATTTCGCCGCCGACACGCCGTACGAAACGCAACTGGTCAACGACCCGCATGTCGGCAAACGGGTGATGCCATCCGAGGTCGCCACGGCCATGCGCGAGGCGTTGTCGCAAGTGGTCGATGCCGGTACGGCAAAACGTGTTTCCGGCAGTTTCAAACTGGCTGATGGCAGCCCACTGGCCATGGGTGGCAAAACCGGGACCGGCGACAACCGCATCGAGGCCATCGGTTCGGGCGGACGCATCCTCAGTTCGAAGTCGATCAACCGTACCGCAACCTTCGTGTTCTACATCGGCGATCACCATTTCGGCACCCTCACCGCGTTCGTGCCGGGGCGCTCGGCGGAGAACTTCAAATTCACCTCGGCCCTGCCCGTGCAGGTGCTCAAAGGCATGGCACCGATTCTCACGCCGTATCTGCAACCGGGCAGCGACTCGCAATGCAAGCCAACGCAGACGGCGAGCATCGCAATGGTCGAGGCGCCACGCCCTACAGCGAGGTAACAATTCGTGTCAGGTATTTCTGCATCAGGGTGACGTTTTTTCGCTGTCGCGGGTGGTACTTATGTATTTTTCAGATTCGAATTTTCGTCGGGTTAGCCAGTCGCAGCGCTGTTTGCCTCCCGATCTTTGAACTTTTGTTTTGCCCTGCCGTGGGTAGGCTGATCACTCCTCAACAATCAAGGATGATCGGCCATGTCTCTCTCCCCCCAGCCTGCGGACAACGCGGACAAAGGACGGCACTACGATTTCATCAAGTCCGCCGTCAACGACAATTTCAAAACCGCCACCGTCAGCCGGGGCATCGCCTTGGCAGCTTCGCCACTGAAGATTCAATCCTGGTACACCAGCGCGCCCGCCGCGTATCTGAACAAACTCGACGCCGCCAATCTCAAGGCCTGGAGTTCGCAGAACCGCGTTGATCAGCTGCTGGCCAAAACCGATCTGCATGCCTTCGCCGAGCCGCTGCTCAAGGCAAAAATCAAGGAACGTCACGGCATCGAGCCGGACGTCAAAAGCACCTTTCTGCGCTTGTACCTGCCGAAAGACAAACCGTGGTATGCCATTGATGTTTCCAAGGGCGTCGTTACCCGCACGGTCTCGCTACTGGATGCCGCCCTGCACAACTTCGCCAGCAGTGAAACCATCGGGCATGGCTCGGACTACATCAGCCAACCCGATGCGCGAGGCTTGTTCGATGTCGTGCCGATCAAGGGTGCAATGCCCATCAGCCAGTTCCAGACGCTGTGCCGCGATCTGGACATCGGCGCGCAGTATAAAAAGCACCTGGAAAGCTACCTGCTGCCCGGCGAACCGCTGGCCGAAAGCGTGCTGCAATACAAGGTGAACGAGAGTCAGAAAGACGCCCTCGCCGTCGCCGCGCATCTGGCCTTGATCAAGGAAGACATCCAGTACGACGCCTACAAGATGCTGCTGACCTTGGCCGAGGACAAACCGCAGCTGCTGCTCAACGGGCGCTCAATGCAGTGCTCTGACCTGTCGTTGCTCGGCACCCGCCTGACCGGCATCCTGCTGCTGACCCATACGGTTTCGGACAGTCGCGGCGTTCGACGCCTGATCGTCTACATCCCTCACGACCCGGATCACCCGCTCAAGGAGTACAACTCTCTGAAGGCGTTCCGCGATGAATTGGCGCGCCAGTTTCGCGAAGACCGACTCAGCGAATCGACCGGACAGACCTACCGTCAGTTCTTCAGCCAGTTCGTCGACCAGCAGCAACGCGGGCACTTCTTTGCCGAGCTGGAACAACGGCTGTTCATCGTCAGGTACCACCCGCGTCAGGACCCGACCGATCAGCGACCGGTCTGGCGCAAGGATCCGCTGGACAATCCCAACCTGCAATTCAGCCGGGTGAAATTACCGGGCGATTACTGGCGCCACGCCTACCAGCAAAAGCTCAACAAGATCCTCAACGACGCGCGGGAAATCGCCGTTTCCACCGCCGACACCGACAGCAAGGCACGCTGGGCCTGGTGGGACAACTTCAAGAAAATCCTCTCGGACATTTTCAATGTCGCATTGTTGATCGCCACGCCGTTCGTGCCCGGGCTGGGCGAATTGATGATGGCCTACACCGCTTACCAACTGACCAGCGATGTCATCGAAGGTGTGGTCGATCTGGCCGAAGGCCTGTGGGAAGAAGCCGCCGGGCATGTCATCAGCGTGGTGACCGACATCATTCAGCTGGCCGCTTTCACCGCCGGCGCGCAGATCGGCGAAGCCTTTCGCGTCAAGCTGTCACCGCTGGTTGACGGCATGAAACCGGTGAAACTGCCCAATGGCAAAAACAGCTTATGGCACCCGGACCTGAGTCCTTACGAACGCAACGAACTGATGCTCTCGCCAGACGCAAAACCTGACCGCCATGGCCTGCATCAGTACGGCAACGAAAACGTCCTGCCGCTGGAGGGCAAGTTGTTCTTTGTCGAAAAAGCCTCAACTGACGCGACGTCCAACACCCACCGCATCAAGCACCCGACCCGCACCAACGCCTACCGCCCAACGCTCGAACATAACGGTCACGGTGCCTGGGTGCATGAAGTGGAGAACCCGCAAGACTGGGGCGACGCGACGTTGATGCGCCGCCTGGGCCACAGTGCCGAACGTTTTTCCCCCGCGGAGCTTGAGCAGATTCGTATCAGCAGCGACACCGATCACGAAACGCTGCGGCAGATGCACGTCGACAGCAGCCCGCCGCCACCGCTGCTGGCCGATACCCTCAAACGCGCCAGTGCTTACGACGATGTGCGCACGGCGAGTGCCGACATACGCGGCGGTCGCCCGATCGACCCGCAAGCGGTGTGGCTGGAACCGATGTTGACCGGTTTACCGGGCTGGCCGCCTCGCAAAGCACTGGAGGTGTACGCCGATGCCAGTCTGACCGGCTATTCGCACAAGTATGGCAACCCGCTGGCTGAGCCCGCCGATACCTTGACCATCAGCCTCGGTGATCTCAACGCAGGCAGGCTGCCGGAACGGGTCGTAAACTTTCTCGACGAGCAGGCACTGAACCAACTGCTCGGTAACGATGTTGCGCCTGGCGAGCGAGTCGCAGCCCTGCGCAACCGGCTCGCGGACGCTGTCGACGAGCGCCGCGCCGCCGTATCGGATCGTATCTATCAGGCCGCAGAGCGCTCCGGTAAAACCGACCTGCGTGTGGTCAAGCAGACCTTCCCGCAGTTGCCCTTGTCGCTGGCGGAAAAACTCGTGGCACAAGCCACACCCGCTGAGTTTCAGCGAATCGCTGATGAAAATCGCCTGCCGTTGCGCCTCAAGACCCAGGCTCGAGAGCTGGATTTCGAAGCGTCTGCCGTCCGCGCGTATGAGGGGTTTTATCGCGACGATCTGATGACCGCCGACACCGAACGGCTGGCCCTCAACACCCTCAAAATCCACTCGGACAGCTTCGCCGACCAGCGCATCGAAGTGCGCGACGGCACCTTTGACGGGCCGCTGCGTTGCAGTGCGGGACCTGCCGACGCCAGCACGGTCAAGCGTTTGATCAGAGACGAAAATGGTCGGTACGAGGTGTTCGACGACAATCAGCGCCTGCTGCACAAAACCGACGATTTCTACGAATCGATCCTGCGTGCTGCACCTGCCGACAAGCTGTCGAAAATCGGTTACAAACCCGGCCAGGGTCACACGTTCCAGGTCTGGCTTATGGAACAGTCCGCCTCTGCGGCCGAGCGCCGAACCGCACTGGCAGAGCCTCCGATCCGCCCGGAGGCCTCCGTTGAAACCAGCACCCTGGTGCGTGGCTGGCTACGTCTGCCGCGCGCGCTTCGTGGATCGACACCAGAGGAGCGCATCAAGGATCTTTATCCGCGAATGCGTGCACATGAAGTGCAGCGATTCATCGAAAAACTGCGCATTGATGGAGACCCGGTCGAAGGCATCAAGCGGCTGGAGGATGAACGCGAGCATTTGAAGGAGACGCTAGAGAACTGGCGCAAGAGTTACCCTGATGATACTCAGCCTTCCGGTGAGTGGGCGCCTGGGCTGAAGATGGATTTCAATCTAAACGGCGGAATGAAGCTCAGAGATCAATTGATCAAATGCTTCGAACGCCAAAGCGAAGTATTTGGCGAAAGCAGCAAGCTCCCCGGACAGGGCTACACCCTGGATCTGTCAAGCGAGTTTCCAAACGGAGATTTGCTGCGCTGGTGGCGCGATTTACGCAAGCAACCTGACATGCAGCGACATTTTGATCAAATCACTGCGCTTCGGCTGGACAACTGGCGTCTGTCGGCCAATGCCGATGATGTGCTCGGCAGCTTCCCCAAACTGCGACAGGTGAGCGCTCGCCAATGCGAGTTGAAGGAAATCCCCGCCAGTCTCGGACAATTACGTCACCTCGAAGAACTGGACCTGACGGACAATCGCATCAGAATGACAGCGCCGTCGAAAGAACGGCTTGGTGGTTTGATCCGGCTTCAGTCGCTCAACCTCAACGGCAATCCGTTGCGTGAGCCTCCCAATGTCGGGAGCATGTACCGTTTGCGGGAATTGAGCCTCGCCAAAACCGACATAGAGACATGGCCCGAAGGCTTGTTCAAAGTCGGCAATATAAATAAACACAGGCCGCGCGGTTTCATGCTCGATATGCGCTCGACGTCGGTCAACACATTGCCCGAGGTTAAGCTGTGGTCCGATCAAGCGTTCGTCATCAGCCGCGCCCGTTTCGATAGAGAGAAGCTTTCAGAGCAGGATCAGGAGCGGTTTGAAAATTACCGAATGTCCTCCGGTTTTTCCAAACTGCAAGCCAAATTCGAGAGCGTCAGCAACGAGCTCCTTCATTGGCAATCATTCGATAACACTGAGATTTTCAGTTCCTCGCAGTCCTTCAGGCAGTATAGAGAGGAGTCCTGGCACGACCTGATGGCGGAGCCTGAGTCTGCAGGTTTTTTCAGCGTGATCCGAATACTCAGGGAGAGTCACGATTACCGCTCGGGCAACGGGCGTCGACAATTGACCCAGCGCGTCTGGGAGATGATCGACGCCATGACACTGGATTCGCAACTGCGAGAAAAACTGTTCAGGCAGGTCGTGTCACCGAACGATTGCGGAGATCTCGGCGCGCAACTGTTCAACTCTCTGGGACTGAAAGTGCTGGTGTCAAAAGCCTACGCAGAACCCACCTCCAGCAAGGTGCTGGACGACACACTCGTAGGTCTGGCGCGCAGCGCGGCCCGATTGAAAAGTGTCGGTGAAGAAGCCAGGGCAGAGTACAGCAGCCAAGAGCAACAACACCTGATCAACCCTCGCAATCTGGCCCCCGATGAAGTGGAAATCTATCTCGCGTTCGAGAAAGGACTGGCGCAAAGACTGGAACTGCCTTGGCAATCTCAGGGCATGCTCTACGAACAGCGCTCTGGCGTGACGGCCGAAAAAAATCGACCGCGCCCACACCATGATCATGAACCGGGAGAAAGGCGACGGATTGGTCAGTGCCATGATCGATCTGTCACCGGATAACTTCTGGGAACAACACCTGCGCAAGACCCATCCGACGCAATACGAAACCAATGACACTCTGTTCGAGGAAAAGCTCGAGCTGCTTGATGAGTTGCGCGAAGCTCAAGTGGAGTACGCCAATGCCACCCCCCAAACGATCAATCAGCTCATCCGCAAGATGGAGGACCTGGCCAACAGAATCGGCATTCCCCAGCAAGAGGTGTTCAGTGAAGGTGTCATGAGCGTAAGACTCTACGAAAAACGGCTCGATGACATCGGTTATGAGCGCAAGGAACTGTCACGACGTCTGACCCGAGAAGCGATGATCAGCGCGGGTCTCTGACAGTTATGCGCCGTCGCTCGGCCATCAGCAAAGCTGGCCGAGCGACACCGTGTCTAACCGGCTTCAGAATCCCAGATCACCGTGATATTGCCGCGATAGGGTTTGTCAGCGGCATTTTTTATCAGCCAGTCGGTGTCCTTCTCGCCAATGTCGAAGTGCAGCGTGCCGGGTTTGCGATCAACGTATTGGGCAGGCTGGAAAGGAACTGATTTCTCACGCCCCAACAGCTTTCGCCGCACCGGTTGACCGGCGCTGTCGGTCAGGCCATTGGGCAAACTGACACTGACGTCGACCGGGCCGCCAAACCCGGTCTCGCGGTTCATGATGGCACAGCCCGAGCCCCAGCCCAGAGAGTGCTCGCATTCAAGTTTCATGGTGAATTTCGACGAAGCGGAGATATGGAAGATCTGGTCGCGATACAGGCGCACGGGCTTGCGCCCACTGTCGAGCCAGCGCTGCCAGCCGCCCTGAGGTTCCAGGGCGATGTGGTTGCCACCGGGTGGGATATCCACTTTCAGGGTGTGCTGTACGTCCAGCACGAAATCAAGGGTCAGGGTGTCGTCGTCCGGTTGAAACAGTTTGCCCATATCAAAATCACCGCCAGGCCCCAGGCTGTAAGTCAGTGAGCCGGTATAACGGCCCGTAGACATGTTCAATGGGTTGGGGGTACGCAGCTCGTAGGTGATGTCCAGCTTGTCGAAGTACATCGACGGAATATGGTAGGCCGGCACCTTGAAACAGTGGGCCTCCTGCGTGGTTTTCCAGAAGAACCGCCAGCTGTCTGCCTCGTAGGCACCGACGCCGCTGTGCCAGCAAGGGGCCGGTATGCCTTGTACCCAATTCCCCGTGACCCATAATCTGGAATGGCCTTCAAGTGCATTGTTGCCACCTGCCAGCCGCACCGCCGGATGACTCAGTACATATTTGGAGCCCATGCCAGTGATGCGTATTTCCAGGGATTGCGTTTCCTGCGTCTGGCTGTTTGTCACGGTCAGACGCCGCAAATTGGCGGGCGCTTTTACCGCCGCCCAATCAAAGATCCCCACATAACGAGTGGAGTTGAAACGAATGGGCAACTCAATGCTGAACATTCCGTGACTTTCACACTGACCCGGATAGATCGCGCAATAACCGCTGTTTGGCGTTTTATTGACGAACGTATTCTTGTCCGGCCTGGAAGAATCAGGCTGAAACAACGCACGAATTTCCTGATTGATCGCCTGCGCCTGAGAGATGTTCAACGCGGCCAGCAATCCCAGCCAAAGGTAGCTTTTCATTATTCGTCCTGCCTCTGATGAGCCTGATCTGTGTTGTTTTCATTGCGCCCCCGGTGCCCGCGCGTTGAACAGCAACACCACGTTGCCGTTGTAGTCTCCGGAGCGATAGCCGCCGGCGGGTTCAATCGGTTCGATCTTCAACGCCACGCGTTTGCCGGTGGCGGCCTCCTCCTGCGAGAGCACTTGGCGCGGGATGACGTGCGAGCTCAATTCGACGCCATTGAAGGTGACCTGCAGCTCAATGATTTCTCCAGGGCGGCCATTTTCCAGGAAAGGCTCGGACCCCAGGCGTGCCTCGATCGCGCTGCTGTCATGGCGCACATCGAAATTTTTCTCCAGGCCGCCGAGGGTGGCGCGCGGATAATCCCACGCCAGCCGTTGCGGGCGGTGAATCCAGTCCGGTTCTGCTGGAATGATGTAGAACGGGCGACTGGGGATGGTCAGGGACACTTCGAAGGTGTGTTCTTCGCGCGCGGCCCACGCCCCGGCGCCAGTCAGCGCGGTGGCGGCCAACAGCGCGCCGGCAATGGATTGCTTGATCATGTGGGTTACCCGATGCGTCATTGGAAAACCTGCCTAGCGACTGGCGATCTTCATGGTTTTTTTCTCGCTGCCTTCGATCAGAAAGAAGCGGTATTCGCGACCTTTCTCTTTATCGAAGGCAAAGGTTTTGCCGGCCAGCACATGGTGTTTGGTAGTGGCGCCGCAGTCGGTTTCCTTGGTCAGCGAACAGCTTTTGAACTCGTCGACGATGATCACGGTGTTGCCGTCGTTGCGCAGTTCGTAACGGCTGTCGGTGTCATTGACCACCGTGGCGAAGCGGGCATCCTTGGGCCGGACAAAAAAGATCGTGCCGAAGCCGGTCATGACATTGACGCCCGCCGTGAGGGACTTCTTGTAGTCATCGCGCTCTTCGCTGCTGACGACAAAGTCGTCTTCCTTTTCCGGCACCACCGGAACGAAACGCAAACGGAAATAGCGCTCACGATCACGCGCGCCCATGTACAACAGCCGCGTGCCCTGCATGCCCTGCGCCGGTACGATCAACCGCGCCGGGCTGGCCATCAGGCCATTGCGCGAAGCGCCGTCGGCGGCATTCTCGACGGCAATTTCCTGTGGGGCGCCGTCGGCGCCGTAAACGATTTCCAGCACATTGATCTTGACGAACGCGGTGGCGTCACCGCTGTTGAATACCCGTTTGAGGTAGGTACTTTTGTCGGCATCGAGATAGTCGTACACAGTGCCGACATTGATCTGCGGTCCGGCCTGCGCCGTCAGGCAAAACACGCTGAGCAGGCTCAGCAGAAAACCACGGTTCATCGTTTTCAACTCCCGAAAATTGGACAGAGGCCTAGCCCGGACAGTCATACGTCCGAGTCCCAGATAATGGTGATGTTGCCGCGCAGCCGGTCGGTCTTGCCGGGCTGCAGAAGAAAATCGATGGCGAACGGGGTCATCTCGAACAGCAGCGAGCCGGCCTTGCGATCGACATAGTGACCGGGCTGGAAGGGACCCGCCCAAACGTTGAAACGCAGCGGCGAGCGAGTGACATTACCGCCGCTTGGCCCTTCGATACCCGGCGGTAACGTCAGGAAGACTTCGACCTCGGTGGTGTCGCCCTTCGGGCTGCCCAATTTGCACGCCGTGCCGCCCGTGGAGTTGCACAGCATCAGCACCTTGAAACGTGACGAGGCAGAGAGGTAGAAAAGTTGATCGCGAAAAATCCGCGTCGGCTTGCGCCCGCTGTCGATCCAGCGTGCCCATCCGCCTTGGGGTTCGAGTGACACCTGATTGCCCCCCGGCGGCAGATCGACCTTGAGGGTGTGCTGCACGTCGAGTACGAAGTCCAAAGTCAGGCTGTCGTCGTCCGGTTGAAAATCGGCACCCATACTGAAATCACCACCGCTGCCAAGGCTGTAGGTCATTGAGCCGGTATACAGCCCCGACGACATGCTCAGCGGATTGGGCGTGCGCAGTTCATAAGCAAAGTCGAGGGTGTCGAAATACATCGGCCCGATGACCGCCGTAGACTTCTTGACGCAGTTCGCCTCCTCAGGGGTTTTCCAGAAAAACCGGTAGCTGGCAGGGGTGGGCACACCGACGCCGCTGTACCGGCAGGGCGCAGCAGCGTAGACCCAACTGTTGCTGTCCCAGAGTCGCTGGTGACCCAGCAGCATGTCATCCACGCCGACCAGTTCGTGCGCCGGGCGAGTCAGCACATATTTAGAGCCGATACCGCTAATACGCACTTCAACGGTTTCTGTCTCCTGCGTTTCCGTGTTTGTCACCGTCAATCGCCGCCAATTGGCAGGGGCTTTGATCCCAACGCCCCAATTGGCGCCAATATGATTGGCACTGAAACGAACCGGCAATTGAATGCTGAACATGCCGTTTTCTGCACACTCACTCGGGAAAGTGGCGCAGTACCCACTGTTCGGTGTCTTGTTGACGAACACGTTCTTGCTCGGCTGTGAAGGATCCGGCTGGAACATCGCGCGAATTTCATGACTGGCCGCCTGCGCCGTGGTTACGCCCATTGCCAATGCCAGTCCCAAGCTTCCTGCTATTGCTTTCATCCTTTCAACCCGCCTTCTGTTCTGTGGACGTCACATCGGCCAACGTGTCCGGCGTGCACCGCAGGTCGCCGATCATCAGCACATTGTTTTCGCTGCGGTGGCTGCCGGCATCGAGGCGGAACTGGCACAGCAACTGATTGCCCTGACGCACTTCCAGGGTCGGTGAGCCGGCATTCATTTCCATCGAGAAGAACCCGTCGACTTCGGTGACCCCACGGCTGGCGTGGTTGATCACGTGATGCCCCTTGAGCGGCCGCCCTTGCTCGTCGATGAGTCGGCCGAGCACGGTCAGGGTTTTCATCACCCGCACCTTGCGATACTCCACGCCGCCCTTGTTCAGGTGATAACGGCTGCGCGCCGGTTCGATGGTTGCCGCCGGCACGTTGTTGCCTTCGAAGTCGAAACTCACCGAGCTGTTCTGGTACGCGGTGATCGGGATGAAATTGCGCCCCGGCTTCAACGCCGCCCCGCCACCGCTGTAATCGTCGGCGCGCAGAACGATGTCCTCGATGTCCGACTCGACATCAACAATCATCCCGGCGCCGCGCACCTCGCTCTGGCTGGTCATGAGCATTTGCTGGCCGCCGACTACCAGCGTGCTGTCGACGTTGAGGCCGCCGGTGAAATTGCCGTTGTAGGACGAGCGCTGCACAAACGCATCGCCATTGACCGCATCGGTGCGGAAATTGGTCAGGCTCGACATGCCCAGGCCATAGGTGTCGGTCAACGCCGTGACCGACACGCTTTGCAGCACGTGATCCTTGAAATCCTTGCGCCAGCCGAGCGAGGCATTGTTGTCGCGCGCACCGTCGCGGGCCGTACGAGAACCGATGCTGCCGGTGATCTGTTGGCCGGGCGCGCCAAGTGCCAGGTTGACGCTCAGGTCGACCCCGCGATTGCGCGCATCGCCACTGCTGTAGCTGCCCGGCCGGTCGAACAACGACAAGCGCCAACTGGCGTCGCTGCCAAACAGCTCGGCGCGCTGGGTCCAGCCCAGATCCACGCCCATGCCTTCGACGTTACCTTCGCTGTGGGAAACCCTCGCGTTGACCGAGCTTTTGCTGCTCAGCCGATGGTTGAGCGCCAGTGACGAGTTGCTGGTCTGGCCGATAAACACATTGCGCGGGCGAACGCGGGTGCCGTCCGGCAAGGTGTCGTAGGTGTAAGTACTGTCGAGCCAGCTGCGGTTGTGGCTGACGACCACGCTGCCCGAGCCATAGTTGTACAGGCTCTGCAGATCGAGACCGGTGCCGTAATCCTCGGTTTTATAAACGTTGGCGTACAGGCTGAGGTGGTTGGCCAGCGTCCAGTCGATGGACGTGCCGTATTGCAGCTTTTCACGAATCTGCCGCGCCGACAGACCGAGAATCACCCGTGGATGCAGCAGGTAGTTCACCGAAGCGCCGGCCGTGGGGCTGCCGCTGGACTGGGTGTCCCAGTTGCTCAGCAGCTTGCTTTCTTCACCGGCGAAGACGTTATAGCGCCAGCGTTCGTCGAGGTTGCGCCAGTTGTTGGGCTTGTACACCAACTCCTGGGTGGTGGACGTGATCTGGCCGTCTTCGATCAGCCGCACTTCCACCTCATAAATACCGCCGGGCAATGGTCGAGTGTCGAGGGTCTGCAAACCGGCCGGCACCGATTGCGTATTGATCAGCAGGCCATCGCGCCAGATCTCCACCGAGCCCTGGCGGTTGGCGGTGACATAGATCGGATAAACACTGGGCATCGGGCTGTTGATGGCCAGGCTGTCGGAGCTGCCATACATCACGCCGACGGCGGTGTCGGGGCTGGTGCCGAACGTGCGCGGTTGGCGCGTCAGTCCTTCGGAATTAGGGGTGAAATAGCCCAGGCGGAAAAAACTGCCCTGCAGTTCGCGCTGGGTGTGTAACTCGTGAATCGCGTGATACAGCTTGTCGTCCGGACCGCCGAGCCGGGCCAATTGCAAATTCAGCGTCTGGCTCCAGTTGCCCAGGCTTGAGCTGGCTTCGAGGCCGAAGCGTCCGCCAAGGTCCTGATCCTGACCGCCATTGAGATTGAGCTGGTTACGCACCATCAAGCCACTGCTACCGCCTTCGGGCTGATCGTAATAGCGCTTGGCCTGAACATCTCGCTCAGCGTTTTCCGTTGCGATCGACACCAGCGAATTTTCCAGGTTGTAGTGCACTGCCAGAAACTGGTCCGGGCAAGAACCGCTACACGCGCCCAGCGGCACACCGGACTTGAGATAACCGGCCCACTTTTCCCGTTCGGCAGGGCCAAAGCGGTTTTCGCTGGTGTCAGTGAATTCGAGCAGGGTGATGCGATCGTCGCGGGACAACACCACCATGGCCTCACCGAGCGGTTGCTGGTCGACTTCGACCCGCACCGCCAGAGGCACATCAAAGAAATGCTCCTCGAAATCCGCCGGCAAACCTTTGGCCTGCGCCAACAGACTGCGAGGTGTCGTACCGGCGTTGCTGGAAGCCACGGCTGCGCTGGCACAAAACAACAGCGCAAGCGCAGCCGCGATGGGTGTCATCGGGAACATGAACTCGTACTCTGATTACAAACAATGGAAGTCCGACGGGGCAGACACTTCTGCCTGCCCCGTCGGTTAACGCCGCTGTAGGGTCGGGCGCTTAATGCCTGTTCACGCGATCAATTGACCGGTGGCACTGCATCAAAAATCATTGCCACGGAACCGGTGTAATCACCCGGTTCGAAGTTGCTGCCGCGAGCGGTGATTTTCAGTGGTGCACGATAGTTGACGTCCGACTCGGACTCACCCACGACCATTTGCGGGGTCAGGGTCAGTTCCTTGTTATTGAGCAGGACTTGCAGGTCGATGGTGGTGTTGCCGGCCACCAGTTTCGGCTGGCTCTCGAGGCTGGCGTGTACCGAGCCGTTGTTGTTGCGCACATCGAAGAAGCCATTGACGTCGCGCATCTTGCCGGTGGTTGGCTGATAGCTCATGTCCTGGTCCTTGTTGACCAGATCCGGATCCGTCGGCACGACATAGAAACCGTTGGTCGGCACATGCGCGACAAGGCTGATCGAGTGCGACGCTTCACCAGCGGCGAATGCGCCAGTGGAACCCATTGCCAGAAGAGCCAGTGGAGCGGCGATTGCGAGTTTCTTGAACATCGTTATGTACCTGTTTTCTTGATAGGGGGATGAGCATTGAAAGTTCAAGAAAATGACTCCCCAAGTCTCTGCCCGAGTTGCGCCAGATCAACTTGAACTTTCAATGCCGGGGCATCATCGACTGTTGCCTCTGGAATGTAAGCAGGCAACTTCCGACAAACTCGTAGTTAATCAACCCTATGACCCGCAAGAAAAAAGAACAAAAAACAGATATTCGAAACAGCGACTGTAAGTTCCACCCTACAGACAGTTTCAGTTAAAAAACCATACAGCAACTTCGCCTCGCCACTACGGTAACTTGCAGTTATTTAGAATATGTACTCTAGAGCAAATAGAGCGATGACTTTAACTCTGAAGTTATTGTTTCCGACATCCGGTCAAAAAATCTCTGCTTGCCTTCGTATCGCTTCTGCCGCTCGTCAGCCAACACCCCGTCTCGCAGAAAAACGTCTTGCGTCACGCTTAAGATATATCTTAAGTTGTATCTAAACACGACGAGAGAAGACGAAATGAGAGACCATCATTCCCCCCACCGCGAACACGGCGACGGCCGTGACGGCTTCGAAAAACGCCCCGGACGCGAGCGCGGCGGCCGTGGCCCACGGGTGTTCGCCCCCGGTGACCTGAAATTGCTGCTGCTGGCGCTGGTCGCCGAACAGCCATGCCACGGCTATGACCTGATCCGCCAGATCGAGGGCATGTTCGACGGCGCCTACAGCCCGAGTCCCGGGGTGATCTACCCGACCCTGACCTTTCTCGAAGAAAGCGAGCTGATCAGCGGCGACGCCGAGGGCGGCAAAAAACGCTACAGCGTCACCGACGCCGGTCGTTTGTCTTTAAGCGAACAAGCCGTGGCGCTGGATGGCGTGCGCATGCGTATCGATGTGAGCAAACGCTCGCTGCGCGGCCATGATCGGCCGCCGGAAATCCACGAGGCGGTACACAACCTGCGCCATGCCCTGCAAATGCACCACGGCCGCTGGAGCCCGGCAGAAATCCTGCGCGTGCGTGACCTGCTCAACGACACCGCCAAAGCCATCGTCGACGGCCCTGCCGTTCAACCTGTTTCGGAGAAAAGCCAATGACTGCAGTCGATACCCAAACCATTCACCGCGTGATGCACGAAATCAAACGCCGCAAGCTTGAGGTGTTGCGCGTGGTCGATCTGACGCCGCGCATGCGCCGCATCACCCTCGGCGGGCCGGAGCTGGCCGGTTTCATCAGCCTCGGTACCGACGACCACGTCAAACTGCTGTTCCCGCAGAATGCCGAACAGGCGGCGGCGCTGGAAACAATGGAGCTCGGCGCCGGCAAGGACGACGGACCGAAACCGGAAATGCGCGACTACACCCCGCGTCGCTACGACCTCGATGCGCTGGAACTGGACATCGATTTCGTCCTGCACGGTGACGGCCCTGCGTCGACCTGGGCGGAACAAGCCCAACCCGGGCAATTCCTGCACATCGGCGGCCCGCGCGGCTCGATGATCGTGCCGGACATTTTCGACAGCTACCTGCTGATCGGCGACGAAACCGCCCTGCCCGCCATCGCCCGCCGCCTCGAAGGGCTGGCGGCCAATCGCAAGGCGCTGGTGGTGATCGAAGTGGAAAACGGCGCCGAGCAGCAAGTGCTGGAAAGCCCGGCGCAGGTCAATGTGATCTGGGTGCTGCGCGAAGGTAGCAAGGACAATTTGCTGGCGACGGTGAAGCAATTGCAGGTGCCCACGGGCAATCTGTATGCCTGGGTGGCCACCGAAACGAAAGTGTCACGGCAGATTCGCCGGGTGCTGATCGATGAGCATGGGCTGGATGAGCAACTGATCAAAGCCGTCGGCTACTGGCGCGCTGAAGGATCTGAAGAAGAGTGATATCCCTTGTAGGAGTGAGCCTGCTCGCGATAGCGGAGTGTCAGTCAATAAATTTGCAACTGTTCCACCGCCATCGCGAGCAGGCTCACTCCTACAGGTGCTTTAACTTCGTACGGCTTGCCAGCGGTCGAGGCCGATGACCACCAAGCCAATCCCCACAAACCCCACCAATATCCCCCCGGCATTGACCAGCACCTGTGGATAACCCAACACCGCCACATCAATGAACGGATACGCATACGCGCCGAGCAAATGCCCGCGCAGCAAGGCGTAGATGAAATACACCAGCGGATAAGTCAGCCACACCGGCAGGTGCCACCAGCGCAAACTGCCCTTGGGCACGCACAGCCACCAATAGCCCAGAAACAGCAACGGCATCACATCGTGCAGCAATTCATCGGCGATAAATTGCCAGCCTTCCGGGTGCCACAAGTGCCGCAGCAAAAGGCTGTAGGCCAGCCCGACCACGACAATGCTCACGGCAATCCCGCTACTCACCCACGGCTGCAAAAACCAGCGGCGCGCGACGGATTCACGCGCGGTCACCGCACAGGTCAGCACCGTCGCCACCAGCGTATTGGTCAGAATCGTGAAGTAACTGAAGAAACTCACCAACCCGCCCAACAGGCTGGCGCCGACACTCAAGCGTGCGAAGAAAATCAGGTACAGCTGAATGCCCAACCCCGCCCAGCCCAGTACGGCTGCGCAGGTGATCAGGCGACGGCGCCAACAACCGGCGTCCATCTCAGAGCGGTCGCTTGGTGCGCATCAACTTCACGTACAGACGCTCGACCTTCTCCCGCGCCCACGGGGTTTTGCGCAGAAACGTCAGGCTCGACTTGATGCTCGGATCGCTCTTGAAGCAGCGAATATCGATGCGCTCGGCCAGCCCCGACCATTCGTAATGGCTCACCAAGGCATTGAGGATCTGTTCAAGGGTCACGCCGTGCAGTGGATCGGGGGTTTGTTCGTTCATGCCAGGCCTTTGGGCGAAGTGAAAATGCAGAAGCCGCGCACCTTAGCCGAGGGGGTGTTCGGGTGGAAGGCCTACCTTCAAATGTAGGCCAACCTGAAAAGATCGCAGGCTGCGAACCGGTCGACAATGCGCCCGTTTGCCGCACTGTTACCGAATCCGAAACGCTGCATGTTCACAAAAGGCCTTTGTCTTTTTGTAACAGATCATTATCCTGCCGCCCTTCCGCTGAATCGCTTCACTGCCTGCGACTTATTGAAGCACTCAGCCCGCACCCCGAAAACACCAAAAAAAGACTTAGCCATGCCCGATTTTTCCTTCTCCCGAGACAGCGCTATCTCAACCCTGCGCCTGATTGGCGGCTGCACCGCTCTCGGCCTCGCCACCAGCGTCCAAGCGGCTCCCGCGTTCGACAGTGAATCACCGTACATGCTCGGTGACTGGAACGGCACGCGTACCGAACTCTCGGAAAAAGGCTACGACTTCAAACTCGATTACACCGGCGAAATGGGCAGCAACCTGCACGGTGGCTACGATCACGATCGCACCGCGCGTTACAGCGATCAGTTCGGTCTGGGCACACACCTCGACCTGCAAAAGATCCTTGGCTGGGACGACGCCGAGTTTCAACTGACCATCACCAAACGCAGCGGCAACAACATCAGCAACGACCGCATCAACGATCCGCGCGTCGGCGGTTTCACCTCGG
This sequence comes from Pseudomonas sp. SCA2728.1_7, assembly GCF_018138145.1. Lineage (NCBI taxonomy): Bacteria > Pseudomonadati > Pseudomonadota > Gammaproteobacteria > Pseudomonadales > Pseudomonadaceae > Pseudomonas > Pseudomonas sp. SCA2728.1_7. The sequence goes on along the minus strand of NZ_CP073104.1, from coordinate 5,427,074 downwards.
CCCAGGAAGTCTGGGGCCGTGGCCAGACCACCCGTCTGACGCAGATGTGGTATCAGCAGAAATTCTTCGATCAGAAACTCGACATCAAGGTCGGTCGCTTCGGCGAAGGCGAAGACTTCAACAGCTTCCCGTGCGACTTCCAGAACCTCGCGTTCTGCGGTTCGCAGGTCGGCAACTGGGTCGGCGGCATCTGGTACAACTGGCCGGTCAGCCAATGGGCGCTGCGCGTCAAATATCACCTGACCCCGGAGCTGTATGCACAGGTCGGCGCCTACGAGCAGAACCCGTCGAACCTCGATCGCGGCAACGGCTTCAAACTCAGCGGCAGCGGCACCCAAGGCGCGATCCTGCCGATCGAACTGGTGTGGACGCCGAAACTCAACGGTCTGCCGGGCGAATACCGCGCTGGTTATTACTACAGCAATGCCAACGCCACTGACGTCTATAAAGACAACCACGGCCAACCGGCAGCGCTGAGCGGTGAAGCCTATCGCAGCGCGTCGAGCAAACACGGCGTGTGGCTGGGCATTCAGCAGCAAATCACCAGCATGGCCAGCGATAACTCGCGCGGCCTCAGCGTGTTCGCCAACGGCACCATGCACGACAAGAAAACCAACGCGATCGACAACTACGTGCAGGCCGGCATCACCTACAAAGGCCCGTTCGACGCGCGCGCCAAGGACGACATCGGTTTCGCCCTCGCCCGTGTGCACGTCAACCCGGCCTTCCGCAAAAACGCTGAAGCAAGCAATCAGGCCAACGCCGTTTACGACTATGACGATCCGTCGTTCCTGCCGCCGCAAGACACCGAATACAGCGCCGAGCTGTATTACGGCGTGCACGTGACCAACTGGCTGACCGTACGCCCGAACCTGCAATACATCCGCCACCCCGGTGGCGTGAACAACGTCGACGACGCCCTGATCGGCGGGATCAAGATCCAGTCCTCGTTCTAAAGCACACCACGGATCAAATGTAGGAGTGAGCCTGCTCGCGATAGCGGTGTTTCAGGCGACATTTCCAGAGACTGACACACCGCCATCGCGAGCAGGCTCACTCCTACAGATGAAATTCGTTAGCTAGACAAGTTTTTATCTGAACCATGCCTGTGCCAAATCGTCATCTAAAGTGACTACAGCGCGGGACTACATAAAACGTCACGGAGAATCACACTATGAGCACCGAAAGTGCTTCGAGTCGGGGCCGTTTGCTACCGAGCCTGCTCGGCATTCTGCTTCTACTGATGGGCCTGGCCATGTTGGCCGGTGGGGTCAAGCTGAGCATGCTCGGCGGCTCGCTGTACTACCTGCTGGCCGGTATCGGCATTGCGCTGAGCGGCATCCTGTTGCTGATGCGTCGTCGCGCAGCGCTGGGCCTGTACGCCATCGTTCTGTTTGCCAGCACCGTTTGGGCGCTGTGGGAAGTCGGTCTGGACTGGTGGCAACTGGTGCCACGTCTGGCCCTGTGGTTTGTCCTCGGCTTCGTGATGTTGCTGCCGTGGTTCCGTCGTCCGCTGCTGCTTAACGGCCCGGCGCCGATGGGCACTGGCGGTTTGACCGTCGCCGTGGTGCTGGCCGGCGTCACCGCTCTGGCCAGCCTGTTCACCCACCCGGGCGAAACCTTCGGCGAACTGGGCCGCGACACCGCGGACACCACCAGCACCGCACCAGCCATGCCCGATGGCGACTGGCAGGCCTATGGCCGCACCGAGTTCGGTGACCGTTACTCGCCGCTGAAGCAGATCACCCCGGCCAACGTCGGCAAGCTGCAAGAAGCCTGGCGCATCCAGACCGGCGACCTGCCGACCGCGGATGACCCGGTCGAGCTGACCAACGAAAACACCCCGCTGAAAGCCAACGGCATGATCTACGCCTGCACCGCGCACAGCAAAGTGTTGGCCCTGGACCCGGACACCGGCAAAGAATTGTGGCGCTTCGACCCACAGATCAAGAGCCCGGTCGGCTTCAAAGGCTTCGCCCACATGACTTGCCGTGGCGTGTCGTACTACGACGAAGCCGCTTACGCGAAAACTGAAAACGCAGCCTCGGCGGTGATTTCCGAAGCTGGCAAAGCCGTTGCTCAGGCTTGCCCGCGTCGTCTGTACCTGCCAACCGCTGATGCTCGCCTGATCGCGCTGAACGCCGACACCGGCAAGATCTGCGAAGGCTTCGGCAACAAAGGCGTGGTTGACCTGACTCAAGGCATCGGCCCGTTCACCGCTGGTGGCTACTACTCCACCTCGCCAGCGGCGATTACTCGTGATCTGGTGATCATGGGCGGTCACGTCACCGACAACGAATCGACCAACGAGCCATCGGGCGTGATCCGCGCTTTCGACGTGCGCGACGGTCACCTCGTGTGGAACTGGGACAGCGACAAGCCAGACGCCACCGAGCCTTTGGCTCCGGGCGAAACCTACAGCCGCAACTCGGCGAACATGTGGTCGCTGGCCAGCGTCGACGAAAAACTCGGCATGGTTTACCTGCCACTGGGCAACCAGACGCCAGACCAGTGGGGCGCTGACCGCACCCCGGGCGCCGAGAAATTCAGCGCCGGTGTTGTAGCCCTAGACCTGGCCACCGGTAAAGTGCGCTGGAACTACCAGTTCACCCACCACGACCTGTGGGACATGGACGTTGGCAGCCAGCCAACCCTGCTCGACATGAAAACCGCCGACGGCGTGAAACCTGCGCTGATCGCACCGACCAAACAGGGCAGCCTGTACGTCCTCGACCGTCGTGACGGCACGCCGATCATCCCGATCAAGGAAATCCCGGTCCCGCAAGGCGCCGTCAAAGGCGACCACACCGCACCGACCCAGGCCCGTTCGGACCTCAACCTGCTGGCCCCGGAACTCACCGAAAAAGCCATGTGGGGCGCGAGCCCGTTCGACCAGATGCTGTGCCGCATCCAGTTCAAGGAACTGCGTTATGAAGGCCAGTACACCCCGCCGTCGGAACAGGGCAGCCTGATCTACCCGGGTAACGTCGGCGTGTTCAACTGGGGCGGCGTCTCGGTCGACCCGGTTCGGCAAATGCTGTTCACCAGCCCGAACTACATGGCCTTCGTGTCGAAAATGGTGCCACGCGAGCAAGTCGCCGCCGGCAGCAAACGCGAAAGCGAAACCGCTGGCGTGCAACCGAACACCGGCGCGCCCTACGCGGTGATCATGCACCCGTTCATGTCGCCATTCGGCGTACCGTGCCAGGCCCCGGCCTGGGGCTACGTCGCCGGTATCGACCTGACCACCAGCAAAGTCGTGTGGAAACGCAAAAACGGCACCAGCCGCGACAGCTCGCCAATCCCGATCGGCTTCACCTTGGGCGTGCCAAGCATGGGCGGCTCGATGGTCACGGCTGGCGGCGTCGGCTTCCTCAGCGGCACCCTCGACCAGTACCTGCGCGCGTACGACGTGAACAGCGGTAAAGAGCTGTGGAAATCGCGTCTGCCGGCTGGCGGCCAAGCGACGCCGATGACCTACACCGGCAAGGACGGCAAGCAATACGTGCTGCTGGTTGTCGGCGGTCACGGTTCGCTGGGCACCAAGATGGGTGACTACGTGATTGCGTACAAACTGCCGGAATAAGTTTTAGCGGCGGTGAAAATGAAGGCGATGCCCCGCAAGGGACATCGCCTTTTTTGTGCACGCCATTTCAGAATTCACCACAAAACCTGTAGGAGTGAGCCTGCTCGCGATAGCGGTATGTCAGCCAACATCTTCGGTGACTGATTTACCGCTATCGCGAGCAGGCTCACTCCTACAAAGGACGGTGTTCGTCCTACAGAAGCGCATTGTCAGCGAGAGTTTTCCGACAAGTCGCGTCGGTTGTGCCTCGGAAATCGGCTGGATAGGCTCTGGGGGTCGCTGCAAATTCAGCGAACGGGCGTCGCGGCCCGACCTCTTAAGGCATAATCGCCCCGCTGACTAACGCACATAAGTGTCTGTCAGCTTGTTTTATGGCGGCTGTGCGCGGGATACCTTCGGGTATGCCGAAGTGCCTTGGGAGTCGGTCCGCGAACCCGCGTATAGCTGCCACCCTCGAATTGCTTCGCGGCAACTAGAGGGATGGCTCCACCATTCCCAAGGAGTCAAAAATGAAAAAGCCGACACCCAATCCGCCAGAAACCGATGACACCTCGCCCTACGAATCCCCCGATTCCAAGAAATTCCACGAAGCCGCCGAACGCGCCCTCGACCACTACCTCAAACCCAACGCCTTGACCCTGCGCTTCCACAAACCCAGCACCATGTTCCAGGTTGCCCCCGAACAGGACAGCGAAAGCCTGCTGGTCCACGCCTGCGAATCCCTGGCCCAGGCCAGCCTGATGACCAGCGACATCGCCGCCTACATCGACCTGCCGCAGCGACGCACGATTCTGGCGATCCAGCAAATCATCATGCTCGCCGAACTGGCCGTGAACCGCGTGCTGGATAACCACGAAATCCCGCAATCCCCAACACACAGCTAACCCCCTGTGGGAGCGAGCCTGCTCGCGAAGGCGTCAGTCCATTCAGCCGTTTGAGTGACTGACACAGCGCTTTCGCGAGCAGGTCTGGGGGGCTGTTTGACGAAATCGAACACATCGAAAGATCACTCCCCCATACATAGATACCACCCGCCCCCCACTGCCCCTCGCCATGCTGGCCGCTCACCCTCAGCATGGAAAAGCGCCCATGAACCCCGCCACAGCTCCCACGCCCGAAGAGATCAAAAACGATCTCAACGCGATCGGCCATCACCTGTTTGATACACCAACCCCATTGCTTCCCGAGCAGCAACCGACCACCGAAGAGGCCTTTCTGAAACGCCTCGACCAGCAATTGAACACCTACCGCACAAGCTACCTGCAACGCAGCCGCGCGCTGTTTCAGGCGTTGAAAAACAGCGATCTGCAAAGCGATGCAGGCAAACAGCTGATCGCCACGCTGAAAGTCAGACTGGCCAGCCAACTGATCAACATGGACCAGAGCGACCGGATCGACGATAAACCGGCGAAAACCTTCCTCAACCATGATGCCGGCTTCACCGCCATCGGCCACGAAGCCAGGCAGGCTGTCACCGACCGCCTGTTGCACCCGCAAGCCGGCGAACTGCTGCAAAAGCTCGATTTGGCCCCGATACTGCGTCCGGCCATGTACGCGCTGCAGTTCAACTATCAACGCACCACCGTTGAGCTGGCCGGTGCCTTTGTTGTCATGGAAAAGGACACTCGCCGAGTCAAGGACTTGCAGACCGACCAGAGCATGGGTTTCGCCCTGCTGTTCACCCCCGCAAGAGGTATCGAGTTTTTCAACTCCCTTGCTGATCTCGACAACCAGTTGCGCTCGTCCCTGAACCAGGCCAGCGGTAGCGAAGAATTCATGCTCATGCTGCCGAGGCGCTATCACGCGGTGGGCGCAGCAGGGATCTGGCCGCTGCTGCTCGCACCCATCGACAGCAAACCCTTGTTCGAACACACCTACGATGCGCTGATCGAAAAACGCACGCAGGATATCGAGCGCGCCTTGAGCTTCGCCGATAACCCGCAACAAGACCCCAAGCAATTGCTTACAGCGCTGGAGCGCGCAATTGCTGCCGCACTGCCGGATCTCACGCCGCGTCTGGCATTACGCGCGCAAACCTTGTTCGAACGCCACCTGCGCTACAGCTCACCGCACTGGTACCGCAGCGCCAGCACCGCGCAGAAAGACGCACTGGCTGAGCATCTGCGCAACTACCAGCAGGCGCGGCAACACCTGCTCGACCTGATGGAGCCGGTAGGCAGCCTGACGACACTGGCCCGCCAGCAATGGCTGGAACGCTTGAGCGAAGACCTGGAAATCGACGATCTCGAGCCGGAAAAGTTAAGCCTTTCGACCGATCGCCGAGTGCCGGGCTACGGCGTTTACGTGCATCAATCCAGTCTGCTCGAACTGTCCTTGCGCGGCCCGCACACCGGCGATGAATTACCGGGCTCGGCGTTTTTGAAGCACACCACCCTCACCTACGATGGCGCGCCTCTGCCGCCAGCCTACGTTGACGTGACGCCGGCGTGGCTGATCAAACAAGCCGTGGAACTGCAACCTCGGATTGACTTCCATCACTTGCAAAAAGCGCTTCAGGCCAAGCCCGCGATCAACCCCGCCATCAGGCAGATGCTCGATCAACGTATTGTCGCCCTCGCTCACACGGCTGTGCTGCAAGGGCACTTGCTCGACAGTGACCTGCAATTGATTCAGCGCCTGCGCGACGGCAGCGATCCGCGCCTGCGCGCCGCCACCCTGTCGCTGCACGGCGCGCAGTTGCAGGACTTGTGGGTGCTGCGCCACAACGATGACAGCGGCGCGCTCAAACGGCTGTTGCTGTGCACGCCACAGGCGCCGCGGGACCAACAATTCCAGGCCTTCGACAGTGAGCGCGAATGCCAGACCCACCTGCTCGGCTGGGCCAGGCACAGTGATGTCGCCGAGAGCATGGCCGGCTACCTGATCAGCCGCGCGCCCATGCGCTTTCGCGCGAAGGTGCGTCACGTGTTGGCCGGGCTGAGTTTCAAACCTGAGGCGCTGGAGCATCAAAAGGTCACGTTCGATTACGCCGACAGTCATTCCGATTGCCTGCGTACGATGGCTGAACTGGTGCTCGCCACACGGATCGACGACTACGATTTCTGTACACCGCTGTGGTATCGCGCAACCACGGCTGCCAACCGCCGAAAGCTGACGACCCTGAGTGAAGACGCCGAAGGCGCCTTGCGCGCGTTCAACAAGCATGCCTTGTCGGGCAGCCGCTTTCCGGCGTTTGATGACTACGTGCACGAACAAGCAAAAATCAGCTTGAACCGCTTGCTCAAGCGCACCACCAACGATGTCGATCCGGATACCGTCTGGGCTTACTCGCCGACCTCCCTCGTGCGCTCGTGGACGCCAAAACCTTTGACCTACACAGCGCTTTATCGCGATGGCTACGCCGACGGCATCGGTTTTCTCGATGACAAATTTTCCCGATCGGCGCGCTTCCGAGGGCCGCAGGGCATCGATATCAGCAACCTGACCGCACAGAATGTCGCGCGCTCGGTCACCGGTGTGTGGATCGGCCAGCGCTACATCGCCAAGGTCAAGGCTGAACTGCAAAGTTCGACGAGCGAAGGTTACGACTTCAGACGCAACGCGACCCTGGCCATTACCCAGCGCCAGATGAAAAGCGCCGCGCTGGAATGCCAACTGCAAGGCCATATCGCCAGCCATGATCTGCAATGGCTGGAGCAAAGTATCGACAGCATGGCTGAGACGTCCGGGTCGATGCGCACGAAATATCCGCTCCAGCGCTTGATGATCGACGGCGAATGGGTGCTCGATGCGTGGTTGTTCAGCCATGGTGACAACCCGGTTCTGCTCTATACCCCCGAGACGCCCGACGGTGTCGCTTGGCGCGAAGCGCGGCTGTTCAATTACCTGCTTCAGCAGCAGTCCGGGATGCTCGAATACCTGACCTTGCGCGTCGGCGTCAGCGCCCGGACGCGGGTTCGCACGCACCTTGAAAACATCAGGAAAGGGCTGCCCAAAGACCTCAATAAAACCACACCCAGCCCTGCACGTTACGACTCGACCCGCGCGGTCGCGGCGGTCAGTGATCTGCGCACGGCCCTTTACAACATGAAGCTGCAACGGCGTATCGACGACGTTAACGCCACTACCACCAGCCGTGCCGAGATGATCGCCGGTCTGGTCTGGACCAGTGTCGAATGGATCGCCGCCATTGCCACGGCGCCGTTCCCGCTGCTGAGCTTGAGCACCGGCCTGCTCCTGGCGTTCAAGGACGCCATGCTCGCCCTGCACGCGTACCGTCAGGGTGACCACAGCGAAGCCTTCCAGCATCTGCTCGGCTATCTGTTCAACAGTGCCGGCGCGGTGCTGACCGACCTGCGTCCGGCGTTGCGTTCGCTCAAGCCCGCGCGTCGACCTTTGCGTCAGAGCACCGCCAGCGCCAGTGCCAGCAGCGAACAACAGAATGTCATGTCCGTGATCGACCAAGTGGCACCCCAACCTGATTGGGATGACATGCGCGTGGTGGTTTTCAGACACCAACTGTTCTTTACCGCGAACAGCCCCGACGCACTCGGGCGTTATCTGCTCTATCGGAGCAAGCCGAATTCCCCTGACCTCGTTTCTACCGGCATCCTGACCGTGCGCAATTCCGACGGGATGATGGTACGCAGCGGCATGGCCGGCGGCGCGCCCAAGTACCAAGCCGTGCCAGAGACACCCGGCCCCTACAAAGTCTATGGCGTGGAGCGCAAATACCGGCAGCGCGTCGAAGCAGTGATGAATCCGCAAACCCGCGAGGACATCCTCATGCGCGGTCAGGACGATATAGCCAACAGTCCGTACTTGATAATTGCCGGCGTCGTCAATGAACTTGCCTCGACACGCACCGCCTACCTGAAGCAGGTCGAAAAGCTCAGCGCAGACGCCACCGCGCATTTCGCCGAACTTGCCCCGCTGCCAGCCCGCGCCGAAGTTACGCCCGTCGGCGACGACCTGTCGTTTGCCCGGTTACTGACCAGCGACGCCGTCAAAGGAAAAAACCTGGTGATCGGCGCCCAGCCCGGTTCGATCGCCAGCAAACAACTGCTGATCGATGGTGTGGACCAACTCGTGAGCACAGGCTTCAAGCGACTTTACGTGGAATACCTGGCGGGGGATGTCTTCAATATCAAGCTGGAAAAGATGAACAAGGGCGGAACCTGGAGACACATCAAAACCCATCTTGAAGCCGTCGACCGTGCGCTGGGCCATGAGAAAAACGCGCCATTCTCTTATTTGGCACTGGTGCGTGCGGCTCGCGAAAAAGGTCTGAAAATCCATGCACTGGATGCTTCGACCAGCTACCAACTGGAAGGAGCGATGGTACTGAACGACGTCTCGCCATTGACCCCGCGCAGCAACAGCCTCAGGAATTTCTATTCGCACAAGACGCTGACCGCCGATATCGCCGATGCGCCTGAGGAACGTTGGGTGGTCCTCACCGAACAATCACGCATGAGCACCTTCAACAACACCCCCGGCCTGGCCGACCTGCACGCGGCCGTTGCCGTGCGCGTGGAAGATGTCGCACTCGATCAGCCGGCACGCATCGCCCTCGATTCAGCCGGTGCAATCGCCGGGGATACGGCCGCCAGGGGCGATTATCGGGTGCAATGGCCGACGGCGTACAAGGCGCCTCAGCCCGTCTCCCGGCCCGCACCGATTGCCCCCGTTGTCGAGCATTTCAGCGAATACGATATTGCGCCTTCGATGCGTGACGATATCGCGCAAATGTTGCATCAGCCCTACGCCATGGATTCAAGCTACACCCCGACCGTACCGCGTGAAAAACGGGCGTTCGAGGCGTTCATCGCCAACCGCGGGCGCCTGGAGAAAAAGGCCAGTGATGCTTTTGCTCACTACACGCCCCCCGAAGCGGCCACGCTCCCGACGCTCACCTCCGACACCACGTTCGAGGAGTTTTTGCGGCTGCTGGCAGACGGACGCTTGAACCTGCTGATCGGCGAGGCCCATTCCCACATAGCGAGCAAAGCGCTGCTGAAAAAGCACATGAAAGCGCTTAAGCGAGCCGGGTATGACACGCTCTACGTGGAACATCTGCTCACCGATTTGCACCAGGCCGACCTGGATATTTTTTATCGCACACAGCGCATGCCGGACAGATTGAAGGATTACCTGCGCGTCCAGGACCTTGGCCACATGCCCTCCCATGACGGTAACGATACGTACACAGAGGTCTGTCAGGCGGCGGCCAAATACGAAATCCGAATCAGGGCGCTCGACTGCACGGCGTCCTACCACCTCAAGGGTGTGTCTGACGAAGCTATCTCGCGAAACGAGATGTTCAGCTATTTCGCCAGCCAAGTGATCGAAGCCGACCAACTGGCACACGGACCGCATAAATGGGTGGCCCTTATCGGCAATGCCCACACCAATTACAACCTGGGTGTGCCGGGTCTGGCGGATACCCTCTCGGCGGTCAGTCTCCAGGTGCGCGACACTGCTCCGGAACTGGCCAGAGATATCCATCGCGGGGCGTGGGAGTGGTGGACAGCAAACGCGGCACCAATAGCCGGGCCTTGCGCAGCGATTTCCTGATGGAAGTGGCCGTCGCCGGAACGAAGCAGCCAGACCCGACGCCGTCTGTCAGCCGCAGCCAATTGACCCATTCCGGGATGTTCATGATCGAACGTACGGGCACGGACGGGCCCCGCCTAGTGCATAAATCCAAGACCGGCGACATCGTTGTGACACCGATCCAGGTCAATGACCACGGCTTGTTTTTCATTGATCGCTGGGGGAAGAAAGATCAGGGTTTCAAATACCTGCGGAGCTTGATCGATATGCTGGTCGATGATGTGAAATTGATCGAAGTGAAATAACCATCAGAGGTGATCTGCGCATTGCCAACAACACAGCCGAAAAGCCCCTCACCCTAACCCTCTCCCGGAGGGAGAGGGGACTGACCGAGGTGTTTGGGAGAGCTACGCCGACGTGCAATACCGCGTTGAACTCAGGTTCCGAATCAGATCAAAAGCCCCTCACCCTAGCCCTCTCCCGGAGGGAGAGGGGACTGACCGAGGTGTTTGGCAGAAGTACGCCGACGTAAAATACCGAGTCGAACTCAGGTTCCGAATCAGATCAAAAGCCCCTCACCCTAGCCCTCCCGAAACGTCGGACCGCCCGTAGGGAGAGGGGACTGACCGGGGTGTTTGGTGGATCTACGCTGACGTGAAATACCGAGCCGAACTCAGATTCTGAATCAGATCAAAAGCCCCTCACCCTAGCCCTCTCCCAGAGGGAGAGGGGACTGACCGAGGTGTTTGGGAAAGCTACGCCGACTTGAAATACCGAGCCGGACTCAGATTCTGAATCAGATCAAAAGCCCCTCACCCTAGCCCTCCCGAAACGTCGGACCGCCCGTAGGGAGAGGGGACTGACCGGGGTGTTTGGGACAGCTACGCCGACGTGCGATACCGCGTTGAACTCAGAACTTGAAAAGCCCACAAATCGGCTCCCTCTCCCTCGGGAGCGGGCTGGGGTGAGGGGCAAATCCACCACAAATCAAAAGCCGAACACCCGCGCTCTTCACCACTCAATAGGCCGAGTGTCAGCTCGCCTGCTCTTGATCTTGATCCACGGGCGACGTCGGAAGGCTGAGTGGAGGGATTGATCCGGGGGTGGGAGCGCAGCGACCGTTTGGCGCAGCCAAACACAGCGAGAGGAGGTGCAGCGAAGCAAACCGGAGACGCTGCGCCCGGATCGATCCCGGAGCGAAGGAACCCCGAGCCCCAGCGAGCGGGCCGCACGCAGGAGCAAGCGTTTTTTTTGCTTACTTTTTTGAGGCGTTTGTCAAAAAAGTGAGTCGCCGTCAGGGCGAAACCCTAAGCCGCCGTTACATAAATAACGGATATACACACCAAACACCCCCAACATGGTCGGCCCAAAGGCCGCCAAGTCGAAAAGCGTGAACCCTGTCAAAACCCTGAACACACAATCAGAAACACCGCCCCCCATTGAAACCACCCAAGCCCTGCCCCATCTAAGACCCATACCCCATTGCGCAGGTGCCCCATGAGCGACCAGCAAGAATTCCCGGAAAACCCCGACGACTACACCGAAGCCGAACACATCGAACACACCTCCTCCGGCAAAGGCCTCGCCCTGCCAGGCCAAAACCTGCCGGACAAGGTCTACATCATCCCGATCCACAACCGCCCGTTCTTCCCGGCGCAAGTCCTGCCGGTCATCGTCAACGAAGAACCGTGGGCCGAAACCCTCGAACTGGTCAGCAAATCCGAACACCACTCCCTGGCCCTGTTCTTCATGGACACGCCCCAGGAAGACCCGCGCCACTTCGACACCGGCGCCCTGCCGCAATACGGCACCCTGGTCAAAGTCCACCACGCCAGCCGCGAAAACGGCAAACTGCAATTCGTCGCCCAAGGCCTCAGCCGCGTACGCATCAAAACCTGGCTGAAACACCACCGCCCACCGTATCTGGTGGAAGTCGAATACCCGCACCAGCCCACCCAGCCGACCGACGAGGTCAAGGCCTACGGCATGGCGCTGATCAACGCGATCAAGGAACTGCTGCCGCTCAACCCGCTGTACAGCGAAGAGCTGAAGAACTACCTCAACCGCTTCAGCCCCAACGACCCGTCGCCGCTGACCGACTTCGCCGCCGCGCTGACCTCGGCCACCGGCCCCGAGCTGCAAGGCGTGCTCGACTGCGTGCCGATGCTCAAGCGCATGGAAAAAGTCCTGCCGATGCTGCGCAAGGAAGTCGAAGTCGCGCGCCTGCAAAAAGAGATTTCGGCGGAAGTTAACCGCAAGATCGGCGAGCATCAGCGCGAATTCTTCCTTAAAGAGCAACTCAAGGTCATCCAGCAGGAACTCGGCCTGACCAAGGACGACCGCAGCGCCGACCTCGAACAGTTCGAACAACGCCTGGAAGGCAAAGTCCTGCCGGCGCAGGTGCAGAAGCGCCTCGAAGAGGAAATGAACAAGCTGTCGATCCTCGAGACCGGTTCGCCGGAATACGCGGTTACCCGCAACTACCTCGACTGGGCGACCTCGGTGCCGTGGGGCGTGTACGGCGAGGACAAACTCGACCTCAAGCACGCGCGCAAAATCCTCGACAAACACCACGCCGGCCTCGACGACATCAAGGACCGCATCCTCGAATTCCTCGCCGTCGGTGCTTATAAAGGCGAGATCAGCGGCTCCATCGTGCTGTTGGTCGGCCCGCCAGGCGTGGGTAAAACCAGCGTCGGTAAATCCATCGCTGAATCACTCGGCCGGCCGTTCTACCGCTTCAGCCTCGGCGGCATGCGCGACGAAGCCGAGATCAAGGGCCATCGCCGCACCTACATCGGCGCGCAGCCGGGCAAACTGGTGCAGGCGTTGAAAGACGTCGAAGTGATGAACCCGGTGATCATGCTCGACGAGATCGACAAGATGGGCCAGAGCTACCAGGGCGACCCGGCCTCGGCGCTGCTGGAAACCCTCGACCCGGAGCAGAACGTCGAATTCCTCGACCACTACCTCGACCTGCGCATGGACCTGTCGAAAGTCCTCTTCGTCTGCACCGCCAACACCCTCGATTCGATTCCGGGTCCGTTGCTCGACCGCATGGAAGTGATTCGCCTGTCGGGCTACATTACCGAAGAGAAAGTTGCCATCGCCAAGCGTCACCTGTGGCCGAAACTGCTGGAAAAGGCTGGCGTGTCCAAGGGCAGCCTGAGCATCAGCGACAGCGCGCTCAAAGCCTTGATCGACGGTTACGCCCGTGAAGCCGGCGTGCGTCAGCTGGAAAAGCAAATGGGCAAACTGGTGCGCAAAGCGGTGATGAAGCTCATTGATGAGCCGAAAGCGGTGATCAAGCTCGGGCCGAAAGACCTCGAAGCGTCACTCGGTCATCCGGTATTCCGCAATGAACAAGTGCTGTCTGGTACCGGCGTGATTACCGGTCTGGCCTGGACCAGCATGGGCGGTGCCACGTTGCCGATCGAAGCCACACGGATTCACACGCTCAACCGTGGCTTCAAACTCACCGGGCAACTCGGTGATGTGATGAAGGAATCGGCGGAGATCGCCTACAGCTACGTCAGCTCGCACCTGAAGCAATTCGGCGGTGATGCGAAGTTCTTCGACGAAGCCTTCGTCCACCTGCACGTACCGGAAGGCGCGACACCGAAGGACGGCCCGAGCGCCGGCGTGACCATGGCCAGTGCGTTGTTGTCTTTGGCGCGTAATCAGCCGCCGAAAAAAGGCGTGGCGATGACGGGTGAACTGACGCTGACCGGGCATGTACTGCCGATTGGTGGGGTTCGCGAGAAGGTGATTGCGGCAAGACGGCAGAAGATTTTTGAGCTGATCTTGCCGGAGCCGAATCGGGGGAATTTTGAGGAATTGCCGGATTATCTGAAGGAAGGGATTACTGTGCACTTCGCGAAGAAGTTTGCGGATGTGGCGAAGATCCTGTTCTGACAGACAGCCCCCCCTCACCCCAGCCCTCTCCCTGAGGGTGAGGGAGCCGACCGTGAGATATTGCAGAGTTACGCCGATCTGAAATTACTTCGCTGAATCCATAATCGACTCGGTCTTTCAGGTCGATGTATGACACAAGACACCTCGGTCAGTCCCCTCTCCCCCTGGGAGAGGGCTAGGGTGAGGGCTTGGCGTTGTCACACTGTGTCTCATCTTCAGTTATGCTCGCCGTTCGTCGTGAACGCTCGGAGCTGCTGACCCTATGTCCCCCACTCGCCTGTTTCTCCCCCTCGCCCTCTCGTTGCTGGCCGCCTGCGCCACGCAACCGAAACACAACGTGACCGTGGAAAAACAAAGCGAATGCCCCGTACGGCTGACCAACGGGCAAAACCTCATCATCATGCTGCCAAGCAACCCGACCACCGGTTATCGCTGGGCCGTTCAGGACTCCGCTGGCGGGGTATTGCGCGCACTCAGCCCCGAGGTCTACAGCAATCCGGAAGATGCCGGAGTGGTCGGTGCAGCGGGTCTCTCGACCTGGCGCTTCCAGGCCTTCGCCCCCGGCACCGGGCGTCTGCGCCTGACCTCGCAACAGCCGTGGGCGCCGGAAGTGCTGCCGGTGGAAACCTTTGACTGCGCCATTTCGGTGAATTGATCGTGGGCTGGCTGATTCTGGCGCTGATGGGCGCGGTGACCTTTCTTTACGGCGTCAGCACCCATGCGGCGCTGCTCTGCCTGTTGGTCAAACCGCTGCCGGTGCTGGCGCTGCTCGGCTGGCTACATGATGCGCCGCCCAGCGACTATCGGCGCTGGATCAGCCTCGGGCTGATTTTCTCGTTGCTGGGTGATGTGTTGCTGGCGTGGCCGGGCGATCTGTTTGTATTTGGCCTCGGTGCGTTTCTGGTCGCACATCTGGCGTATCTGAAGGCTTATTTGAGTGACTGCAAGCGTCTGGCGATTTTGCCGCTGGTGCTTGCACTCGGTGTCGGCGCGGTGCTGCTGGGGATGCTCATTTCCAGCGGACTCGGGCCATTGCTAGTACCGGTGATTGTCTATGGCACGGCGATCAGTGCAATGCTCTGGCGCGCCCTCGCTCGCCTTGGCACCGATGTGCCCAAGCGTTCGGCGCTACTGGCGGCGGGCGGTGCGCTGGCGTTTGTGTTCTCGGACAGCGTGATCGGTATCGACCGTTTCGTCGCCCCTTTCCACGCCGCACCTTACGTCATCATCCTGAGCTACTGGCTGGGCCAGTGGGGCATCGCCGCCTCGGCGTTCTCTCAAAGTAAACGCGCCAGCCTTTAAAAGATCGCAGCCTGCGGCCCCTTCTACAGAAAACCGCATTCCCCTGTAGGAGCTGCCGCAGGCTGCGATCTTTTGATTTGCCGCTTTATCAGACAACCCAAGCATCCCGACGCCACTTTGGCTAAAATGCCGGCCTTTTCCACCGACACCGCCGGAACCGCCGTGAGCAAAGAACCCGATCGCATTTTCGCCAAGCCTCTGGCCCAGGTACCTGACTTCGCCTTCAACGAAGACGTGGTGCGGGTGTTCCCGGACATGATCAAGCGCTCGGTGCCGGGTTACCCGACCATCGTCGAAAACCTCGGCGTGCTCGCCGCGCAGTTCGCCCAGCCGAACAGCGTGCTCTACGACCTCGGCTCGTCACTGGGCGCGGTCACTCAAGCCCTGCGCCGCCACGTGCGCACCGACGGTTGCCGGGTGATCGCTGTGGATAACTCGGCGGCGATGGTCGAACGCTGCCGCGAATACCTCAACGGTCAGGATTCGATGTTCCAGGAGTTGCTGCCGGTTGAAGTGATCGAAGGCGACATTCTTGCCCTCGATTTTCAACCTGCTTCGGTGGTGGCACTGAACTTCACCCTGCAATTCATCGCCCCGGATCAGCGCACCGCGTTGCTCTCGCGCATTCGCCAGTCGCTGCTGCCGGGCGGCGCGCTGATTCTCTCGGAGAAGCTGCGCTTCAACGATGCCGAAGAACACGCGCTGCTGACCGATCTGCACGTCGCCTTCAAACGCGCCAACGGCTACAGCGAGCTGGAAATCGCCCAGAAGCGCAGCGCCATCGAAAACGTCATGAAGCCTGACAGCCTCGAAGAACACCGCGAACGCCTGTTGGCCGCCGGGTTCTCGAAAGTCGTGCCGTGGTTCCAGTGTCTTAACTTTGCCTCGTTGATTGCCTTGCCATGATTGATCTGTCCCCCCTCGCCCGCCGTCTGGCCGGCACACCGCTGGCCGAATGGGCCAACACCCTGCAGGCGCAACTCGACAAGAAAATGGAGAAAGGTCACGGCGACCTGGAGCGCTGGCAAAGTGCACTGGACGCCTTGCCGAAGATTCAGCCGAGCGAAATCGATCTGCTCAATGGCCTGAGACTCGACACCGATTGCGACGACGAAACCCGCGCGCAGATGCGTACTGCGCTGATGGGCCTGTCGCCATGGCGCAAAGGGCCGTTCGATCTGTTTGGCGTGCACGTCGACACCGAATGGCGCTCGGACTGGAAATGGTCGCGGGTCGCGCCGCATCTGGATCTGAAGGGCAAACGCATCCTCGATGTCGGTTGCGGCAACGGCTATTACATGTGGCGCATGCTCGGCGCCGGCGCGAACAGTGTGATCGGTGTCGATCCGAACTGGCTGTTTTTCTGCCAGTTTCAGGCGGTGCAACGTTATCTCTCAGAGCCGAACGCGTGGCATTTGCCGTTCCCCTTTGAAGACCTGCCGCCGAATCTGGAAGGTTTCGACACGGTGTTTTCGATGGGCGTGTTCTACCACCGTCGCTCGCCGATCGAGCACTTGCTGGCGCTGAAGGATTGCCTGGTCAAGGGCGGTGAACTGGTGCTGGAAACGCTGGTGGTTGAAGGCGACAAGCATCAGGTGCTGGTGCCGGAAGATCGCTACGCGCAGATGCGCAACGTGTGGTTCCTGCCGTCGGTCCCGGCGCTGGAATTGTGGCTGCGTCGCGCCGGGTTCAGCGACATTCGTTGCGTGGATGTGAGCACAACCACGGTTGAAGAACAGCGCGGGACTGAGTGGATGAAGTATCAGTCGCTGAGTGATTTCCTTGATCCGGAAGATCACAGCAAAACCATCGAAGGCCTGCCGGCGCCGATGCGCGCGGTGATTGTCGCTCGTAAATAATCCAATCACCCAAACACCGCGGTGAGCCCCCCCCTCACCCCAGCCCTCTCCCCAAGGAGAGGGAGCCGATCTTTGGGCTTTTCAAGATCTGGGCTCAACTCGATATCCTGGTCGCCATATTTCTACCAATCACCTCGGTCAGTCCCCTGTACCTCTGGGAGAGGGAGCTGATCGTTGAGGTTTTCAAAACTTGAGTTCGACTCGATAACTCAGGTCGGCGGACCTCGCCCATCCAGCTCGGTCAGTCCCCTGTACTCTGGGAGAGGGAGCTGATCGTTGAGCTTTTCAAAACTTGAGTTCGACTCGGTATCTCAGGTCGGCGGACCTCGCCTATCCAGCTCGGTCAGTCCCCTCTCCCTCTGGGCGGTCCGACGTTTCGGGAGGGTTAGGGTGAGGGGCTTTTTGCTCTTCGGGCGCGGAAGAACTCGGTCAACACCGCGCCACACTCCTCCGCCAGCACCCCGCCTTCATACAACACCCGGTGATTCAAAAAGCCCTTGGTAAAAAACTGCCCCTGACTCTGCACAATCCCCGCCTTCGGCTCCAGCGCGCCATACACCACCCGCGCCACTCGCGAATGCACGATCAACCCGGCGCACATGCTGCACGGTTCCAGCGTCACATACAGCGTGCTGCCCGGCAGGCGATAGTTATCCACCGCCTGCGCCGCCGCACGAATGGCGACCATTTCCGCATGGGCACTCGGGTCGCTGGTGCTGATTGGGCAGTTGAAGCCGCGGCCGATGATCTCGCCATCCTGCACCAACACCGCGCCCACCGGCACTTCGCCGAGGGCTGCGCCTTGTGCCGCGAGGGTCAGGGCTTCGCGCATGAAGTCACGGTCTCGGCTGCGGTCGATGATCGCGGCGGGGCGAATCTGGCGCATCACTTCACCTCGATGGCGGCCATCAGGCCGGTTTCCATGTGGTCGATCACGTGGCAGTGGAACATCCACACCCCCGGATTATCGGCCACCAGCGCCACTTGCGCGCGCTCGTTCTTGCCCAACAAATAAGTGTCGGTGAAGTACGGAATGATCTTGTGCCGGTTCGACGCGATCACCTTGAAACTCATGCCATGCAAGTGGATCGGGTGCTGATACTGGGTCATGTTCTTCAATTCGAAGATGTAGCTCTGCCCCAGCTTCAGGCTGGCGATCGGTCGGTCGGCACAAGTCTTGTCGGTGATGTCCCAAGCCTTGCCGTTGATCTGCCACAGGCTCGGCGGCCGGCCATTGTCGACGTTGACCGACACCGAGCCGACCCATTCGAAATTGAAGTTGAGTTTCTCGGCATTGGCCAGGTCCGGCTCTGCCACCGGGTTGGCCGGCAGCGCTTTTGGCCAGTCAGTCGGCGCCTCGTTATTGGCCACCGAACGCAGGGTGCCGAGACGTACCGGGCCATTGCGCAGCGACAACTCTTCGCCCGCCGCCGGTGCCTTGATCGCCAGACAAATGCGCATGCCCGGACCCAGCCAGTATTCCTTGCCCAACGGCCGTGGCTCGACCGGATTGCCGTCCAGCGCATAGATCTGCGCTTCGACACCGGGAATGTTGATGCGGTAAGTCAACGTGTTGTCGAGGTTGAGCAAACGCACCCGAGTGATCTGCCCGGCCGGCAGTTCGATCACCGGGGTCGGCACACCGTTGATCGTCGACAAGCGCCCCGCCGTACCGCCACGCGCCGCTTCACGGGGAATACTGAATTCGACGAAGTTGCCTACGTCATCGATGTGCCAGTTTTTCAGGCTCAAGGTTTTTTCGTACTTGAAACCGGTGGGTTCGCGCTCTTCGATGATCAGCGGCCCGACCAGACCGCGCCCGAGTTCTTCGCTGCTGCTGACGTGCGGGTGATACCAATAGCTGCCGGCATCCGGCACGCGGAATTTGTAATCGAAGTACTCACCCGGCAACACCGGCAACTGCGACACGTACGGCACGCCGTCCATTTCCAGCGGCAGACGAATGCCGTGCCAGTGAATGGTCGTCGCCACCGGCAAGTGGTTGATGAAGCGTACCCGCAGCCATTCACCCTGGCGCACACGCAACTCGGTGCCCGGCGCCGACGGGCCGAATGCCCAGGCCTCGGTCTTGTGCCCCGGCACCAGCTCGACGTCCAGCGGTGCGGCGATCAGTTCATAATCGTGGCCCGCCTCGGCGTCGGCCATTTTGCCCAGCCAATAACGCGACGCGCCCCCCGCACCAACGCCAACGACAACAAGACCGGCCAGGCCACCGAGGATTTGGCGACGGGTAAAGGACATGAACTCAACTACCTCACGTATCAGCGACAGGCCCTGAAGGCCTGCAAAAGGCGAATACGATACACCTGCGGTTGAGAAACAGTAAGGGCGACCTGAGGCCGCACATCACCTGCCGGCTTAAGGCCGCAGCCCGGTAATCAGGTGCACCACACCGTCCGCCAAGGGCATCACGCCCGCGACTCCGGCGGCGCTCAACGCCCGTTGGTCGATGTGCGACACATCACGCAACACTACCCGCACCCGCGTCAACGCCAGCGGTTGCTGCGACTTCAGGTTATCCACACCGCCCAGCGCCGCGACGATATCGGCGCTCAACTCGCCAGTCGGCTCGGCCGCAGCTGTCGGTGTGTCCGCGACCAGATCCGGGGTCAGGGCTTTCCAGAATGCCTTCTGCAATTGATCGAACATGTTCAGTTCTCCAGAACCCGCAAAGTATCGACGGTTGCCTCGTGAAACAGCTGCAACGCCTCGCGCACCTGCCCGGCACTTTCCAGACCGAGCACCTGTTGGGCGATGATCTGACAATCCGCCAGCGCAAGCTCGCGCACTGTTGCCTTGACCGGGGCAATCATCGGCACGCTCACCGACAGTTCGTCCACACCCAAACCCAGCAACAGCGGCACCGCCAGACGTTCAGAGGCCATCGCCCCGCACACGCCGACCCATTTGCCATGGGCATGCGCGGCCTTCACAGTCATGGCGATCAGACGCAGCACCGAGGGATGAAAACTGTCCGCCTGACTGGCCAGGCGCGGGTGATCGCGATCCATCGCCAGGGTGTATTGCGTCAGATCATTGGTGCCGACCGAGAAGAAATCCACCAGCGGCGCAAACAGATCCGCCATCAGCGCTGCGGCCGGCACTTCGATCATGATCCCCAGTTTCGGCCGTTGCGTTAGCCCTAGCGCGAGGATTTCCTCGTCGAGCATCTGCCGCGCCAGACGCAGCTCCGACAGCTGCGTGACCATCGGCAACATGATGTGCAAACGTGTCAGATCGCAGCAGCCGAGCATGGCGCGGAACTGCTCTCGCAATAATTGCGGGCGCTCCAGGCACAAGCGAATGCCGCGCACGCCGAGGAACGGGTTGGTTTCGCTGTCCATGGGTACGTAGGCCAGCGGTTTGTCGCCGCCGACATCGAGGGTGCGCACCACCAGATTGTGCGCAGGCCCCACGCAGCGAGCGATCGCGCTGTAAGTGGCGACCTGTTCGTCATGGCTCGGCGCGTGGTTGCGGCCCAGGTAGAGAAACTCCGAACGCAGCAGACCGACGCCCGCGCCCCCCGAGGCCATGGCCTGCTCGGTTTCAGACAAAGAGGCGACATTGGCCGACACCTCGACGTGATGGCCGTCACGGGTGCGCGCCGCGAGCGTTGCATTGGCCAGCTCATGCTCGTGGCGTTGGCGCTGTTGCGCGTGGCGCGCCTGCCATTGTTTGATCGCCGCCGAGTCCGGATACACATGCAGTTCGCCCTTGTCGGCATCGAGCAGTACTTGAGTGCCATTGCTCAGCGCAAGCATCTGCACCGGCACCCCGCAGATCGATGGCAGGCCACAGGCGCGTGCAAGAATCGCCACGTGACTGGTCGCGCCGCCCCCGACCGTAGCGAAACCCAGTACCTTGCTGGTATCGATACCGGCGGTCTGCGACGGCGTCAATTGATCGGCAATCAGAATGCTCCCTTGCGGCAGCTCCAGCGCCTGCTCGCCAATCCCTAGAAGCAGTTTGAGCACGCGGCGCCCGACATCGGTCAGATCCGCCGCCCGTTCGGCCAGCAGTGCACTGCCGAGCTGGCGAAACATGATCGCGGTTTCTTCAGTGGCGGCGCGCCAGGCGAACGCCGCACTTTTGCCCTCGTCGATCAACGCTTGCGCCTGATCGAGCAGACCCGGATCTTCGAGCAGTTCCTGATGGGCCTTGAAGATCTCGGCTTCGGCTACACCAGCAGCGGTATCACGCAAATGCTGCAAGGCCAGATCGGCTTCGATCAGGGCATTGGCGAGGGCCGCACGCTCGACGTCTGCTCCGCCGCCAAATTCGCTGACGTCGAAGACCGGTTCGCTGATCTGCACCACTTGGCCCAATGCCGAACCGGGTGACGCGCAGACGCCCCGCAGAAGCGTTAGCGCGACGACGACCTCGGTAGGCGCCACTGCCGTTACCGTTTCACCGCAGCCTTCGGCCAATAGTCGAGTCAGCACCTCGATCGCTGCATCAGCGTCTTCGCCCACCGCACTGAGCTGCACGCTGTCGCCGAACGCGGTCTGCAACGCCATGATCGCCACCAGCGATTTGGCGTTGGCTTGAGCCTGCTGCTTATGCAGGTAAATCTTTGCCGAGAAGACCTTTGCCGCTTGCGCGAACACTGCCGCCGGGCGCGCGTGCAGACCATTGGGGTTGGGCAGTTTCAATGATAGTGAGAAAACGGCCTGACCTTCTGCCGCCACTGCTTCCTCGCTGAGTGCCTGCGTGCTGGCTATTTCAAGCAACGGCTGAGCACTTTCGACCTGTCCGCTCGACGCGACCAGCCAGGTAAACGGCTCACCGCTGACCACCAGCATCAACGTCATCAGGCTGCGCGCATGCCGAACAATGTAATCGGCATCGAACTCGATCAGCGCCTGCCCGGCGGCAACCCGTTGCCCCTCTTCGACCAGGCGAGTGAAACCTTGCCCGCCGAGGTTCACCGTATCCAGGCCGATGTGCATCAACACCTGCACACCATTGTCATCGGTGATGCTCACGGCATGCCCGCTGGCTTGCACGTTGCTGACAATTCCGGCCATAGGAGCACAAAGGGTCGACGAGGTCGGATCGATGCACAGACCGTCGCCGATCACGCGCCCGGAAAACACCGGATCGGGCACTTGCTCGAGCGCCATCAGGACACCGGACAAGGGAGCCAGCAGTTGCAAAGGTTGGGGTGTGGCCATGACGTCACCTGCAGTTTTGTTCTTTGAAGTGCCGATGGAGCACGACGCTCCATCAGCATCGCTTATTTCCACCAGTATTCGACCTGCAATCCGACATTCGCACCGTGGCGAGCGGTGCCGAAAGCGCCGGTGTCAGACAATGCCGAGCCTTTCGCCAGTTCGTTGGCCGCACGTTTCGCCGCCTCGTTCCAGGTGGCATACGTGTAATACAGACGCACTTCGGGACGCGCCCAGAACTCCGGGCCTTTGGGCGACCAGGTCGGGGCAAACGTGAACTTGCTCAGCTTGCGCGTGCCGCCCGGTGCTTCGACTTGATCGTGACCCAGTTCGGTGACCAGTTTGAAGTGTTCGCTGAGCGCGTAGGCAGGCCTTATCCCCAACGATATCCAGTTTTGATCGGCACCGTCCGGGCGAATGTCTTTCTGATACACCGCCGCGATTTGTCCGCCAAAACGCGGGGTCACCTGCCAGTCGAAAAACTCGACGATCCGGTAGCTTTTATTGTTGTCGTCCAGTTTGACGTTGCCGGTATACCCCAGCCCGGTGCCCGGCCCCTCACCGTATTGCAGGGCCAGTTTGTTCTTGCCGCCGAGAAAATCCTTTTGCACATGTTGCGTGGTGATCGCCCAGCCTCGGTGGGCATCGCGGCTGTCGGGCTTGTCGATATAGCTCAGGCCGAACTCCAGCTCACCGCCCGGGTTGCTCTTGAAACCGGCGACGTTGAAGTCATGCCGATTGATGTAGTCCTTCTGGTACAGATTGTCCTTGCGCGAGAAGGCGTAGCTGTATTTAAGGTCGCCGATCAATACGTCTTCGACCCCGCCCCCGGTGGCGCTCTGGTTCCAGTAGTAGAAGTCGGAAATATGGATGTCATTCCGTTTGTAGTAGCGGCGCCCGGCCCACAGTGAACCGCCATTGAGCGCCGGCATTGCCGACCACTGTGCGTAGGCTTGCGGCAAGCGTATCGAGCCATTGTCGTCTTTGAACGTGGGGCTGCGGTCGTAGCGGTTATACAGCGAGGCCATGCCGTCGACACTCAGGACCGAACCATCGTCGAGGGTGTACAGATCCTGACGCAACTCCAGTTCACCGTACTGCTCGCACTCGTTACCCAGACGATATTTGGTCTGCGCACCGGGTAACTGGAAGCACGACTGACCGCTGCTGTTGACCGACGTGCCGACACCGCTGCGCAAGTAGCCGCCAAACTCCAGCGCTTGTGACGCTGGCGGTAAAGCCAGGCAAAAACCTGCGACTGCAAGGCTGCGATTTATTGTTGTTTTCATAAGCCACCCCATTGTTTTTATTGTCTGGTTGCATGAATTCGGCGCGCAGAAATCCCCCGCGCAGTGCTCTGCGTGTTGTTTTGAAAGCTGTTTTTTTAGTTAACGGTCAGGGATCGATCAGGTGCAGAACGAATGACTCGTAAGGTCTTAAAGTCACCTGGCGCTTGCGCAACGGCCCGTCCGCATAATTGCTGATCAACTGGCGCTGGCTCATCGACTCGCTGATGACCGTCGCCGGCAACTCCACTTCACAGGTTGTCCCGTAAAAGTTGTTCACCACCAACAAACGCTCGGCGTCACCTTCACGCACATACGCCCAGACCTGCGGATGCTCAGGCAGCAATTGTTGGTACAGCCCGTCGGTGATCAACGATTCGCTGCGGCGCAGCGCGATCAGACGGCGGTAGTGATGCAACACCGAGTCCGGGTCGTCGAGCTGATGGGCGACGTTGATCTGCGCGGCATTGGCCGGTACTCCGATCCACGGTTCGACGCTGCTGAAACCGGCGTTCGGCCCAGCGTCCCAGTGCATCGGCGTGCGGCCGTTATCACGGGACTTCTGCATGATCGCCGCCATGTTGTCGGCATCACTGCTACCGGCTTCACGTTTGAGGCGAAAGATGTTCAGCGTCTCGACATCGCGATAATGCTCGATCGATTCGAACCCCGGATTGGTCATGCCCAATTCTTCGCCCTGATAGACGAACGGCGTGCCCTGCAGAAAATGCAGCGCGGTACCGAGCATCTTCGCCGAGCGTTCGCGGTACTCGCCGTCATGGCCGAAACGCGAGACCACGCGCGGCTGATCGTGGTTACACCAGAACAGCGCGTTCCAGCCGCCACCGGCCTGCATGCCGGTCTGCCAGTCGGACAGAATTTTCTTCAGCTGAAGGAAATCGAAGTCGGCGCGTACCCACTTCTGCAGGTTCGGATAATCGACTTTCAAGTGGTGAAAGTTGAAGGTCATCGACAGTTCTTTCGACTGCGGATTCGAATAGCGAATGCAGTGTTCGAGGCTGGTCGATGACATCTCGCCGACATTGATCAGCTCGTGCCCTTCGAAGACTTCGCGGTGCATCTGCTGCAAGTACGCGTGGACATTCGGCCCGTCGGTATAAAAGCGGCGGCCATCGCTGCTGTCTTCGGGAAAGTCCTCAGGCTTGGAGATCAGATTGATCACGTCCAGACGAAAACCGCCCACACCCTTGTCTCGCCAGAACTGCATCATCCGGAACACTTCAGCGCGGACCTCGGGATTGTCCCAATTCAGGTCGGCCTGGGTGTGGTCAAACAGGTGGAGGTAATACTGACCGGTCTGGGCCTCGTACTCCCAGGCGGAACCGCCGAACTTGGATTCCCAGTTGTTCGGCTGATCACGCCAGATATAGAAGTCACGGTAAGGATTGTCGAGGCTGCTGCGCGCCTGCTGGAACCAGACGTGTTCGATCGAGGTGTGATTGACCACGATGTCGAGCATCAGCTTGATCCCGCGCTTGCCCGCTTCGGCGATCAACAGCTCGCAGTCGGCCATGCTGCCGTAGCTCGGATCGATGGCGTAGTAATCGCTGATGTCGTAGCCATTATCACGCTGCGGCGAACGCAGAAACGGCGTGATCCACAAGCAATCGACACCCAGCCAGTGCAGGTAGTCGAGCTTGGCGACGATACCGAGCAGATCACCTGTCGGGTTGCCGGCGTGGCTATGAAAACTCTTCGGGTAGATCTGGTAGATCACCGAACGTTGCCAGTCTTGCATGGCACAACTCCTTCAATAAGTCCGTGCAGCTCGCGCCCACATTGAAATGCGATCAACTGTGGGAGCGAGCCTGCTCGCGAAAGTGCTTGATCAGGCAACCCGATAACCGGGCCGGACAATCTTCATGCTCAATGCACAGGTCAGAACAAACGGCACGAGCATGGCAATCAGCATCCCCAGCACAAACATCGGGATGTACTGCGGAATGATCGAGATGAATCCCGGCAGGCCACCAACGCCAATGGCCGAGGCCTGAACCTTGTTCAACGAAAGAAACACACAGCCCAGCGCCGAGCCGGTCAGCGCGGCGTAAAACGGAAACTTGTAGCGAAGATTGACGCCAAACATCGCCGGTTCGGTGATACCGAAGTAGGCGGAAATCGCCGAGGTCGACGCCATGCTCTTGTCCCGCGCATTGCGCGTCATCCAGAACACCGCCAAGGCAGCACTGCCCTGTGCGAGGTTGGACATGACGATCATCGGCCAGATGAAGGTGCCGCCCTGGGTCGAAATCAATTGCAGGTCGACCGCGAGAAACATGTGGTGCATGCCGGTGATCACCAGCGGCGCGTACAGCAGACCGAAAATCGCGCCACCCACCATCGGCGCCAGGTCAAACAACATGACCAGCCCCTCGGTGATGAAGATGCCGATGTGGCGGGTCACCGGGCCGATCACCGCCAGCGCCAGCACGCCGGTGACGACGATGGTGGTAATCGGCACCACGAGCAATTGAATGGCGTTGGGGACGCGCGCGCGCAGCCATTTTTCGATGACGCTCATCACGTAGGCCGCCAGCAGAATCGGTAGGATCTGCCCCTGGTAACCGACCTTTTCCACCTGAAACAGACCGAGAATGTCGAAGTACGGCAACTGCTGCCCGTCCAGCCCGGCCACGGCCTTGCCGTAGTTCCAGGCGTTGAGCAGATCCGGATGTACCAGCATCAGGCCAAGCACAATGCCGAGGATCTCGCTGCCGCCAAAGCGTTTGGCCGCCGACCAGCCCACCAGCGCCGGCAGAAACACGAACGAGGTGTTGGCCATCAGGTTGATCAGGCTCCACAGCCCGTCGAGTTTCGGGTAGGCATCGAGCAGGGTCTGCCCTTCGATGAACATGCCTTTGGCGCCCAGCAGATTGTTGATACCCATCAACAGGCCGGCAATGATCAGCGCCGGCAGGATCGGCATGAACACGTCGGAAAACACCCGCACCAGCCGCTGCACGGCGTTGATCTTTTCGGCGCTTTTCTGTTTGACGTCAGCGATGGTCGACGCCGCGAGACCGGTCTGGCGACGCAGTTCGGCATAGACCTTTTCCACTTCGCCCGGACCGATGACTACCTGATACAAGCCGCCAGTGAAGAACGAGCCTTTGACCAGATCGATCTGATTGAGCGTGGCAGTGTCGACCAGGCTCGGGTCCTTCAGGGCCAGTCGCAACCGCGTGACGCAATGGGCAGCCTGTTCGAGGTTTTCGCTGCCGCCGAGGCTTTGCAGCAATTGCCTGGCGATATTCGGGTAGTCGTGGCTCATGCTAGTTCTTCCGCTATGGATTGTTGTTATTGGCAGCACGCCGAAGCGAAAAATACTCGTCTGTACGAGTTAATGCAACAACTCGTACAGACGAGTTTGTTTATGTATATTCCCGCCAGACCGAAGACGAATTTTCCTACTCAGCCCTAAGGTGATTTCCATCGTCCACATGGACAAAGCCCTACCCTGGCCTTAAGGTTCGTGGCTTTGAGCACAGTCGGCACCGAGCCTACCCATGAGCAAATACAACCAGATCTATAGCGATCTGCTGGCCAGCATCACGACTGAACGCCTGGAGCGCGGCGCCCGCCTGCCTTCCGAAACCGAACTGATGGACAGCTATCAGGCCAGCCGTGGCACGGTGCGCAAGGCGATCGAACTGCTTCAGGAACGCGGCTTTGCGCAGAAGATCCACGGCAAGGGCACCTTCGTGCTTTCGACCAACCCGATCGAGTTTCAGCTCGGTGGCATCGTCAGCTTTCAGGAAACCTACCCACGCCTGGGCAACGACGTCAGCACCGAAGTGGTCGAACTGAGTCAGATCCCGCTCGAAGGCGCCCTGCTCGAGCATATCCATGCCGAACCGGGCAGCCTCATCACGCGGATCAAGCGGGTGCGGCGGATCGATGGCAAACGGGTCATCCTCGACATCAACCATTTCGTCAGCGAAGTGATTCCCGGTCTGTCGCTCGACATCGCCGAACAGTCGATCTACGCCCATATCGAACAGACCCTGCAGTTACAGATTGCCTACGCGCAACGCACCATCGAAGCGGTGCCGCGCAGCAAAGATGATCAATTGCACCTGGACCTCGACGGTCAGAGCCATGTGATCGTGGTCAGCAACCAGACCTTCCTTCAGGACGGTCGTCAGTTCGAGTACACCGAATCGCGGCACACCTTGGACAAGTTCTACTTTTCCGACGTGGCACGGCGCTGACCCCGGCACGTTTTCAACGATCATGTGCGGTACATATGTAGTGCACTCCCCTTGAGCGAATCGGCCATGCTCGGCCTTCATTTCTCAAGGATGGAGAAAGCATGTACGCCACCCAACCAAGCCCTCTGCCGAACGCGGCCGACAAGGCTGCTCTGAAGCGAATAGCCTATACCGTCGTGCAGAACTGCCCCGGCCTGCAGGACGCTGCCCGTGAAGCGGCCCGTGATCTGCTGGAAGCCCAAGGCTTGTCGAGTCTTGATCCGGATGAGGTTTATTTCCATCGTTTCAAGACGGCCCAGAGCAGTACCCGCTCGTTTACCGGCTGGGAGCACATCCGCGAAAAACCCTACGAATCGATGACCCTGACGCAGTTGGTGATTCATCGTTTTCGCGCCACCGACCAGGACAATGCCGATCTTCTCGATCTGTACGGCGGCTTCTATACGGAAGGTCCGCAGTCTGAGAATTTCGACGAAAAGAACCAGGTGCGCCTGCATGGCAATGAGGTCTTGAAGGCGTTCTGGAACCTCGATTTCAGTGGGCACTACACGGCCATTCTGACGGACTTCTGGAACAGTCACGGCGAGGATTTCCGCACCTTGGCCAAGTGCAATTTCCTTAGCCGTGCGGTGCAGGCTCTGGATCTTGGGCAGCTCAACGGCAGTGACTTTCAATGGCTGGTGGATTCCGTGGTGGGGCCTCTCAGTTGGCCGGTCACCTTGAGCATGCTGCAAGCGAGTCACACGCCAACGGGAGAGGTTTGCGCCTTCGACATTGACGGGCACGTCGCCCCGCAACTGCTGCGCCTCGTCGCCCCCGCCGGCCGGCAGATTATCTATTTGCCCAATGAAGCCGAGGCATTTGTGGTCAAGGAAACGGCGGCGGACCTGCATTGGTGGGTGCTGGATCAGCTGAACGACGCAAAACGCCGCGCGACCTTCCTGAATCATTTTGCTCTCGCCGATCGTCAGCAGATGAGCGAGAACATTAGTGATCTGATGAATCGCCTGGTGGCCACCTGGGGCCGGGCCGACCATCATCTGATCAACCGTACAAACCAAGTGCTGAGCGATGATGCATTCAGTTGGCTACGCGACTCGACCCGCCAGGCAATGTTCGCAGAAGCGCACCTGTCCCTGACATCCAATGGCGATCTGCGCAAAAAGTTGTGGATCGGTTATCTCAGTGCGGGTCTCAAGGTGTTCGGGCCGATGGCCACTGTCGGATGGCCGCTGGCGTTGCCGGTAATAGGCGCGACCATCGCCAGCATGGGCCTGAATATCGATCAGGCGCAGAACGGCAAGACCAACGCCGAACGCAAGGCCGGCGTATTGGGGGCGGTACTGAGTGGCATCAACCTGTTATTCAACCTTCCATTGCTGATCGGCACCGGACCACTGCTGGAGATTGGCGCCGAAGTCGATGCGGCACAGGCCGCAGAAATGGCCGAGTACAGCGAAGCGCTGAATCCTCCCTCCGAGGCTGACAAGCCAATGCAGATCATGGTGCCGGACGATGCCGAAATCACCCTGCCAAATGTCGATGAAACGACGCTGATTCCTGCGCAGAACGCCCCATCGCCAGCGGTACCCGAACGTTATCAATGCAACGAGTTGCTCGACGGCACGGCACTCGGCGAGGAGTCCGGGAAGTTCCACGGAATCTACCGTCTCGACGCTGATCCGCCCTACGCCATCCTGATGAATGACGCTCCGTACTACGTGCGCTACTTCGCCAACTCTCGGGGCAGTGGTGACTGGGCGATCATTGACCCCGAGCGACCCAACCAGCTCGTCCACGCCCTGCCTGTCCGTCTCAATGGCGAAGGTGAATGGGAGCGCATGCCAGCACTGGGCCTCAAGGGAGGCGGTCAGTGCATGGGCAAGCAATGCGCCCCTGATATCGAACTCGATACCTTCGAACCGGTATCACCGGAGACGCCCGCACAACCAGTGGCAGAACCGCAATCGTCGACATCACGGCCCCCGCGCCCGGTGACCAGCGCCTACGACATCGACCCGCCGGTGCGTCGTTCGATAAAAGCCTGGGCACTGAATCTCAACGAAACACATGCCCAACTGCAGCCCGACGGTGCTGGCGGTTTCGGCATGGACGACCCGTTCGAGTTGTATGCCGCCGGCAAACGCCAACTCCTGCAGAGTTCAGCCCGAGGCTTTTTCAGGAACCTGCCGTGGGTTATTCAGCCTGCTCGTCCGGCAATGCGCGAAATCAGCCGCCTGATGACGCTGGCCGATCTTGTCGACGGGATTTTTGAAAGTGCTTCAGGGCTAGTGGTGGGAGAAACCCTTGATCGCATCGCCAGCCTGCGTTTTCTGATTGAAAGCATGCCGGCATTGGCTCGCCACGCGAAAACCCTCTACATGCGCGGGCTGCTCAGTGACTTCGCTCAGGTTGAACTGAACCGCTACTTCATCAGCGGCCAGATGACCGTGGATTTACGCACTTACCTGAACAGCCTCGGCACCGATCCCGGCGGTCTATTCAACCCGTTGGAACTGGTCCAGGTCGCACGAGCGAACGGGGTTCGGGTCCAGGCGATCGACTGCGCCGCCAGCTACAAAATGAAAACCCCGCTGCCCGCCGTCGACGAGCAGATGATGAGCACCTATCTGACAAACGACATCATGACCGGCGATGTCTACCTCAACAGCCCGGGAAAATGGATCGTAGTGACGGATGCTCACAACACCAATACCTTCAGAGGACTGCTGGGCATCAGTGAGTTGAAAGGAGCAATCGGTCTGCGAATCGATGAAGTCGGCATTGGTGAAGAGCTGGGCGTGGATGTCGATCCGGGTATTGAAGTACCACGCGGCAGCTCGCCCGGTGGCACTGTCAGGCAAGGAAATCCGGATCTTCTGCGCGCCGACTTGCGCTTGAAAGTCCAGGCACCCGAGCTGGCCTGGAGCGAGGAGACGCTGGAGAATCTTTTGTATAGGCGTGGCATGTATCTGTTTGAAAAAGCGGGCGACAGCTACACGCTGATCCACCGCAGCAAACAGGGCATGCTCCAGCGCACGCCGATAACTCGATTGAGTGACGGCAAGGTCTCGCTCCTCCGACCTGCGTGGCAGCGTGTGAATGACATCGCGTTCGCCAATCTGAAGGACATGTCTCAGCGGTTGTCCGATACCGGACTGATATTGCGTAGCCGGATCCCTGATTGAGGCTCTCCGGTTGAACATGAGGGACAATATGCGGTAGCCGGGTAGTGCACTCCCCTTGAGCAAATCGGTCATGCTCAGTTTTTGTTTCTCAAGGATGAAGAACATATGACCGCCCCCGAACGACGTCTCCTGCCAAACGCAGCGGACAAAACTGCCCTCAAAGCCATTGCCGCGACTATCGTGCAGACCTGCCCGAGTTTGCTCGACGCAGCCCGGCAAGTCGCCAACGAAATCCTGGCGGAAAAAGGACTGTCCGGCCTCGATCCCGACCGGATTTACTTCCACCGTTTCAAAACGGCGCAGAGCAGCTCGCTGACCTTCACGGGTTGGGAGCATATGCTGGAAAAGCCTTATGAAACGCTCACCCTCACGCAGTTGGTGATCCATCGCTTTCGTGCGACCGATCAAGACAACGCAGATCTCCTTGGCCTCTACTGCGGCTTCTACTCGGATGGCCCGGAGGCGGAAAACTTCAATCAGAGCAATGAAGTGCGATTGCTCGGCAGCGATGTGCTGAGGGCATTCTGGGATGTCGACTTCAGCGCGCGCTACACAGGTCAACTGGCGAGATTCTGGCAAACCTCGTCGGATAACTTCCGCGTCTTGGCAAAGTGCAACTTTCTCAGTCTGGCGGTGCAGGCGCTGCAGCAGGGTGACCTTGATGGCACTGATTTTCAGCGCATCGTCGGCTCGGTAATCGGGCCCGTCACCTGGCCCGTCACCTTGCAAATGCTGCAAGCGTTACACCCGGTCGGTGCTGAAGTGCGGGCCTTGGATCTCGATGGCCACGTCGCCGTCAATGCGCTGCGTCTGGTGGAAAGCAGCGGCCGGCAGACCCTTTACTTGCCAGGCGAGGCCCGGGCATTCCTCTTCAAGGACGATGAAGCGGATCTGCATTGGTGGATACTTGAGCAGATGAATTCAGACGACAAGCGCACGGCATTTCTCCAGCATTTCCCGCTGGCTGACCGCCATCACCTCAACGAAAACCTCACCGATCTGATGAACCGTCTGGTCAGCACCTGGGGTCACAGCGATCACCGCATGATCAATCGCAGCAACGTCGCGATCAGCGGTGACGCATTCACTTGGTTGAGCGAGTCAACACGCTCGGGCATGGTTGCCGAGGCGCACCTGGCGCTCACGTCCAACAGTGACCTGCGCAAAAAACTCTGGATCGGTTATTTGAGTGCCGGTTTGAAAGTATTCGGTCCGATGGCAGCAGTGGGCTGGCCTGTGGCGTTGCCTTTGATTGGCGCCAGCATCGCGAACATGGGATTGAACATCGATCAGGCCATCAACGGCACTACGCCAACCGAACGCAAGGCCGGTGTTACTGGCGCAGTGCTCAATGCCATCGACATTGTGTTCAACATTCCGTTTCTGATCAGCACTGGCGCGCAACTTGAAGTGGGCCCGCAGGTGGAGTTTGCCGAAGCTGAAGAAATGCGCGGATTGATCGAGTTCACTTCGCCTGACACACCCTTCTTGCCGCCTCTGGATCAACCGCCAATCCCGGTAGTTGATCCAGAAGTGCCCGTTGAGCTGACAAACGAAATCGCCATCGAGACTACCCTCGAATCCACCCGGCAGTTGGCCACGGCGGCTGCGCGCCAAGATTGGTCTGTTCCAAGGATTCCTGCCAAATATCGATGCAATGAGATATTGGCCCACCGTTCTGTAGAGGCAGCGCCAGGCAAATATGAGGGGATTTACCGCCTGGACAAGGAGCCGGGCCATGCCATTGAAATGGAGGGTACCGCGTACTACGTGCGCTACTTTGCCGACTCCGAAGACGCTGGCAACTGGGCCATCGTCGATCCCGAGCGACCTAATCAGTTTGCTTACTCGTTGCCAGTCCGCTTCGGCAGTAGCGGCAAGTGGCAACGCATACCTGCGCTGCGTCTCAGGGGAGGCGGCCAATGCGTGGGCAAGGCTGGTTTCCTGGACACCGACCAGTCCTCGTCCTCGGCCCCGGCTACAGCAACGCCGTCAGCGGAGCTTCCCCTCGTCGACCCGGTTTCACCGGTCGCGCGACCACTGCGCCTGGTGACTCCCCTCAACGACATCGCAGGAGTGGACATGGCGAAAATGAAAAGATGGGCCATGAACTTGCCTGAAACTTTCACCGAGCTCTCCAGTGCAAACCGCAGTAAACCATCAACGGCCGATACATATGCGGCCCATTTCCGCGAAAGACGCACGTCCCTGCTGAACGAGGCCAAAGAGTATTACTCAGAGCTGAACTGGACCAACCTGCCCGCACGGCCAGTCATCCCGCAAATCGATGTCGAGATGCAGACGGCTGAGCTGATTGATCGCATCTTTGCCAATACCGATGGACTGGTCGTCGGCGAAACCCTTGATCGCATCGCCAGCATGCGTTTCATGATCGAAAACATGCCGGCGTTCGCACGGCATATCGACACACTGTACGTGCGGGGATTGCTGAGCGATTTTGCCCAGACAGATCTCAACGAATTTCACCTGTCGGGAGAGATGTCAGAGGATCTTCGAGGCTACTTGTCCAGCCTGGGTACCGACCCTGATGGCCGGTTCAACATGCTTGAACTGATCAAGGCTGCCCAGGCCAATGGCATCCGCACCCAAGGTCTTGAAGTCGCGCACAGTTACAAGCTGAAGGTACCGCTGACTTCGATCGAAGAGCAGATGATCCACGCCCGGCTTGCCTCGCAAATCATGTGGGGTGACGAACTCCTCAACAGGCCGGGCAAATGGGTAGCCCTGGTCGAGGCACCGAACACCAATACCTTCAGAAATCTGCCAGGCATAAGCGAACTCAGGGGCGGCATCGGTTTACGGATTGAAGAAGCGACGTCCACCGAAACGGCCGGCATCAGCATCGACCCGGGACTGGAAGTCGCTCGGGGCCCTTTTGATAACGGGGCATCGACGCGCAACTCATCCGACTTTCTATTCGCGGATTTGCGCTTGCAGATCGAAACACCTGTGCCGCAGTGGACTGAGGCAACGGTGAATACACTGCTGAATCGCAACGGCATGTTCATGCTCGAAAAAACGCAGAATGCATACACGCTTGTGCGTCGCAACAGCGACGGCAATATCGTTCGAACCATGGTGAATCGCCGAGGGGATGGTCAGGTTTACATCTGGGCACAGTCGATGCCGCGGATCAGCGGCATCATGTTCCGTGACATCGGTGCGTTATCCCAGCGCCTGATAGAGATCGGCTTGACCCTGCAAAGTCGCATACCCAGCTAACTGTTTTTTCAGGGCATGAAACGAAAAAACCCTTGGCTTCAGGCCAAGGGTTTTTCGTTAATCAACCTGCAGCGGGATCACTCCCACTCAATGGTCGCCGGCGGCTTGCTCGACACGTCGTAAGTGACGCGGGAGATGCCTTCGATTTCATTGATGATGCGGCCGGAGACGGTTTCCAGCAGTTCGTAAGGCAGGTGAGCCCAACGCGCGGTCATGAAGTCGATGGTCTCCACGGCACGCAGGGCAACTACCCAAGCGTAACGACGGCCGTCGCCAACAACGCCAACCGATTTCACTGGCTGAAACACCACGAACGCCTGGCTGACTTTGTGGTACCAGTCGGCTTTACGCAGTTCTTCGATGAAGATGTGGTCAGCGCGACGCAGCAGGTCGGCGTATTCCTTCTTCACTTCACCGAGGATGCGCACGCCCAGACCCGGGCCCGGGAACGGGTGACGGTAGACCATGTCGTACGGCAGGCCGAGTTCCAGACCCAGACGACGGACTTCGTCCTTGAACAGTTCGCGCAGTGGCTCGACCAGTTTCAGGTTCATCTCTTCCGGCAGGCCGCCCACGTTGTGGTGCGACTTGATCACGTGAGCCTTGCCGCTTTTCGCGCCAGCCGACTCGATCACGTCCGGGTAGATGGTGCCCTGAGCGAGGTACTTGATGTTTTCCAGTTTGTTCGACTGGGCATCGAAGACGTCGATGAAGGTGCGACCGATGATCTTGCGCTTCTTCTCTGGATCGGCTTCGCCGGCCAGGTTGTTCAGGAACTGCTCTTCAGCGTTGGCGCGAATGACTTTGACGCCCATGTTCTCGGCGAACATGGCCATCACTTGCTCGCCTTCGTGCAGACGCAGCAGGCCATTGTCGACGAAGACGCAGGTCAGTTGGTCGCCGATGGCTTTGTGCAGCAGCGCGGCAACCACCGAGGAGTCAACGCCGCCGGACAGACCCAGCAGCACGTTGTCGGTACCGACCTGGGCGCGGATGTTGGCGATAGCGTCTTCAGCGATCTTCGACGGCGTCCACAGGGCTTCACAGCCGCAGATGTCGAGGACGAAACGCGAGA
This sequence comes from Pseudomonas sp. SCA2728.1_7, assembly GCF_018138145.1. NCBI lineage: Bacteria > Pseudomonadati > Pseudomonadota > Gammaproteobacteria > Pseudomonadales > Pseudomonadaceae > Pseudomonas > Pseudomonas sp. SCA2728.1_7. Next base: position 5,391,680 of record NZ_CP073104.1, on the reverse strand, counting down.
GGATGCGACCGCCCTGCTTGGTGTGGGTCACTTCCGGGTGGAACTGCACGCCGTAGTAGCCACGGTCGTCGTTGAACATACCGGCGATCGGGCAGCTCGGGGTGCTGGCCAGAATGTGGAAGTCTTCCGGCATCCTGGTGACCTTGTCACCGTGGCTCATCCATACGTCGAGGCCGAACAGGCCGTCAGCGTCGATATGGTCTTCGATGCCGTCGAGCAGGCGGCTCTTGCCGACCACGTCAACGCGGGCGTAACCGAACTCACGCAGCTCGGAACCTTCAACCTTGCCGCCCAGTTGCTCGGCCATGGTCTGCATGCCGTAGCAGATACCGAAGACCGGTACGCCCAGGTCGAACACTGCCTGAGGGCAACGCGGGCTGTCGGCGACGTGCACGGACTCGGGGCCGCCGGCGAGGATGACGCCTTTAGGAGCGAATTCGCGGATCGCATCTTCGTCCATGTCGAACGGGTGCAGTTCGCAGTACACGCCGATTTCGCGCACGCGGCGGGCAATCAGTTGGGTGTATTGCGAACCGAAGTCGAGGATCAGGATGCGGTGAGCGTGAATATCGAGGGCCATGATTCAGTCTCGTCTAAGTCGTTCAGAAACAGTCGTGATTCAGAAACAACTCGGGGCTGAATCAAACAGCCCCGGTTGCTTACTTTATTGCTTTAAGGCTCAACCTACGCGGTAGTTTGGCGCTTCTTTGGTGATCTGCACGTCGTGCACGTGGGATTCGGCCATGCCGGCGCCGGTGATCCGCACGAACTCAGGCTTGGTGCGCATTTCTTCGATGTTGGCGCTACCGGTGTAGCCCATCGAGGAACGCAGACCGCCCATCAACTGGTGAATGATCGCGCTCAGGGTGCCTTTGTACGGCACACGGCCTTCGATGCCTTCCGGAACGAGTTTCTCGGCGCCTGCCGAGGAGTCCTGGAAGTAACGGTCGGAAGAACCTTGAGCCTGGGACATGGCGCCCAGCGAACCCATACCGCGATAAGCCTTGTACGAACGGCCCTGGAACAGTTCGATTTCGCCCGGCGCTTCTTCAGTACCGGCGAACATCGAGCCCATCATCACGCAGGAAGCACCGGCTACGATGGCCTTGGACAGGTCACCGGAGAAACGGATGCCGCCGTCGGCGATCAACGGTACGCCAGTGCCTTCAAGGGCAGCAGCAACGTTGGCGATGGCACTGATTTGCGGGACGCCGACACCGGCGACGATACGGGTGGTGCAGATCGAGCCAGGGCCGATACCGACCTTGACTGCGTCAGCGCCTGCTTCGGCCAGAGCCTTGGCAGCGGCGCCGGTGGCGATGTTGCCGCCGATCACCTGCACTTCAGGGAAATTCTCTTTGACCCAGCGAACGCGGTCGATCACGCCTTTGGAGTGACCGTGCGCGGTATCGACTACCACGACGTCCACGCCAGCATTGACCAGCGCGGCTACACGGTCACCGGTGTCTTTACCGGTGCCGACAGCGGCGCCAACGCGCAGACGACCTTGATCGTCCTTGCTGGCCAGCGGGTAGGCTTTGGCTTTTTCGATATCGTTGACGGTCATCATGCCTTTGAGGGCGAATTTGTCGTCGACGATCAGCACGCGCTCGATGCGGTGCTTGTGCAGCAGTTCGCGTGCTTCGTCCTTGCTCGCGCCTTCCTTGATCGTGACCAGACGCTCTTTGGGCGTCATCACTTCACGGACGGTGGCTTCCAGACGGCTTTCGAAACGCACGTCACGGGAGGTGACGATGCCGACCAGGTCGCCATCGTGCAGCACCGGAACGCCGGAAATGTTGTGCATGCGGGTCAATTCGAACAGATCACGAACCGTGGCATCAGCCTCGATGGTGATCGGATCCTTGACGACGCCGGCTTCGAACTTCTTGACCTTACGCACTTCGGCAGCTTGCTGCTCGATGGTCATGTTCTTGTGGATAATACCGATGCCACCTTCCTGAGCCATGGCGATTGCCAGACGGGCTTCAGTAACGGTGTCCATGGCGGCAGAAACCAGAGGAATGTTCAGCTCGATGCCACGGGTAAGGCGGGTCTTGAGACTGACTTCGTTAGGAAGCACCTCGGAATAACCAGGCACTAGGAGAATGTCGTCGAATGTCAGAGCTTCTTGGCTGATACGCAGCATCGCGGGGGCTCCCGAGCGGGAAAATGGAAGCGCGCCATTATAGTCAGACACCCCCTGCTGTTCAATGTAAAACTCAGCTTAATATCAATGTTGCTGATGTACGGGAAATCCCCGGCCCTACAGCTCCACCTTGACCCAAGAGACAGGTTGATCGAGCCAATCGGCGAACTCGTCGATAAAGCTTTGCTTGAAGCCCGCCTCCAGCCAGTTGTTGAAGATGAAACCGAGGTTGGAAAACGCACATTCCTGCAAAAACAGAAAACCGTTGATGTCATCTTCATGCCCGCATTCCGGGCAAGTGAAGTTGTCGGTGCGGCCCGGGAACCAGTCTTCGAGGCTTTCGAACAGTGCTTCGCCGACTTCACGACGGCACTCGGCGCAACCGGCCTCTTCGAGGAAGCCTTTGGCCGGGGTATAGATACAGCGCTTGGTGACGATCTCCAGCCCATTGATCGGCTCACCGAATGGCAACGCTTGCGGGTGCAGGACCACGGCCCTCGCGCCGTCGGCGATCGCGTAAGCCATGCGATTGCCGGTGCGGCCACAGGTGCTCAGCTCTTCTTTGATGATGTTCTTGCGCACCAGCCAGCGCACGATCGCCCGGGCCCGGGGTTCGTGGACCGGCAGGGTGGAGATTTTCGGGACGATGATGCTTTGCGAATTCATGGAAAGTCCTGCGGTGTGGCTTCTGACGCCTTCGCGAGCAGGCTCGCTCCCACATCGGAATGCAGTTCCCTGTGGGAGCGAGCCTGCTCGCGAAGAGGCCTTAAAGGCCGGCAGCTTAATCCCTGACAAAATCCGGTCAAGTGCTGAGGTAGCGCCCGATCAACGCCAGCCCGCTCGCCAGCACCAGCCACGTCACCAACCGCACAAACGCCTCGCGCGACAAACGCATGGTCAACCGCCGCCCGATCCACAGCCCCAGCGCCATGGCCGGTAACAAACACAGCGCCAGCATCAACAAGGGTAGCTCGGCATACACACCCGCGATGGCAAACAGGCTCAGGCGCACCACCGTGCTGCAACTGATCAACGCACTTTGCGTGGCCCTGGCGGCCTCTTTCGGCAGTCGGCTGTTGAGATAAATCGCATATAAAAAGCCGCCACTGCCAAACAGCGCCCCAAACAACCCGCCCACCGTGCCCATCGGCACTGCCCACGCCGCCGACAATTGCGTCGGCCGCGCTTTCACCCACAGGCTGTAAATCGCGTAAGCGCTGATAAACAATCCCATCAACAACAGCAACACATCGGATTTGAGGTTGAGCAAGAAAATCACCCCCAATGTGCAACCCACCGCCATGCAAGGCAGCAGCCGCAACAACTCCGGTTTAGCCACATCCCGCCGCGACGGCAGCAGGTTGCCGAACGCCGCGACAAAATCCAGCAGCACCAGCAACGGCACAATCTTCGACAGCGGCATGAACAGAATCAGAATCGGCCCCGCCACCAGCGCCGTGCCGAATCCGGCGATACCGAACACGATGTAAGCCAGGGCGATGCCCAGCCCGATCACCGCCCAACCGCCGGGGCCCCACGCCCACTCACTCAACAACCCCGCCACGCTCATCGATGCGCTTCCTTAATAGGCCTGTGATGACTTTAGCCAGCGCCGAGGGTTGCGACTAATATCTTAAAAGTCGCTTACCCATCTCAAAAAGGCATGCCTGATGCTTTCAACCCGTCAACTGCGTTACTTCGTCGAAATCGCTGAGTGCGGCAGCTTCAGTTCGGCAGCCGAACGTTTGTTTGTTGCGCAATCGGCGCTAAGCCGGCAGATCAAGGACATGGAGACGCGCCTGCAAACCCCACTGTTCGAACGCACGGCGCGCCAGCCTCGACTGACGGCGGCGGGCGAAGCGTTTCTGCCGCGGGCAAGAAATCTGCTCAATGAGCTGACCAAGGCCAGCGCCATGGCCACGGAAGTCGGCAACGGTCAGCTCGGCACCTTGCGCCTCAGCCATTCCAGCACCGTGTCGATCAGCGGCCGTTTGCTCAGTGACATCGGCGCGTATCTGCAGCGACAACCCGGTGTATCGCTGGACATCGGCAAGTTGTCTTCCGAGGCGCAACTGGAAGAGTTGGCCGAGGGCCGACTCGATATTGGCTTGCTGCGCCTGCCGGTGTTGCGCCAGCGTGAAGGGATTCAGATTGTGCCGCTGTTTACTGAACGCTTGCTGCTGGCAGTTCCCATGGATCATCGGTTGGCCGCCGCTGAGCGTGTCGACCTGGCACAGTTGAAGGACGAAGCGTTCATCTCGATCCCGCACCCGCAACGCGGCGGCTTGAGTTATCTGTGTGCTGACCTGTGCATGCGTCAGGGCTTTTTCCCGAAAGCCGCGCGGGTAATGTCGCGCAAAACCACGCAGTTACAGTTGATTCAGGCCGGGTTCGGCATCGCCCTGCTGCCGGAATCGATGCAGGACATCGCTCCGAGCGGCGTACGGTTTTTGCCGCTGGCCGATGCCGACTGCCAAAGCACCGTCGCCCTCGCCTATCGCCAGAACCCCACCCCGCTGATCCAACACTTTATCGAAACCTTCACAACCCCCTTGTAGGAGTGAGCCTGCTCGCGATAGCGGTTGAACATTCAACCTATCCTGCGACTGACACACCGCTATCGCGAGCAGGCTCACTCCTACAGGGGACTTGTGGTGATTCAACGGCAAATGCCTTTAAACTGCGCCCCATGATTAAAGATCCCTTTGCAAGACTTGGCCTGGACCGTGAAGTCCTGACCGTCAGCCAGCTCAACGGCCGCGCGCGGGTGTTGCTTGAAGACGTGTTCAGCAATATCTGGGTCGAAGGTGAAATCTCCAACCTCGCCCGCCCGGCGTCCGGCCACATCTATTTCACCCTCAAGGACAGCGGTGCGCAGGTGCGTTGCGCGCTGTTCCGGCAGAACGCCGCGCGGGTGCGCCAGGCGCTCAAGGACGGCTTGGCGGTCAAAGTGCGCGGCAAGGTTTCACTGTTCGAAGGCCGTGGCGACTATCAACTGATTCTCGACACCGTGGAGCCTGCCGGTGACGGTGCGCTACGTCTGGCTTTCGATGCGCTGAAAGAAAAACTCAGCGCCGAAGGTCTGTTCAGCGCCGAACGCAAAGTGCCGCTGCCCGCGCATCCGCAGCGCATCGGCATCATCAGTTCGCCGACCGGCGCGGTGATTCGCGACATCATCAGCGTGTTCCGCCGCCGTGCGCCGCAAGTCCAACTGACGCTGATTCCGACCGCTGTGCAGGGCCGCGAAGCCACCGCACAAATCGTCCGCGCGCTGAAAATGGCCGATGCCCGTGGTTTTGACGCGTTGATCCTTGCCCGTGGTGGCGGTTCGCTGGAAGACCTCTGGTGCTTCAACGAAGAAGCCGTGGCCCGTGCCGTCGATGCCTGTGTGACGCCGATTGTCAGTGCTGTCGGCCATGAAACCGATGTATCGATCAGCGACTTTGTCGCCGACGTCCGTGCACCGACGCCGTCTGCGGCTGCCGAATTACTTGCGCCCGATTCCAGTCATCTGATCCGTCAGGTCGAAAGCCTGCATCGCCGTTTGGTGATGCGCATGCGCGACCGTCTGATGCGTGATCGCCTGCGCCTGGAAGGCATGGCCCGTCGCCTGCGCCATCCCGGTGAACGTCTGCGCCAGCAAGCGCAGCGTCTGGATGATCTGGACATGCGCATGCGCCGGGCGTTCGAGCGTCACCTCAACACCCGCCGCGAACGCTTGATTCGCCTGGAAACCCGCCTCGCCGGGCAACATCCCGGGCGGCAATTGGCGATGTTGCGTCAGCGTCTCGACAGTCTCGCCGAACGTCTGCCCCGCGCCATGCGCGAAGGCCTGAAAAACCGTCGCCTGCAATTGCACAGCCAGATGCAGACACTGCATGTGGTCAGCCCGTTGGCAACGCTCGGTCGGGGTTACAGCATTCTGCTCGATGAACGTGGCCACGCGATCCGCAACGCCGCGCAGACCCACACTGGCCAGCGCCTGAAGGCCAAACTTGGCGAAGGCGAACTGCAAGTGCGCGTCGAGGACAATCACCTGACGCCTGTCACCCTCTCTTTACTGGACTGATCCATGCCGCGTTTTCTGGCTCCACTGTTTCTGCTCTGCCTGACCTTCAATGCCCACGCCGACAGTTACATCACCCGGCTGCTGAACAAACCGGTGCCGGGTGGCGTGGCGGTGGTTGATCTGGGCGCGGCCGCGCAGGCACCGAAAGCCACGTATCAGGGCAAACCGGTGCTGGTGGTAAAAGAACAGAACAACTGGCTGGCGATTGTCGGCGTGCCGTTGACGGTGAAGCCGGGCGCGCAGCAGATCAGCAGCGGTGGGCGCAATCTGCCATTCACCGTGGGCAACAAGAAATACCCGGAACAGCGCATCACCCTGAAGAACAAACAGCAAGTAAACCCGGATCAGTCGAATCTCAAGCGCATCGAGGGCGAACTGGCCGAGCAGATCAAGGCTTACCGAAGCTTCAGCCCGAACACGCCAAGCAATCTGCTGTTGGACAAACCGGTGAACGGGCCGCTGTCGAGCAAGTTTGGTGTGCGTCGCTTCTTTAATGGTGAAGAACGCAATCCGCACGCTGGCCTCGACTTTGCGGTGCCGATGGGCACGCCGATCAAGACCCCGGCGGCGGGCAAGGTGATCCTCACCGGCAATTACTTCTTCAACGGCAACACCGTGTTTGTCGACCATGGGCAGGGCTTTATCAGCATGTTCTGCCATATGTCGAAGATTGATGTGAAGGTCGGCGATCAACTGGCGCGGGGCGCGGTGGTCGGCAAGGTTGGCATGACCGGCCGCGCGACCGGTCCGCACATGCACTGGAATGTCAGCCTGAATGATGCGCGGGTGGATCCGGCGATTTTCATTGGTGCGTTTCAGCCTTAAAAAATAGAGCGAAGCTTATGGCCTCATCGCGAGCAGGCTCACTCCTACATTGGACCGGTGTTGTGAACACGATCAACTGTAGGAGTGAGCCTGCTCGCGATGGCGGCCTATAAAACACCGCCACACTCAATAAATCTTCAAAAACTCAATTGCGCCCCAATCTAACCTCACGCAAACATCAACAAGATCCACCGCCTTAAGCGCAATAAAATCCTGCATAACCCCGCTTTCCGAGTATTCCTCTCAATTTTTTTCGACTGCTTGCCATCCTCTGCCCTCGCGGTTAGGGTTGAAGGCATGAAAACCTCTCACACCCTCATTCAGCTTCGCCAGCACCGCAGCCTGTGCCTTGTCAGCGCACGACTGCCAGGCTGAATCGCTGCGCCTCGTCCCACGCTTTTCCCAGAACATTCGTAACACCGGCAGGCCGCCTTTTTTCGGCCCAGACAATAAGGAATTTCCCGATGAGCATGCTCAAAGATCCGTCTTCGAAATACCGCGCGTTTCCTGTCATCAACCTGCCGGATCGCACCTGGCCGTCGAAAACCATCGACACCGCGCCGATCTGGTGCAGCTCCGACCTGCGCGACGGCAACCAGTCGCTGATCGAACCGATGGACGCGGTGAAGAAGCTGCGCTTCTGGAAAACCCTGGTGCAGGTCGGTGTGAAAGAAATCGAAGCCTCCTTCCCGGCCGCTTCGCAAACCGACTTCGACTTCGTGCGTACCCTGATCGAAGAAGGCCACATCCCGGACGACACCACCATTCAGGTGCTGACCCAGGGCCGTGAAGACTTGATCGAGCGCACCTTCGAATCCCTGCGTGGCGCGAAGAAAGCCATCGTCCACCTGTACAACGCCACCTCGCCGTCTTTCCGTCGCATCGTCTTCAACCAGGACAAGGACGGTATCAAGGCCATCGCTGTGAACGCGGCCAAGCTGTTCGTCAAATACGCGGCGATGCAGCCGGACACCGAGTGGACCTTCGAATATTCGCCGGAAACCTTCAGTGCCACCGAACTGGAGTTCGCCAAGGAAGTCTGTGATGCGGTGATCGAGGTGTGGAACCCGACGCCTGAGCACAAGATGATCCTCAACCTGCCGGCTACCGTTGAGTGCGCAACCCCGAACATCTACGCCGACCAGATCGAGTGGTTCGGCCGCAATATCAACCGTCGTGACAGCGTGATCATCAGCCTGCACACCCACAACGACCGTGGCACTGGCGTCGCGGCTACCGAACTGGGCCTGATGGCCGGCGCCGATCGCGTCGAAGGCTGCCTGTTCGGCAACGGCGAGCGTACCGGTAACGTCGACCTCGTCACCGTCGCCCTGAACATGTACACCCAGGGTCTCGACCCGCAGCTGGATTTCTCCGACATCGACGGCGTGCGCAAAGTCGTCGAAGAGTGCAACCAGATTCAGGTTCACCCACGTCACCCGTACGTTGGCGACCTGGTGCACACCGCGTTCTCCGGCTCGCACCAGGATGCAATCCGCAAAGGCTTCTCCCAGCAGAAACCAGACGCACTGTGGGAAGTGCCGTACTTGCCGATCGACCCGGCCGACATTGGCCGCAGCTACGAGGCGGTGATTCGCGTCAACAGCCAGTCGGGCAAGGGCGGCATCGCTTACTTGCTGGAGCAGGAATACGGCATCAGCCTGCCACGTCGCATGCAGATCGAATTCAGCCAGGTGGTGCAGCGTGAGACCGACCGCTTGGGCCTGGAAATGACCGCCAAGCAGATTCACTCGCTGTTGATCAGCGAATACCTGCAAGCGAACACCCCGTATGCGCTGGTCAGCCATCGCCTGCAGGAAGAAAACGGCAACAGCAATGTTGAAGTGGAAGTGGCGAGCAAGGGTCAGGGCGAAACCAATCTGCACTGGCGCGGCAAGGGCAACGGTGCGCTGGAAGCACTGGTCGCCGGCCTGCCGGTTCCGGTGGAGATCATGGACTACAACGAACACGCGATCGGCGCGGGCACCAATGCCAAGGCTGCGGCGTACATCGAACTGCGTGTGAATGGCGAACGTGCGGTGCACGGCGTGGGCATCGATGAAAACATCACCACGGCCAGCTTCAAGGCCCTGTTCAGCGCGCTGAACCGCTCGCTGAGCCAGCCTGAGGCGAAAGCGGCGTAATCGATCGCTGAAATGCAAAAGGCCCCGGCGTGCAAACTCCGGGGCCTTTTTTTGCCTGCAGGTTTTTGGCTGACTCTTATGGCCCCTTCGCGAGCAGGCTCGCTCCCACATTTGCAATGCATTCACCTGTGGGAGCGAGCCTGCTCGCGAAGGCGTCCTGACAGGCGCTGCGAGGATCAGGTGAACTCGAAGGTGTCGGCATCCAGATTCGCTGGGAAACGCTCGCGATAAGCCGCCAATGGTGCGGCTTCCAAAACCACCTTGAACACCCCGTCCGCCTCCCCCGCCGCCAGCAAGGTTTCACCCTGGAAATCCAGTACTTGGCTGTCACCGGTGTAGGCAAAGCCTTTGCCATCAGTGCCGACGCGATTCACCGCCGCCACATAACAAAGGTTCTCGATCGCCCGCGCCGGCAACAGGCGGTTCCAGTGCAACCGTCGCGCCCCCGGCCAGTTGGCGGTGTACAGCAGCAGATCAGTGTCCTGCGCATCGCGGCTCCACACCGGAAAGCGCAGGTCGTAACAAATCAGCGGGCGGATTCGCCAGCCCTTAAGCTCGAACTGCACCTGACGTTCGCCGGGCGTGTAATGGTTATGCTCACCGGCCATGCGGAACAGGTGACGCTTGTCGTAATGCAAGACTTCTCCGTCCGGTCGCGCCCACAGCAGGCGGTTGCGATGGCTGCCGTCAGACGCCTGAATAATCACGCTGCCGGTAATCACTGCATCGAGTTTGGCCGCCTGAACCCGCAGCCATTTGCTGGTCGGGCCGTTCTCGGCTTCGGCAAGGGTCTCGGACTCCATGGAGAATCCGGTGGTGAACATCTCCGGCAGGATGATCAGATCCGCCCCCCGCGCCTGCTCCAGCAACACCTCGAAATGCTCAAGGTTGGCCTGCCGGTCGTGCCAGGCCAGGCTGGTCTGGATCAGCGCCAGGTTGAGATCGGGCAACGCACTCAGATCACGCATAGTTTTGCCGCCGCTTCACGCAGCGTCTCCTCGCGCTTGGCAAAGCACAGACGCACCAGGCGCTGGCCTTGCGGTGGATTCTGGTAAAACACCGAGACCGGGATACTCGCCACACCGTGTTCGCGGGTCATCCACATGGCCATCTCGACGTCATTCAGGTCTGGACGGATCTGCGAGTAATCCACCAACTGGAAATAAGTGCCGGCGACACGCCTGAAAGTGAAGCGCGACGGCGCCAGCAGATCGCAGAACAGATCGCGCTTGGCCTGATAGAAAGCAGGCAGCTCTTCGACGTGTTCCGGATGCTCGGCCATGTAATCGGCCAGCGCGTATTGCAGCGGTGTGACGCCGCAGAAACTGACGTATTGGTGCACCTTGCGCAGCTCGGCGGTCAGCGCCGGCGGTGCAACGACGTAACCGGTTTTCCAGCCGGTAACGTGGTAAGTCTTACCGAACGAGCTGACCACGAAGGCGCGCTGATACAGCTCTTCATGAGCGAGCACGCTGACGTGCGGCACACCGTCGAACACCAGGTGTTCATAGACTTCGTCGCTGATCAGGTAGATGTCGCGATCACGGATCAGCGCCGCCAGTTGATCCAGCTCCGCACGGCTGATCAGTGCACCGCTCGGGTTATGCGGGGTATTGATGACGATCATTTTCGTGCGCGGGCTCAGGGCCGCGGCGAGCTGGTCGAAATCGATGGAGAAATCGTCCGGGTTCAACTGCACATGCACGCAGCGACCACCCGCCAACTCCGTGGCCGGCTCGTAGCTGTCGTAGCACGGATCGAACACGATGACTTCATCGCCGCTGTGGATAACCGCTTGAATCGCACAGAAGATCGCCTGGGTCGCGCCCGGCGTCACGGTCACTTCGCTGTCGGCATTGACCTGCACGCCATAGCTGCGAGCGATTTTCGCCGCAATCTGCTCGCGCAAGGCCGGCAATCCGGTCATCGGCGAATACTGGTTATGACCACTGGCAATGTGCCGACCGACCGCATCGCGCAACGCCTGCGGGCCGTCAAAATCAGGAAAACCCTGAGACAGGTTGATCGCGCCGGTTTGCGCGGCGAGCTGAGACATCTGCGTGAAAATAGTGATGCCGACATTCGGCAGCTTACTGGTGATCATCGGGGGTTCCCTGCTCAACACCCGGCTCTGACGACGGCGCGGGAGAGCCCGAGGATAGCCCATCCGACGCCCATAAAAAAAGGGCGCTCTGGTGAGCGCCCTTCTTATCGCCGAACCCATGTAGGAGCTGCCGAAGGCTGCGATCCTTTGATCTTGTCTTTGAAGCAAAATCAAAAGATCGCAGCCTGCGGCAGCTCCTACACGAAGTGATAAATCACTTCTTGTCGCGGCGCTTTTTGTCGGCTTTCTTGCTGTGCGACATCATTCGACGCTTCCTGTTGACCTGGCGGTCGGTCAGCGTGTTTTTGTTGCCTTCGTACGGGTTCTCGCCGCCCTTGAACTCGATGCGGATCGGCGTACCGACCAGCTTGAGCACACGGCGGTAAGTGTTCTCCAGATAGCGCACATACGACTTCGGCACTTTCTCGATCTGGTTACCGTGGATCACGATGATCGGCGGGTTGGCACCACCCAAGTGGGCATAACGCAGCTTGATCCGGCGGTTGTTGACCATCGGTGGCGCGTGCTCGCCAACCGCGTCTTCGAGAATCTGGGTCAGACGGTTGGTCGGCCAGCGGGTGACCGCCGACTTGAACGAGTTCTGTACCGACGCGTAGAGGTTACCCACGCCGGTGCCGTGCAGGGCCGAGATGAAGTGAATGTCGGCGTAATCAACGAAGAACAGACGACGCTGCAGCTCGACCTTGACGAAGTCGCGCTCGCTCGGCGTCATGCCGTCCCACTTGTTGATCGCGATGACCAGCGCACGACCCGACTCGATGGCAAAACCGAGCAGGTTGAGGTCGTGATCGACCACACCTTCGCGGGCGTCCATCACGAAGATCACCACGTTGGCGTCTTTGATCGCCTGCAGGGTTTTGACCACGGAGAATTTTTCGACTTCTTCGTGGATCTTGCCGCGCTTGCGCACACCGGCGGTGTCGATCAGCGTGTACTTCTCTTCATTGCGTTCGAACGGAATGTAGATACTGTCGCGGGTGGTGCCGGGTTGGTCATAAACGATTACCCGGTCTTCACCGAGCATGCGGTTGACCAAGGTCGACTTGCCGACGTTCGGACGACCGATGATGGCGATCTTGATCCCGTCTTTTTCGCTTGGGCCAGGAATGCGCTTGGCTTCCTCGCCTTCGGCAACGATCTCTTCTTCGCCGTCTTCCGGCTCTTCTTCGTCTTTGGGGAAATCACCCAGGGCGATTTCCAGCATCTGCGTGATGCCACGGCCGTGAGCACCGGCGATCGGGATCGCGTGGCCCATGCCCAGCGGGGCAAATTCAGCGCGGGCCATTTCCGGGTCGATGTTGTCGACCTTGTTGGCGACCACGTAGGAACGCTTGTTACGTTTGCGCAGGTGTTCGGCGATCATCTGGTCGGCGGCGGTAAAACCGGCCTTGGCATCTACCAGGAACAGCACAACATCCGCTTCTTCAATGGCCAGCAGCGACTGCTCGGCCATTTTTTCGTCCATACCGTGCTCGTCACCGGAGATACCACCGGTGTCGACCAGAATGTAGGAACGCCCTTGCCACTTGGCCTCACCGTACTGGCGATCACGGGTCAGACCGGACAAGTCGCCGACGATGGCGTCGCGAGTCCTGGTCAGGCGGTTGAACAAGGTGGACTTGCCGACGTTCGGTCGGCCCACCAGGGCGATTACGGGAACCATGCGGCTCTCCACTTCGTTATTTCAGAAAATACAAAAGCCGCTGCGAGGCAGCGGCTGGTGCTCGGGGCAACACTGTGGGTGTTCTTTGTGGGAGCGAGCCCGTTCGCGAAAAACGCCAAAGCACCGCGTTTATTCAGGCCATCTGCGTAATCGTTGACGCCCATCGCGAGCAGGCTCGCTCCCACATTCATACTCACAAGTGAAGCTGCCTGGGGGTGTTAACCCCAAGCATAGTTGTTACTTGATGGTCAGGGCTTCCAGTTTGCCGCTGTTGCCATATACATAAATCGTGTCACCCACCACCAGCGGACGGGCACGCAGGCCGTCGCTGTCGATGCGCTCACGGCCGACGAAACGACCGTCAACCTGACTCAGCAGGTGCAGATAACCTTCCAGGTCACCCACTGCAACATAGCTGGAGAACACTTCCGGGGCCGACAGTTGACGGCGAGCCAACGAATCGTTGCTCCACAATGCAGTGGTAGAACGCTCGTCGACGCCTTCAACGGTGCCCGAGGACAGGCTCACGTAAACGCTGCCGAAACCCTGAGCAATACCAGCGTAGCTCGACGCATCGCGCTGCCAGAGTTGACGACCGCTTTCCAGATCCAGTGCCGCGACGCGACCCTGATAGCTGGCAACGTAGAGAGTACCGCCGGACAACAGCAGACCGCCGTCGATATCGACTACGCGCTCCAGTTCCGAACGACCCTGTGGAATCGCGATCCGTTGTTCCCAGACCGGCACGCCGTTGGAAATGTCCAGAGCAACCACTTTACCGGTCGACAGGCCAGCCACCGCGAGGCGGTTGGTGACCAGCGGGGCACTGGTGCCACGCAGGGTCAGTACGGCCGGCGTGCTGTCATACACCCAGCGTTGGGTACCGGTGGAGGCATCCAGACCGATCAGACGATCGTCCTGAGTCTGCACCACGACCACGTCACCGTTGTTAGCCGGCGGCGCGAGGACTTCGCTGTTGACGCGAGCACGCCACTTCTCTTCACCGTTGCTGGTGTCCAGAGCGACCACTTCGCCACGCAGGGTGCCGATCAGCACCAGACCATAACCAACACCGACAGCGCCGGAGACAGGCAGATCAAGATCCTGCTTCCATTTCACGTCGCCATTGCCGCGATCCATGGCCATCACCACGCCAGTTACATCGGCGGCGTAGATGGTGTCACCGTCGATCGCCGGCACCAGCATGTTGTAGGTTTCGCCCTGACCGTCACCGATCGAACGACTCCACTGCTTGTGCAGAACCACTTCTTCTTTGAAGTCGGTCAGTTCAGCCGGTGGCAATTCTTTCTTGCTGTTGCTGCTGCAACCCGCGGCCAGAAGGGCCAGAGCCAGCAATGCTGCATGCTTCCAACGGATCACGTCACGCATCCCCTTTGGCCAGGTCGTCGAGCTTGATTTGAAGGCCACCGACCGCCGCTTCATCCGACAGTGCCGCCTTGGCTTTTTGATACGCCTTGTTCGCGTCATCGGTACGGCCCAGCTGCACCAGCAGGTCGCCCTTGAGTTCTTCGCGAGTGGCCAGGAACGCTTTGTCGGCGTCGCCGTCGAGCAGTTTCAGGCCGTCTTCAGCCTTGTTCTGCGCACCCAGTACCTGCGCCAGACGCTGACGGGCGATTTCGCCCAGCGCCGGGTTGGCCGGTTTGTCGACGATGGCTTTCAGCTCGGTCGCTGCGTCATCCAGCTTGCCGCTGTCGACCGCCACTTTGGCGACAAAAAGGCTGCCGTACTGCGCGTAGGCAGAACCGCCGAATTCGCTGTTGAGCTTGCCGGCCAGATCCGCAACGCGGGCAGCATCAGGCTTGCCGTCAGGCGTCAGCGTGGTTTCCAGCAATTGCTGATAGAGCACCGAGGCGCCTTGCGACTGGTTGCTCTGATACTTGTGATAAGCCTGCCAGCCGAACACGATGACCAGCGCCAACAGGCCGCCGGTGACCAGAGGTTTGCCGTTGCGTGTCCACCAGTCCTTCAAATCCGCCAACTGTTCGTCTTCGGTACTCGACACCCCAATACTCCTTAATCGCTAAATCGGCTGTTTGGACAGCTTCAACCCTGCACGACGCAGGTGGCCAGGTGAGCGGCGAGCGCATCCCAGGCAATGCTTTGTTGTTCGCCCTGGCCACGCAGGGGTTTGAAACCTACCACTTGCTGGGCCATTTCGTCGTCACCGAGGATCAGTGCGTACAGCGCACCGCTCTTGTCGGCTTTCTTGAACTGGCTTTTGAAGCTGCCGGCGCCGGCATTGACTTGCAGGCGCAGGTTTGGAAGTTGATCACGAACACGTTCAGCCAGGGCCAGACCGGCCAGCTCGGCTTCTTCACCGAAGGCGCACAGATAGACATCAACCTGACGGGAGATTTCTTCCGGGATCTGCTCCAGGGTTTCCAGCATCAACACCAGACGCTCGATGCCCATGGCGAAACCAACGCCGGTGGTCGGCTTGCCGCCCATCTGCTCGACCAGACCGTCGTAACGGCCGCCGGCACAGACAGTGCCTTGGGCGCCGAGCTTGTCGGTGACCCATTCGAAAACGGTTTTGCTGTAGTAATCGAGGCCGCGAACCAGTTTCGGGTTGAGCACGTAAGGAATGCCGACGGCATCCAGACGCGCTTTCAAACCTTCGAAGTGCGCACGGGACTCGTCATCGAGGTAGTCGGCCATCTTCGGCGCATCGACCAGCACCGCTTGAGTGTCGGCATTTTTCGTGTCGAGCACGCGCAGCGGGTTGGTTTTCAGGCGACGCTGGCTGTCTTCGTCGAGCTTGTCGTGGTGCGCCGAGAGGTACTCGACCAGCGCTTCACGATAACGACCACGGGACTCGCTGGTGCCGAGGCTGTTGAGTTCGAGTTTGACCGCATCACGAATACCCAGCTCGCCCCACAGGCGCCAGGTCATGGTGATCAGCTCGGCGTCGATGTCCGGACCGTCGAGGTTGAACACTTCCAGACCGATCTGGTGGAACTGGCGATAACGGCCTTTCTGCGGACGCTCGTGGCGGAACATCGGGCCGATGTACCAGAGTTTCTGCACCTGGCCACCACCGGTGATGCCGTGTTCGAGCACAGCACGCACGCACGCCGCGGTGCCTTCCGGACGCAGGGTCAGGGAGTCGCCGTTGCGGTCTTCGAAGGTGTACATCTCTTTTTCGACGATGTCGGTCACTTCACCGATCGAGCGTTTGAACAGCTCGGTGAATTCAACGATCGGCATGCGAATCTGCTTGTAACCGTAGTTATCCAGCAGACGCGCAACAGTGCCCTCGAAATAACGCCACAGGGGAGTCTGTTCGGGCAGGATGTCGTTCATGCCACGAATGGCTTGCAGAGACTTGCTCACTTTAAATCCTTAAATTCGTTCGATCAGCCGCGCGCGATAACCGCAGCGTCAGCTTCGACCTTTTCGGCCGCTTTCTGGCGGATCAGCTTTTCCAGCTCGTCCACCAGATTGTCATTCGTCAGTTTCTGCGACGGCTTGCCGTCGATGTAAATCAGGTTTGGCGTGCCGCCGGTCAAGCCGATATGGGCTTCCTTGGCTTCGCCGGGGCCGTTGACCACACAACCGATCACCGCGACATCCAGCGGCACCAGCAGGTCTTCAAGGCGCCCTTCCAGCTCGTTCATGGTTTTCACCACATCGAAGTTCTGCCGCGAGCAGCTCGGGCAGGCGATGAAGTTGATGCCACGGGAACGCAGATGCAAAGACTTGAGAATGTCGTAACCGACCTTCACTTCCTCGACCGGGTCGGCCGCCAGCGAGATGCGGATGGTATCGCCAATCCCCTCGGCGAGCAGCATACCTAGGCCCACGGCGGATTTCACTGTGCCCGAACGCAATCCACCGGCTTCGGTGATGCCCAGGTGCAGCGGCTGAACGATTTCCTTCGCCAGCAAGCGGTAGGCTTCGACGGCCATGAACACGTCGGAGGCCTTAACACTGACCTTGAAGTCCTGGAAATTCAGGCGCTCGAGGTGTTCAACGTGGCGCAGAGCGGACTCAACCAGCGCGGCTGGCGTCGGCTCGCCGTATTTCTTCTGCAGGTCTTTTTCCAGGGAGCCGGCGTTAACGCCGATGCGGATCGGAATCCCGCGATCACGCGCGGCATCGACCACTGCGCGAACACGGTCTTCACGACCGATGTTGCCCGGGTTGATGCGCAGGCAATCCACGCCCAATTCGGCTACGCGCAGAGCGATCTTGTAGTCGAAGTGGATGTCGGCAACCAGCGGCACCCTGACCAGTTGTTTGATCTTGCCGAACGCCTCGGCGGCGTCCATGTCCGGCACCGAGATGCGGACGATATCGACGCCAGCGGCTTCCAGACGGTTGATCTGCGCAACAGTGGCGGCGACGTCATTGGTGTCGCTGTTGGTCATGCTCTGCACCGCGATCGGCGCATCGCCGCCCACCGGTACGTTGCCGACCCAGATCTTGCGCGAAACGCGACGTTTGATTGGAGATTCGCCGTGCATGACTTATTGACCCAACTTCAGGCGAGCAGTCTCGCCACTGGTGAACGGAGCGATATCGACCGGCTGGCCGTTGTAGCTGACCTGTGCAGCACGGGCAACGCCCAGACGTACGCTAAGCGGCGGCTTGCCGGAAACGCTGACGCTATCGCCTTTATGCTTCAGACCACTGAAAATCACTTTGCCTCGGCCATCGGTCACTTGTGCCCAGCAATCGGCACTGAACTGCAGTTGGACCTGACCGTCGCCAGCCACCGGAGCGGCCGCTTCTGCGGTTGGTGCGGCAGTAGCAGGAGCAACCGGCGCAGTGGTGGTCGGTGCTGGAGTCGCGGGAACGTTTGGTGCCGGGGTTGCCGGGGTAGCGACAACTGGCGCTGGCGTATGAGCCGGGGCGGTCGTCGGTGCAGCCGGCGCAACCGGTGCGGCCGGAGTGGTTGCCGGGGTGGTAGCTTCGGCACCGGTCGATTCAGCGGTGGTTTCAGACTGAGGCAGCGCCAGCGCTGTGGAAGTATCGACCTGGTTCTCCTCGACAGCCTGGTCTTCCGGCTCGTCAATCGGGTGAATCTGGGTAGTGCCGTCAGCACCTTCGACTTCAACGTGCTCAGGCGCCAAAGAAGCCACATCCTTGCTGCGCAGCGACGTCTGATCCTGCCACCAGACGAAACCGCCGCCGATGACCGCGATCAGCAACAGCAGGCTGACAATACGCAGAATGGTGTGGGAAACCCGCACTGGCTCTTCGATACGGCCGAGGGCATGAACGTTGCTGCCCTGGGAATCGGTGCCGGTGGACTGGTCGAATTGCTGAACCAGAACGGTCTGGTCCATGCCGAGCAATTTGGCATAAGCGCGAATGTAACCGCGAGCGAAGGTATGCCCCGGCAGCTTGTCGAAAGCGCCGGCTTCAAGATTGCTCAGGGAAGTCACGGTGAGGTTGAGCTTGAGGGCCACTTCGGCCAGCGACCAGCCATTGCTTTCGCGGGCCTGGCGCAGGGTCTCACCGGGGTTAACGCGATTCGCTGCTACAACTTCGGGATGCGCCGCTTTCATCATTGCTCCGACAGGTATTGCTGATATTCCGGCGTACCGGGATAGAGTCGTTTTAATTGCAGGCCATAACTGGCGGCCTTGTCGCGATCTTCAAACACTTTTGCCAGCCGAACGCCGAGCAATAGACTACGTGCATTTTGTTCGGTGAGCAGGCTGAAACGGTCGTAATAGTCTCGCGCGGGCACATAATGCCTGTCTTCGAAGGACAACTCAGCCATTTCCAGCAATGCGCGTGGCTGTTGGCGGTTCAAACGCAGCGCCTTTTCCAGCTGCTGCTGCGCCAGATCACGCTGACCGAGCTTCGCCGCCGTCATGCCGAGGTTCTCGAACACACGCGAACGCTCAGGATACAGGGTATCGGCGGCGGCCTGTTCAAAACGCTCGTAGGCTTCTTTATAACGCTGTTGTTCGTAGAGAAAACTGCCGTAGTTGTTGAGGATGCGCGCATCGGCAGGACGGGAGGACAAAGCCTTGCGGAAGTGTTCGTCGGCCAGTTCAGGCTCCATTTCGGACTGAAACACCAGCCCGAGGGCCGCGTTGGCGTCAGGATCGGAACCGTCGATCTCCAGCGCTTTTTTCAGCGGCACCTTGGCCCGCTCGGTCATGCCTTGCTGCAAGTATCCCAGCCCCAACCGCACGTAGGCAGCCCGCGCTTCATCGCGGCCCTTGCTGGTCTTCATCGGGTTGTAGTCACCCGACAGGACACAACCAGCACACAGGCTGGTCAACAGCAACAGCAGCGCAAAGCGCAGGGACATAGAGATCCTCTCTTAATTTGTGTTCGCGGCGTTCTGTGCCAGATCGCTGTCGACGCTCAACTCGCGCACGGCGATGTAACGTTCGCTGCGACGGGTGCGATCCAGCACCTGCCCTACCAATTGACCACATGCAGCGTCGATGTCTTCACCACGGGTGGTGCGGACAGTGACGTTGAAACCGGCCTGATGCAACTGATCCTGGAAACGACGGATCGCGTTGTTGCTCGGCCGCTCGTACCCGGAATGCGGGAACGGGTTGAACGGAATCAGGTTGATCTTGCACGGAATGTTCTTCAGCAGCTCGATCATCTCGACGGCGTGCTCAACCTTGTCATTGATGTCCTTGAGCAAGGTGTACTCGATGGTCAGCACACGCTTCTCGCCCAGGGACGACATGTAGCGCTGGCACGACTCGAGCAGCATCTTAAGCGGATATTTCTTGTTGATCGGCACCAATTGGTTACGCAATGCGTCATTTGGTGCGTGCAACGACAACGCCAGGGACACGTCGATGTGCTTGGCCAGCTCATCGATCATCGGCACCACACCCGAGGTGGACAGGGTCACGCGGCGCTTGGAGATCCCGTAGCCGAGGTCATCCATCATCAGATGCATGGCGGCGACGACGTTGTCGAAGTTCAGCAATGGCTCACCCATGCCCATCATCACCACGTTGGTGATGGCACGGTCGACGGTAGCCGGGACACTGCCGAAAGATTTGTTGGCAATCCACACCTGACCGATGACTTCGGCGGCGGTGAGGTTGCTATTGAAGCCTTGCTTGCCGGTGGAGCAGAAACTGCAATCCAGGGCACAGCCTGCCTGGGACGAAACGCACAGAGTGCCGCGTTTGCCCTGGGGAATGTACACGGTCTCGACGCAGCTGCCGGACGCCACGCGCACCACCCACTTACGGGTGCCGTCGCTGGAGATGTCCTCGCTGACCACTTCCGGACCACGGACCTCAGCAATAGCCTTGAGCTTGTCGCGCAAGGCCTTGCTGACGTTCGTCATGGCGTCGAAATCATCGACGCCAAAGTGGTGAATCCATTTCATTACCTGACCGGCACGGAAACGCTTCTCCCCGATTGAGTCGAAGAATTTTTCCATTTCCTGTTGAGTCAGACCCAGCAGGTTGGTTTTTACAGTCGATGTAGTCATGGATTCACCTTCACTCTTAAGCCAATGCTTAGCGAGTGGTTACTTCAGTAGCTGCGAAGAAGTACGAGATTTCACGAGCAGCTGCGGCTTCGGAGTCCGAACCGTGAACAGCGTTGGCGTCGATGGAATCAGCGAAGTCAGCGCGGATGGTGCCGGCAGCAGCTTCTTTAGGGTTGGTAGCGCCCATCAGCTCACGGTTCAGAGCGATAGCGTTTTCGCCTTCCAGAACCTGAACAACAACAGGACCGGAGATCATGAAAGCAACCAGGTCGCCGAAGAAACCACGAGCGCTGTGCTCAGCGTAGAAGCCTTCAGCTTCAGCTTTGGACAGTTGCTTCAGTTTCGAAGCTACAACGCGCAGGCCGGCTTTTTCGAAACGAGTGGTGATTTCGCCGATGACGTTTTTTGCAACAGCGTCAGGCTTGATGATGGAGAAAGTGCGTTGAACAGCCATGGTGTAACTCCAGAAACGGTAATTTGCGAAAAATTAAACCCGCGAATTATACGCGGGTTCTTGGGTATTGCCTAACCTGCGAGGACGATCAGTCTACTTCTTCGATCCAGAGAGCCTGAACCGCTTCCAACACCTTCTCGCCGACACGGCCAGATGTGTTGTCGAAGTCAGGCAGTTCCATGATCCATCGCTGCAGGTCGACGAAATTGACAGAAAGCGGATCAACATCCGGCTTGGCTTCAGCCAACTCTTCGGCAATGCGTTGAACATCATTCCAACCGTAGCTCATGACAGTCTTACCAGTCAGTGCGGCGCTTCAGCCGCATGGTTAAGCGAATATTTCGGAATTTCGACGGTGATGTCTTCTTCACCAACGATAGCCTGGCAAGCCAGACGCGATTGCGCTTCCAGACCCCAGGCACGATCGAGGAAGTCTTCTTCCAGCTCGTCAGCCTCTCCCATCGAGTCGAAACCCTCGCGGATGATGCAGTGGCAGGTGGTGCAAGCACACACGCCGCCGCAGGCGCTTTCCATCTCGATATGGTGTTCGTGGGCCAGTTCGAGAATCGATGTGCCGGGCGCAGCCTCGACCACCATGCCTTCAGGGCAGAACTTCTCGTGGGGCAGAAAAATGACCTGCGGCATCAGATATCCTCGATTTCATTCAGATTGCGCCCCGACAGAGCGGCTTTCACCGTCAGATCCATGCGGCGGGCAGCAAAAGCATCGGTCACTTGCGACAGACGCTTGGTCTGCTGCTCGATGGCGTAACCATCAGTACCTTTCATCAGTTCGGCCAATTCCTGCAGCTGCAGGTCGATGACCATGCGCTCTTCGGCGTCGAGCAAACGCTCGCCATCAACCTCAAGAGCGCCCTGCACCGCTTCGATCAGGCGCTGGGCATCGACTTGCTGCTCACGCAGAACACGGGCGACTTTGTCGTCGTTGGCGTGCTGGAACGAATCTTTCAGCATCTTGGCGATTTCGCCGTCGGTCAGGCCGTAGGACGGCTTGACCTGAATGCTCGCCTCAACACCTGAACCCAATTCTCGGGCGGAAACGCTGAGCAGACCGTCGGCATCGACCTGGAAGGTCACGCGAATCTTCGCTGCACCGGCGACCATCGCCGGGATACCACGCAATTCGAAGCGCGCCAGCGAACGGCAGTCGCTGATCAGCTCGCGCTCACCCTGCAGCACGTGGATCGCCATGGCCGATTGGCCGTCTTTATACGTAGTGAAATCTTGTGCGCGCGCGACGGGGATGGTGGTGTTGCGTGGAATCACCTTCTCCATCAGACCGCCCATGGTTTCCAGCCCCAGGGACAGCGGAATCACGTCGAGCAGCAGCAGTTCGCCGCCATCGCGCTTGTTGCCCGCCAGCGTATCCGCCTGGATCGCAGCACCGATGGCCACCACTTGATCCGGGTCGATTTCAGTCAGAGGCTGACGACCGAAGGCTTCAGCAACAGCTTCGCGAACACGCGGTACGCGGGTCGAACCGCCAACCATGACCACGGCGTGCACGTCTTCCAGCTCAATTCCGGAATCGCGAACGGCGCGACGGCAGGCTTTCAGGCTGCGCGCGACCATTGGCTCGATCAGCGCATCGAAGGCTTCGCGGGTCAGCGGTGCTTTCCAGTCGCCGTAGACCACTTCAACGCTGGCCGAATCGGTCAGGGCTTCTTTGGCCGCACAAGCGGTTTGCAGCAGATTGCGTTGTGCACCCGGATCGAGATCGGCGGACAGCCCGGCGCTCTCGATGATCCAGCCGGCAATCGCGTGATCGAAGTCATCGCCGCCCAGCGCGCTGTCGCCGCCAGTGGCCAGCACTTCAAAAACACCGCCGGTCAGACGCAGAATCGAAATATCGAAGGTGCCGCCGCCGAGGTCATAAATCGCGACCAAGCCTTCGGCATGCTGATCCAGACCGTACGCCACAGCGGCAGCGGTCGGCTCGTTGAGCAGCCGCAGCACGTTCAGACCGGCGAGTTTCGCCGCATCTTTGGTGGCCTGACGTTGAGCGTCATCGAAATAGGCAGGAACGGTGATCACCGCACCCACCAGTTCGCCACCCAAGGTCGCTTCAGCGCGCTGACGCAGGACCTTGAGGATATCGGCGGAGACTTCGACCGGGCTTTTCGGGCCCTGCACGGTGTCGATGAACGGCATGTGCGACTCGCCACCGACAAAGCGGTACGGCAGTTGCTCGCCCAATTGCTTGACGTCGGACAGACCACGACCCATCAAGCGCTTGACCGACAGCACGGTGTTCAACGGATCGGAAGCGGCAGCCAGCTTGGCCGACTCGCCAACTTCGACGCGATCAGCGTGGTAACGCACAGCGGACGGCAGGATGACCTGCCCGTTTGCGTCGGCCAACGGTTCGGAAAGACCACTGCGCAACGCAGCGACCAGCGAATTGGTAGTGCCCAAGTCGATCCCCACAGCCAGACGACGCTGGTGCGGTTGAGGACTTTGGCCGGGTTCGGCGATCTGCAGTAGGGCCATCGTGATCAGGACTTATCTGTATATCAGGCGTGCGACCGGAGCGGCACTGGGTTAATCGTCGAGGCGCTCTTCTAACTGGCGCACTTCGTAGGTGAGCTTGTCGAGGAACTGCATGCGCCGCATCAGGCGTTCGGCCTGTTCGCGTTGCGCCGCATCATCCCAACAGGCTGCGAAGCTTTCATTGAGTTCTTCCTGAGCCACTTTCAAGCGCCGCTTGAACACCGCGACACCGTCAAGGTCGGCACTGTCCTGGAGGTCTTCGAGCTCTTCGCGCCATTGCATCTGCTGCAGAAGAAACTCGGGGTCATGGACCGTGACTTCCATCGGCACTTCATGCCCGCTGATGGTCAGCAGGTAGCGTGCGCGCTGGGCCGGACTCTTGAGCGTCTGATAGGCGTCGTTGAGCCGCGCAGACTGCTCGAGTGCCGACCGCTGCTCACGCTCGGAAGCGTCGGCAAAGCGGTCAGGATGAACGCCGCGCGCCAACTCACGATAGCGCGTGGCCAACTGCTCGAGATCCAGACGGAAACCCGGTTGCAGCTCGAATAAAGCGAAATGACAAGGAATACCCACGACAAGCCTCAGATGTTGAAGCTTTCGCCGCAGCCACATTCACCGCGTACGTTGGGGTTGTTGAACTTGAAGCCTTCGTTCAACCCTTCCTTGACGAAATCGAGCTCGGTGCCGTCCAGGTAGGCCAGGCTTTTCGGGTCGATGATCACTTTTTCGCCGTGACTTTCGAACACCTGATCCTCTGCAACCACCTCGTCGACAAACTCCAGCACGTAGGCAAGGCCGGAACAGCCTGTGGTGCGAACACCCAGACGAATCCCTTCACCTTTGCCGCGCCCGTCGAGGGAGCGCCGCACGTGTCGAGCAGCCGCTTCTGTCATGCTGATAGCCATAGGTGACTCCTTACTCGTCGCCAAATCCAGAAAGTCAGATCAAGCCTTTCTTCTGCTTGTAATCGCGAACAGCCGCTTTGATAGCGTCTTCAGCCAGTACCGAGCAGTGAATTTTCACTGGCGGCAGGGCCAGTTCTTCGGCCAGCTGAGTGTTCTTGATGGTTTCTGCTTCGTCCAGGGTTTTGCCCTTCATCCACTCGGTGGCGAGGGAGCTGGAAGCGATAGCCGAACCGCAGCCGTAGGTCTTGAACTTGGCATCTTCGATGATGCCAGCGTCGTTGACCTTGATTTGCAGACGCATCACGTCGCCGCACGCCGGAGCGCCGACCATGCCGGTGCCGACATCAGGATCTTCCGCGTTCATCTTGCCGACGTTGCGCGGGTTTTCGTAGTGGTCGATGACCTTTTCGCTGTAAGCCATGATTCTCAATCCTCACTCATCAGGGCCGCTCTTGAGACCCTGCAACTGCGCTGCGTAAACCGCCGCGTCGCTACAGGATCTGTATCTGGCGGCTTCTATATTTAGTGTGCCGCCCACTCGATTTTCGAGATATCGACGCCGTCTTTGTACATGTCCCACAGCGGCGACAGAGCGCGCAGCTTGGTAACGGCCTCGCAGACTTTCTGCGCGGCGTAGTCGATTTCTTCTTCGGTGGTGAAACGGCCGAAGGTGAAGCGGATCGAGCTGTGTGCCAGTTCGTCGTTGCGGCCCAGGGCGCGCAGTACGTACGAAGGCTCCAGCGACGCCGAGGTGCACGCCGAACCGGACGATACCGCCAGATCCTTGAGCGCCATGATCAGCGACTCGCCTTCAACGTAGTTGAAGCTCAGGTTCAGGTTGTGCGGAACGCGGGCGGTCAGGCTGCCGTTGACGTACAGCTCTTCCAGATGTTCGACCTGCTTGTAGAAGCGGTCGCTCAAGGCTTTGATACGGACGTTTTCGGCAGCCATGTCTTCTTTGGCTACGCGGAACGCTTCGCCCATGCCGACGATCTGGTGGGTCGCCAGGGTGCCGGAACGCATGCCACGCTCGTGACCGCCGCCGTGCATGGTCGCTTCGATGCGCACACGCGGCTTGCGGCTGACGTACAGCGCGCCGATGCCTTTAGGGCCGTAGGTTTTGTGGGCGGAGAACGACATCATGTCGACTTTCAGCTTCTGCAGGTCGATGTCGACCTTGCCAGTGGACTGAGCGGCGTCGACGTGGAACAGAACACCCTTGGCGCGGAGCAGTTCGCCGATCGCTGCGATGTCGTTGACGGTGCCGATTTCGTTGTTCACGTGCATCACGGAGACCAGGATGGTGTCTTCGCGCAATGCAGCTTCAATCATGGCCGGGGTGATCAGACCGTCTTCGGTCGGCTCGAGGTAAGTAACCTCGAAACCTTCACGCTCCAGTTGGCGCATGGTGTCGAGGACAGCCTTGTGCTCGATCTTGGAGGTGATCAGGTGCTTGCCCTTGGAGCCGTAGAAATGCGCCGCACCCTTGATTGCCAGGTTGTCGGATTCGGTGGCACCGGAGGTCCAGACGATTTCGCGCGGATCAGCGTTGACCAGATCGGCCACCTGACGACGGGCGTTTTCGACGGACTCTTCAGCCTTCCAGCCGAACACGTGGGAACGGGACGCCGGGTTACCGAAGTTTCCGTCGACCAGCAGGCATTCACTCATCTTTTGCGCAACACGCGGATCAACCGGGGTGGTCGCAGAGTAATCAAGGTAAATCGGCAATTTCATGGACTATCTCCTAAATCAGGGCTGGCGTGCCGCTAGCTCTCTGGCTGTCATTCGACGGCGGACGCTTCAATCTTGTCCAGGCGTGGCGCCTTGCTGTTGCAACGGCGCTGGTCCTGACGCTGGGCTACTTCTTGCACCTCACGGCGAGTCACAAGATCAGCCAAGCTGATACCACTTAGAAATTCGTGAATCTGCAGGCTCAAGTCGCACCACAGATGATGGGTCAGACAGGTGTCGCCGGAATGGCAATCGCCCTGGCCCTGGCATTTGGTGGCATCGACCGATTCGTTTACCGCATCGATCACCTGAGCGACCTGAATGCCCTGCATGTCGCGGGACAACTGGTAGCCACCACCCGGGCCGCGAACACTGGAAACCAGGTTGCTGCGGCGCAGCTTGGCGAACAGCTGTTCGAGGTAGGACAGGGAGATGCCTTGGCGCTCGGAGATATCGGCCAGGGACACGGGCCCGTGCTGCGCGTGCAACGCCAGGTCAAGCATGGCGGTCACGGCGTATCGGCCTTTTGTAGTCAGTCGCATGGACAGTTACCACGGAGTTCAGAATGGGGCGAGTATGCAATTCCCGAGTATTTAAGTCAACTTTAAGACCTAGTACTTTAGTCAGGATTACCCGCAAAAGAGCGCGCGCATCATAGCAAAGGCTGGCGGCATGCAGCCAGCGGTACCGCGTTATCGTTCTTCGCGAGCAGGCTCGCTCCCACAAGGGATACGCATTCCAATGTGGGAGCGAGCTTGCTCGCGAAGGACGCGCTGCGGTTTAGCTGGCTTTCGACTCGTCTTTGCCTTTGACGCAGGCGAAGTCTTCTTCACGCAGCTCAGGCAGATCTTTCGCACAGTAATTGCTGCCCAGATCCTTCAGCGCGCCGCACATCCCTTCCAGCCGCCCGTCCACTGCTTGCAGGTGATCGAGCAACTGACCGATGGCGCGCGCCACCGGGTCGGGCATGTCTTCGCTGACGCCGTAGGCATCGAAACCGATCTTCTCCGCCATGGCCTTGCGCTTGGCGTCCTGCTCCTCATCGGACTTGACGATGATTCGTCCAGGAATACCGACAACAGTGGCGCCCGGCGGCACTTCTTTGGTCACCACAGCATTGGAGCCGACCTTGGCACCGGCGCCAACCGTGAACGGGCCAAGCACCTTGGCGCCCGCACCAACAACCACGCCATCACCCAACGTCGGGTGGCGCTTGCCTTTATTCCAGCTGGTGCCACCCAGGGTCACGCCCTGATAAATGGTCACGTCATCGCCAATCTCAGCGGTTTCACCGATGACGATGCCCATGCCGTGGTCGATAAAGAAACGACGACCGACCTTGGCGCCCGGGTGAATCTCGATCCCGGTCAACCAGCGGCCGAAGTTCGACACCAGCCGCGCCAGCCATTTCAGCTCGTTGCGCCAGAGCATGCCGGCCAATCGATGAATCCAGATTGCATGCATACCGGGGTAGCAAGTCAGGACTTCAAAAGCGTTACGCGCTGCCGGGTCTCGATGGAACACGCTCTGGATATCTTCACGCAAACGCTCAAACATCATTTAGTCCTTCCGCTTAAGAAGCTCACCACGGGCCGCTTTCTGGGTTTCCGTGAGGATGCCACGCAAAATATTCATTTCCGCCCGGCTGACCGAGCTGCGTCCGTACAACCGGCGCAGGCGCGCCATCAAGTGCCGGGGTTTCTCGGGATCGAGGAATTCGATGGCGACCAGCGTCTGCTCCAGATGCTCATAAAAGCGCTCCAGCTCATCCATGGTCGCCAGCTCGGCGCTTTTCACCGAGGCCACTTCTTCTTTCTCGATCTTGCTCGGCTGACCTTGTGCCGCCAGCCAGGCCATGCGCACTTCGTAGCTCAATACCTGCACCGCCGCGCCGAGGTTCAGCGAACTGAACTCAGGGTCGGAGGGGATGTGCACGTGAAAGTGGCATCGCTGCAACTCGTCATTGGTCAGGCCGGAATCTTCACGGCCGAACACCAGGGCGATTTCGGCGCCCTGCCCGGCCTCCTCGACCACTTTGGTGCCGCATTCGCGCGGATCCAGCAGCGGCCAGGGGATACGACGGTCACGGGCGCTGGTGCCAAGCACCAGATTGCAGCCGACCAAGGCATCTTCCAGGGTGGCGACGACTTGCGCGTTTTCCAGGATGTCACCGGCACCGGAGGCGCGTGCATCGGCCTCGTGGTGCGGAAACAGGCGCGGTTCGACCAGCACCAATCGCGACAGACCCATGTTTTTCATGGCGCGCGCGGCCCCGCCGATATTGCCGGGGTGGCTGGTATTGACCAGGACGACACGAATGTTCTGCAGCAAGGGAGGCGCTCTCGGACACAGGAAAGGGGTGCAAATCTTACAGAACAGCCTACCGTTAAGCTATGAAAGCGAACAGCGTCCTTCACCTGAAGAAAAGTTCTGATAGAATGCGCGGCTTTCTTTAACAACCTTAGGTGACACATCCATGCAGCCCATGCTGAATATCGCGCTGCGCGCCGCCCGCAGCGCCAGTGAACTGATCTTCCGCTCCATCGAGCGCCTGGATACCATCAAGGTCGACGAAAAAGACGCCAAGGATTATGTATCCGAGGTCGATCGCGCCGCTGAACAGAAAATCATCGACGCACTGCGCAAGGCTTACCCTAACCACTCCATCCGCGGTGAAGAGACTGGCCTGCACGCCGGTACCGGCATCGAAGGCGAAGAGTACCTGTGGATCATCGATCCACTGGACGGCACCACCAACTTCCTGCGCGGCATTCCGCACTTCGCTGTCAGCATCGCCTGCAAATACCGTGGCCGCCTGGAACACGCAGTGGTTCTGGACCCGGTTCGTCAGGAAGAATTCACCGCCAGCCGTGGTCGCGGCGCCCAACTGAACGGTCGTCGTCTGCGCGTCAGCGGTCGCACCAGCCTCGACGGCGCCCTGCTGGGTACCGGCTTCCCGTTCCGCGATGACCAGATGGACAACCTCGACAACTACCTGGGCATGTTCCGCGCTCTGGTTGGCCAGACTGCCGGCATCCGCCGCGCCGGTTCGGCAAGCCTGGACCTGGCTTATGTGGCTGCCGGTCGTTTCGACGCGTTCTGGGAATCGGGTCTGTCCGAGTGGGACATGGCTGCAGGCGCCCTGCTGATTCAAGAAGCTGGCGGCTTGGTGAGCGACTTTACCGGCGGTCACGACTTCCTTGAAAAAGGCCACATCGTTGCCGGCAACACCAAATGCTTCAAGGCAGTTCTGACGGCGATCCAGCCGCACCTGCCGGCCTCGCTGAAGCGCTAAGCTTCACGCGAAACGAAAAAAGCATCCTTCGGGGTGCTTTTTTTATGCCTGGAATTCGTCACCCGCCACACCACCGGACCAATGTAGGAGTGAGCCTGCTCGCGATAGCGGTGTATCAGCCACCACCTGTATTGAATGATAAATAGCTATCGCGAGCAGGCTCACTCCTACAGGGGATTTGCTGTGCTGCTTAAATCGCGGGCACAAAAAAAGCACCCCGCAGGGTGCTTCCTGTTAGAACAGTCGGTACTTACTGACCCGGCTCATTCTGCGACAGAATCAGCTTGCCTTCCTTGTCGACCGGAATCTGGTTGCCCGGATCGCGATCCATCCGCACTTTGCCTTCCTTGCCATCGAGCGAGTAACGCACATCGTAACCGACGACCTTGTCGCTGATGTCATTGACCGTGTTGCAGCGGGTTTGCGTGGTGGTGTAGGTGTCACGCTCTTGCATGCCTTCCTGCACCTTGTTACCCGCATAACCGCCACCGACCGCACCGGCGACCGTGGCAATCTTCTTGCCGGTGCCGCCGCCAATCTGATTACCCAGCAAACCACCTGCCAGCGCACCGACGACGGTACCGGCAATCTGATGCTGATCCTTTACCGGTGCCTGACGCGTCACTGTCACGTCCTTGCACACTTCACGTGGAGTCTTGATCTGTGTTTTAACCGGTTCAACGGCCAATACTTGCGCATACTCAGGGCCGCTTTTAACCAGGCTGTAGGTGGCAACAGCACCCCCGGCAGTCACACCGACAGCACCCAATACCGCACCAACCAGCAACGACTTGTTCACATGAACCTCCTGACCATCACATACGGGACGCGCCCGCGCTTCTCCCAGCCTTGGAGCATAAAAAAAGGCGCGAGTTCAACTCGCGCCTTTCTTGGGCTGACAGCCGGGAAAACGATGGCCGTTATGGACGGTCGTCGACTTCCTTCTCGGTGTTGGCCGGAGGAATCAGATCCTCGGTAGTCAGGTTCAGCCAGATCAGCACCACGTTAGCGATGTAGATCGACGAATAAGTACCCGCCAGAACACCGATAAACAGCGCGATCGAGAAGCCGAACAGGTTGTCACCGCCGAAGAACAGCAGTGCCGCGATCGCCAGCAACGTGGAGATCGACGTCGCCATGGTGCGCAGAAGGGTCTGCGTGGTCGAGATGTTGATGTTCTCGATCAGCGTTGCCTTGCGCAGGACACGGAAGTTCTCACGAACCCGGTCGAATACCACGATGGTGTCGTTCAGCGAGTAACCGATGATCGCCAGCACCGCCGCCAGTACGGTCAGATCGAAAGTGATCTGGAAGTACGACAGGATACCGATGGTTACGATCACGTCGTGAATCAGCGAAACGATGGCGCCGACCGCGAATTTCCACTGAAAGCGGAACGCCAGGTAGATCAGGATGCCGCCGAGCGCCAGCAGCATGCCGAGGCCGCCCTGGTCGCGCAGCTCTTCACCGACCTGTGGGCCGACGAACTCGACACGCTTGACCGTCGCCGGGTTGTCACCGCCGAGTTTCTGCAGCGCTTGCGCGACCTGATGGCCCAACTGCGGGTCTTCACCCGGCATGCGCACCAGCAAATCGGTGGTTGCACCAAAGCTCTGCACGATGGCTTCGTGATAACCCGAAGTCACCAGCTCTTCACGCACCTTGGTGACATCCGCCGGACGCTCGTAGGTCAGCTCGATGAGCGTACCGCCAGTGAAGTCCAGGCCCCAGTTCATACCCTTGGTCACGACACTGAACATAGCCAGCAACGTGAGAAACACTGTGACGCCGAACGCGAAGTTGCGAACGCCCATGAAGTTGATTGTACGTAACATGGCAGCCCCTTAAATCCACAACTTCTTGAAGTCACGTCCGCCGAAGATCAGGTTGACCATTGCGCGGGTCACCATGATGGCCGTGAACATCGAGGTAAAGATCCCGAGGGACATGGTCACTGCGAAACCTTTGACCGGGCCGGTGCCCATGGCAAAGAGAATCCCGCCGACCAACAACGTAGTCAGGTTGGCGTCGAGAATCGCAGTGAATGCCCGGCCGAAGCCCTCGTTGATTGCACGCTGCACGGTCATGCCGGCGGCGATCTCTTCACGAATCCGCGAGAAGATCAGCACGTTGGCGTCGACCGCCATACCCATGGTCAATACGATACCGGCGATACCCGGCAGGGTCAGCGTTGCACCCAGCAGCGACATCAGGGCCAGCAGCAGCACCATGTTCACCGCCAGAGCGACGGTGGCGATGATGCCGAAGAAGCGGTAGATGGCGATGATGAACAGCGACACGAACAGCATGCCCCACAGCGACGCATCGATACCTTTGGTGATGTTGTCAGCACCCAGGCTCGGGCCGATGGTGCGCTCTTCAGCGAAGTACATCGGTGCGGCCAGACCACCGGCACGCAGCAGCAGCGCCAGCTCGGACGACTCGCCCTGACCGTTCAGGCCAGTGATGCGGAACTGAGCACCCAGCGGCGACTGAATGGTCGCCAGGCTGATGATCTTCTTCTCTTCCTTGAACGTTTGCACCGCAACGTCTTTCTCGACGCCATCGACCACTTGCTTGGTGTAAGTGGTGATCGGACGCTGTTCGATGAAGATCACCGCCATGCTGCGACCAACGTTCGAACGAGTAGCGCGGCTCATCAGCTCACCACCATGACCATCCAGACGGATGTTCACTTCAGGCGTGCCGTGCTCGCCGAAACCGGCCTTGGCGTCGGTAACCTGGTCACCGGTGATGATCAGACCACGCTCGATCTGTGCTGGCGGACGATTGCCTTCACGGAACTCGAAGGTTTCGGAGGTGGCTTTCGAAGCACCCGGCTCAGCAGCCAGACGGAACTCAAGGTTGGCCGTCTTGCCGAGAATACGCTTGGCTTCGGCAGTGTCCTGCACGCCCGGCAGCTCAACCACGATGCGGTTGGCGCCCTGACGCTGAACGATCGGTTCGGCAACACCCAGCTCGTTGACGCGGTTACGTACCGTGGTCAAGTTCTGCTTGATGGAGTATTCACGGATTTCCGCCAGCTTTGCCGGGGTCATCGCCAGACGCAGCACCGGTTGACCATTGAGGTCGGCCGGAACAATGTCGAAATCGTTGAAGTTCTTGCGGATCAGTGCACGGGCCTGTTCGCGGGAATCTTCATCGCTGAAGCCCAACTGAATGGCACCGCCCAGTTGCGGCAGACTGCGATAGCGCAGCTTCTCTTTACGCAGCAGGCTCTTGACGTCGCCTTCGTAGACTTTCAGGCGTGCATCGAGGGCTTTGTCCATGTCCACTTCCAGCAGGAAGTGCACACCACCGGACAAGTCCAGACCCAGCTTCATCGGGTGCGCGCCCAGATTGCGCAGCCATTGCGGGGTGGTCTGTGCCAGGTTCAGCGCGACGACGTAGTCATCACCCAACGCCTTGCGCACAACGTCTTTGGCCGGCAGCTGATCTTCAGCCTTGCTCAGACGGATCAGACCGCCCTTGCCGTTGGCGGCCAGCGTGGCTGCCTTGACGTTGATCCCGGACTCCTTGAGCGCAGTGCTCACACGATCCAGATCAGCCTGATTGACTTGCAGCGCAGTGCTTGCACCGCTGACCTGAATGGCCGGGTCATCGGGGTATAGATTCGGAGCGGAATAAATCAGACCGATCGCCAGCACCGCCAGGATCAGAATGTATTTCCACAGAGGATATTTGTTCAGCATCACGCCGCCCGTTATGAACGCGGGGCGCCTTGCGCGCCCCGTCGATTGAGTAGAAGTTGTTGCTTCAGATCGCTTTCAGCGTGCCTTTTGGCAGCGTGGCGGCGATGGCGCCTTTCTGGAACTTCATTTCCACGGTGTCGGAAACTTCCAGGACCACGAAGTCATCAGCCACTTTGGTGATCTTGCCAGCGATACCGCCGGTGGTCACAACTTCGTCGCCTTTCTGCAGGCTGCTCAGCAGGTTCTTCTGCTCTTTGGCGCGCTTGGCCTGTGGACGCCAGATCATCAGGTAGAAGATGACCAGGAAGCCGACCAGGAAAATCCACTCGAAACCGCCGCCCATTGGGCCGGCAGCAGCCGGTGCAGCCGCGTCAGCCATGGCGTTAGAGATAAAAAAGCTCATTTAGCACTCCAGTTGCAAATGTTGAATCTTGGGGTCAGAAAACTCAGTCCAAAGGCGGAACGGGGAGCCCGCGTTTGGCGTAGAAGGCATCGACAAAGGCGGCCAATGTACCCTGTTGAATAGCCTCGCGCAAACCAGCCATCAGCACCTGATAATGGCGCAAGTTATGGATGGTATTGAGCATGCTTCCCAGCATTTCGCCGCACTTGTCCAGGTGATGCAGATAAGCGCGGGAGAAGTTCTGGCAGGTATAGCAATCGCAGGTCGGATCCAGCGGCGATTCATCATGGCGATGGAACGCGTTACGGATCTTCAGCACGCCGGTATCAATGAACAGATGCCCATTGCGGGCATTACGGGTTGGCATCACGCAATCGAACATGTCCACACCGCGGCGCACACCCTCAACCAGATCTTCCGGTTTGCCAACGCCCATAAGGTAACGAGGTTTGTCAGCCGGCATCATGCCCGGCAGATAATCCAATACTTTGATCATCTCGTGCTTCGGCTCGCCCACCGACAGACCGCCAATGGCCAGGCCATCGAAGCCGATCTTGTCGAGGCCTTCCAGCGAGCGCATGCGCAGATCCTGGTGCATGCCGCCCTGAACAATGCCGAACAATGCAGCGGTGTTGTCACCGTGAGCATTTTTCGAGCGCTGAGCCCAGCGCAGCGACAGCTCCATGGAAATCCGCGCGACATCTTCATCAGCCGGGTACGGCGTGCATTCGTCGAAGATCATCACGATGTCGGAGCCGAGATCGCGCTGCACCTGCATCGATTCTTCCGGGCCCATGAACACTTTCGCGCCGTCGACCGGGGAGGCGAAGGTCACGCCTTCCTCCTTGATCTTGCGCATCGCGCCGAGGCTGAACACCTGGAAACCACCGGAATCAGTGAGGATAGGGCCTTTCCACTGCATGAAATCGTGCAGGTCGCCGTGTTCCTTGATCACTTGGGTGCCAGGGCGCAGCCACAGGTGGAAGGTGTTGCCGAGAATGATTTCTGCACCGGTGGCAACGATGTCACGCGGCAACATGCCCTTGACCGTGCCGTAAGTGCCCACCGGCATGAACGCCGGGGTCTCGACGGTGCCACGCGGGAAGGTCAGGCGACCACGCCGGGCCTTGCCATCGGTGGCCAGAAGTTCAAAGGACATGCGACATTCGCGACTCATTCTGTTTCCTCTGGGCCTGTTTGTTCAGGGGCAGTCGGTGCGGGATTACGGGTGATGAACATCGCATCACCGTAGCTGAAAAAGCGGTAACCGTTGTCGACGGCGGCCTTGTAGGCAGCCATGGTCTCGGGATAACCGGCAAATGCCGAAACCAGCATCAACAGCGTCGATTCCGGCAAATGGAAATTGGTCACCAAGGCGTCGACCACATGGAACGGCCGGCCCGGGAAGATAAAGATATCGGTGTCGCCACTGAACGGCTTGAGCACGCCATCGCGTGCAGCACTTTCCAGCGAACGCACGCTGGTGGTACCGACCGCAATCACCCGACCACCGCGCGCACGGCACGCCGCGACCGCATCGACCACGTCCTGGCCGACTTCCAGCCACTCAGTGTGCATGTGGTGATCTTCAAGCTTCTCGACGCGCACCGGCTGGAACGTCCCCGCGCCCACGTGCAGCGTGACGAAAGTAGTCTCGACGCCCTTGGCCGCAATCGCTTCCATCAGCGACTGATCGAAATGCAGCCCGGCGGTCGGCGCCGCCACCGCACCGAGTTTCTCGGCGTAC
This sequence comes from Pseudomonas sp. SCA2728.1_7, assembly GCF_018138145.1. Taxonomy (NCBI): domain Bacteria; kingdom Pseudomonadati; phylum Pseudomonadota; class Gammaproteobacteria; order Pseudomonadales; family Pseudomonadaceae; genus Pseudomonas; species Pseudomonas sp. SCA2728.1_7. Next base: position 5,356,491 of record NZ_CP073104.1, on the reverse strand, counting down.
ACGGTCTGATAACGCTCGCGATCCGAGCCTTCGTCCGGGCGGTCTATATAAGGAGGCAACGGCATGTGCCCGACGCGGTCGAGCAACGGCAACACTTCTTCAGCGAAGCCCAGCTCGAACAACGCATCGTGACGCGCAAGCATTTCGGCTTCGCCACCGCCATCGATAAGGATCTTCGAACCCGGCTTCGGCGACTTGCTGGAACGCACATGGGCCAGCACGCGGTGCGTATCGAGCACCCGCTCAACGAGGATTTCCAGCTTGCCGCCGGACGCTTTCTGCCCGAACAGCCGCGCCGGAATCACCCGGGTATTGTTGAACACCATCAAATCGCCCGGGCGCAAATGCTCGAGCAAATCAGTGAATTGACGGTGTGCGAGGGCGCCGCTCGGCCCGTCAAGGGTCAGCAGGCGACTACCGCGACGCTCGGCCAAAGGGTGGCGGGCGATCAGCGAATCAGGGAGCTCGAAAGTAAAGTCAGCAACGCGCATGATGGAGTTCGTCTAGCAGGGCCGGAAAGTCTAGCGGAAATATCGAAAATTCTCTATGTACCTGATTGACCGACGGTAATCTCATCTCTATACTTCGCCGCCATTGAGCCCTGATGGCGGAATTGGTAGACGCGGCGGATTCAAAATCCGTTTTCGAAAGGAGTGGGAGTTCGAGTCTCCCTCGGGGCACCATATAGCAGTATCTGAAAGTCTTTAACAGACTCTCAGACCCAAAGAAACCGGCCACTTGGCCGGTTTTTTTGTGCCTGTCTGTTTACCCCTGTCTCACCTTATCCGTTGTATCCCTGTATCCCTGCTTGTATCCTGAGAAAAATACCGAACTTTGGGATACAAGGATGAAACGCGCAGACATCAAGCGCCGCCCCCTCGCCGATACGACGCTTGCAGGGCTTGAGCCTGAAACAAAGGAATATCGAGAGCTGGATGCAAACGGCTTGTATTTTCGGGTCAAGCCGGACGGTGGCAAGTCATGGCAACTCAGGTACAAGCGGCCTGCGGGTAACTGGGCATGGATGGGCCTCGGCGGCTATCCAGAAGTCAGCGGCGCACTTGCCCGTGAAAAAGCAGCCAATCTACGTAAGGTTGTCAGTAGCGGTGCCGACCCTCTTGAACAGAAGCGTTCCGCAAAAGCGGCAATCGATGCCGCTCGAACCCGAACCTTCAGAGCAGCTGCGGAAGCTTGGCTAAAGGCAAAGGAGGAGAAAGGTCTCGCTCCCTCCACCCTCAACAAAATCCGCACCTACCTCGACAAAGACATTCTTCCAGCGCTTGGTGATAAACCTCTGGACGAAATAACCCGAACCGATTGTGCAAATCTCCAGGCCTCCCTCGAAGCTCGGGAGGCGCATAACGTTGCTGAGAAATGTCGGACGTGGGTCAATCAGATCTTCGGCAGAGCAATCGGATTGGGACTGACAGAAAACGATCCAGGTAGCCGTCTACGCGACATCGCTGCTCAAGCACCGAAGACTCAACAACACCCTCATTTGCTAGAGCCCGAACTCGGCGAGTTTCTCGCCGCCTTAAAGAACACCCCCAGCAGACTCACCGCCAGAACGGCGGCATGGCTTTGCATTTGGACAGCCTCAAGGCCGGGAATGGTTCGTCTAGCGGAGTGGAAAGAGTTTGATCTTGATAAAGCTCTTTGGACTACGCCTGCATCGAAGATGAAGATGCGCCGAGACTTTGTGTGTCCCCTTCCGCGCCAAGCATTGATCGCCCTTAAAGAGCTGCAAACTTTAACCGGGCGAAGCCGCTGGCTATTTCCGGGAGTAGGCGCGAAGAACCCTACAATCAGTGAGAACACGATTAACAAGGTATTCGCGACCATAGGCTACAAAGGACGTCTTGTAGGTCACGGCACACGGCACACGGCGAGCACATTGCTCCGCGAACACGGATGGCCAAAGGAACATGTCGAGGCGCAATTGGCTCACAAAGAAGAGGGCATCTCAGGGGTCTACAACAAAGCTCAGTACCTCGAGCAACGAACAGCCATGATGCAGTGGTATGCCGATCATCTGGACAAACTGCAGAACGGGAACGTTGTCGCGTGCCAGTTTGGTAGGGCGATTTGACAGTGCAAACTCCCAACCCTCAAAAAAGCGGTGTTCCGCGTGTTCCATGTGTTCCGAAACTGCTGAAAGCCTTTAAGTTCATGGTTTTCAACGGTGGAACACAGAATGCTCTCAACTGGAACACATGGGCGATGGCACACAAAAGGTGTTCCGAAATCAGTAGAGACGGCGGGAGCCCTCCGCTCAGTGACGGCCTCAAAGCAATGTCGGGCGTGATCGCTCGCATTTTTACGGGCGCTGAAATGGGGCGAGGGGTGAATGTTGAATAGACAATTTTACTTGAGCGCCCCCCTTGATATTGAGGGATGGGAAGTTGTAGAAAAATTCGAACGATTCACGCTATACGACGAATTTGCAGACCGCATCGATGATGCTCTTGAACTCATAGCGGAGGGCCAAGAGCATTGGACGAGCCATCTGAAAGATGGGGAATGGTCCGAAGAGTCCATCCGGGTGCTGGCAAATGTCAGACGGTTCTCTTACAACATATCCCAACAATTTGAACGATCCAGAGACGACTTACCTCGATGCATTCACTGGACGATAGGGGAATCATCCAACTCAGCTATTGCTGAAAGCCAATATATCGCCGCGCTGGCGATTGATCGAGCCTGCCGAGTCATTGAGACACTGGAGAGGTGGTTGAGTGGCTTCGACGAGGATCTGTGTGCGGGAAATTTTGAGAATCTAGCGTCTCTGATTGCAGATCCGTCAGACGGCCTTGTGGAGTTTGTGGCAGAAGTACGTCATCAGCAGCCTCATTTGGAAATCGAAGCACGTGAGGCAGCCGCTGATTTGATGGGCACAGCCCGCTATTACATGACCTTGGCGAACGTCTATGCCTCGCCGCTTTTGAGCAGAGCAGATAAGATCCGCATTAGTGCGACTGCACGCAAAGCGGGCAACAACTCGGCAGCCATACGCCGAGAGGCCGCCATAGACCGCAATCAAAGTATTTGCGCTCACGCCAAGAGGCTGCTCAGTGATGGGCGATCACGAAGGGAGATCGTCGGCATCATTACAGCAACTGACTCAGCGCTCAAAACGCCTGGCGGCACCGCTAAGCTATCTGCAAAACAAATTCGCAACATTTTGATTGCGAACGGGGTGCTTTGAGCGACTCCGGCGAGGCTAAATATCGCCGAAGACCAAGGGCCAACTCTTACCAATTTAGAAGCCGACTCCGAAGCACTGGGACAAACAAACAAATCAAAATCTTCACATCCAGCCAAACGCTATGCAATTGCACATATTTCATATCCAATTTCGTTTGGCTTTCTGCTTCGTAGATTTTGTGGGCCGCACCCTGACCATAGACCTGCGCCCATCCAGTCATACCCGGCTTAACTGAATACCTAGCAGCATATCCACTTACAGTAGATATATAAAGATCATCCTCATCTAACCGATAAGGGCGTGGACCCACCAAGGACATATCGCCAGCCATAACATTGAAAAGTTGAGGCAACTCATCTAGCGAGTACTTTCGCAAAAAACGACCTAATCTCGTTACTCGCCCGTCGAGCTTACCTTCACTTTCAACCGCCAGACTACGACCAACATACATTGTGCGAAATTTATATGCATAGAACACCTTCCCCCCCATACCTCGACGAGGCTGACGAAAGAAAACCGGACCTTTCGAAGAGATCTTTATAGCAAGTGCCACTACTAAAAAGGTCGGCATTATAATCATTAACACTAAAAAAGCACCTGCTCGATCAAAAATCTCTTTAGCATAACTCACGCGCTGCCTACTATAAGAAACAACCATTGGGCCATAGTTAACCTTTTTATCCGCGCCTTTTAGATTCACCTTATAAAAGTGAGAATTTACGCTTATCCGTCGATGCCGATCATAAGAATGCACTGAATATTTTTCAGCCCAGGAGCCAACCGCCCTCTTTCGCAACGCAATTAGGTCACGAACTTCTTTATGATTTACACACAAAAAAACTACAACTGCTACTACCAAACAAACGCAAAAAAACAAGGAAAATATTGCAATCGCGTCTAACATGATCACCCCTTATAAACAAAAATGAACGTATTAAATGCGGTTATGGCCATAGCAACCGAGTATGCAACAATAAATAGAAACCACTGCAGCAACTTTTCTTTCCAGTGAGATACCTCGGCCCTTACGTGCGGCTCAACGAAAGCACCTATCGCCCACCAGCAAAGTAGAGAAAAAAACGTCAGAACGATAAACAATGAAACGCCTAAATTTCGAAATGTCCCCCCGGGAATCAACTTCGAAAATTCTTCTATAGTAAGCGCAGCTGTCAAATCAAAAACCCACAATACCAAAAGCCAATCCGTCCCACTTGATTTTAGTGCCTCTTTCTTGCGCAATAGCAGATTCGCAACAAATCCACATATTGGCGGGACAAGAACACCTGCACCGGTAGCTAGGTATTTAGTGTCCATTCAACCGCTCCAATTAATATACAAAATGCCTAACGAAGGGTGCCCCCTCCAGCATCACTCGCTTACTCTATAGAGCATAGCGTCCATGTTGACTACTCACTGCAACTATACCAGCAATGCTCACCATCACCTGTCAATGTTTTTCGCATGCAAATGCAGAACTTGATGAACTGGGTAATAAGCTTTCAGCACCTACCAAGGAAATGACCTTGTAAAGGGCAATGGCCCACACCAGACCCAACCTCTCTCACCAGCTCTCGATGAGGCTCTCATGGGCATAAACAAGGTCTCGGGGCTTCAGCTCTAGGCACTCAGATGTGAAAAAAGTGCTGCTCGATTTTGAGCGAGATACCCATCAATTCATTTGCTTTAAGGAAGTGAACTGCCGTTCATTTCCACCTCTGCATTTAGCGTTAGCCCTGTAACTCTCAACGACTACAGGAAACGTTCAATGACTGCCCCAAGCCTTCAACCTATCGTTCCACTTCCACCTTCTGCCGCTGACTTACTCACCCCCGATCAAGTGGCTGCCACTCTTGGCCTGTCGCATCGCACGCTCGCCGCCTGGCGCAGTTCGCGTCGCAATCCGCTGCCGTACGTAAAAGTCGGAAGCCGCGTGCGTTATCGGCCCAAAGATGTGTCGGCGTGGCTGGAAAGCCGCACGCATGGCGCCGCCGCAGCTGCGAGCAACGAGATATGAAAAATTCGCGCCTTCGCTCCTTTGCAAATGACTTCACACCAATCGACCCGTCGCTGACCCTCATCCGTATCGGCGAAGTCATGAGTATCGTCGGTCTCGCACGCCCCACCATCTACAAGCTGATGAACGAACCAGAAAGTGGATTTCCCAAAACCGTAAAGCTAACCAACAGCAACGCTCGCGGCGCCCCCGTGGCCTGGGTTTTGTCGGAAGTTCAAGCGTGGTCACGTGGTCGCATTCAAGCACGTGATGAGGTGGCCGCATGAGCCGCTCGATTGCCAATCAAGCCTTGATGCATCCTTTTTCAGTGCTGCGCCGCATCGGCTTTTCAGACGCCACGATGCAGCGCCTCGAGCGCTATCGCGGCCGACAAGACAGACAGGGACGCGTGGTCAGCGTACTTAGCTGGGCCGACGGTACATGGTGCGCCCTCGCGCTTCATTGCGAAAAATTTGGTGCGGTGATCGTTGATGAAGGCCAGCAAACGGCAGCCTACGAAGACGCCCGCTCCATGATCGATGACGGCTTCCTCCCCCTGCTCAATCTGCGTTGGGAAGCCCACGCCTGAAACGAAAACGCCCCCGGCGGCAACCGGGGGCGTTTGAGGTCAATCTGTATGCCCGATCAATTTATGTCGCATCAAAAAAATGCGCAAGGCTTCGTGCCGGTTGCGCTAATAAAATCTCGGGGTTATTCTGCCGGTGTCGCTGCAAATTCAGTGACCGGGTTTGGCGACCCGAGAGACTTGGCGCACAGGCGCCCCATACGACAGCAGGCGCTTTTTTTGTGCCCGCCGTTTCGTGTTATGGCAGCTGTGCGTGGGAGACCTTCGGGTCTGCCGGGTTCCAAGTTCCCGGTTCGCCAACCTGCGCACAGCTGCCACCTTAAATCGTTTGGCGACGATCAGTGGCAGCTCCATCTTCAAACTTGGAGCTACACCTATGTCCGCTCTCACTCCGTCCAGAAATCGCGCCGCTGCACACCGTGCAATGGCTCTCGCCGCTCTACACGCCAACTCCAGTCTTGCCACACGTCTCGCCCGCTACAACGCACATATGGCCAAAGCTCGCGCTCTCGAAGCCGCAGGCGGTGCCCAATGAACAACACCCTGAATTTTGCCCTGCCCGAAGACATTCTCAGCGTCAGTCAGCGCGCCGGAGCTGGTGTACCGATTGACGCTATCGCCTGCGCAATTGAGCGCGCGGACTCGGTGCTGACGTTGCTCGAAGACCACTTTGAAGGTGAGTCGCGCCTCTCCAACCGTGTTATTGCCGCCGTCATTTGGGATGTTCGCGGCACCCTCGGCTTGATCAAAACCCTCGCTCTGCACGGTGATACCACTTCCGTTCCAGCGGAGCACGAAGGCGGTGCGCTATGAACGCGTTGACCACGATTGGCCGCACGAATTTTTCGCCTGCCAATGCCAGCGGATTGAAGTTGTTTCGCGTCAACGCAGGCATCCCCATCGAAGATGCTCTGGAGCTAGCCTCTCAGTTGCAAGACCACGTGAATCTGCTCAACCGCGACGCCGCCATGAGCGATCAATGCGAACGGTTTAGTTGGCCTGCACTGTATCTAGGTGAAATGGCAAAAGCGCTGCTTGATGACGTGGCTGACACCCTGTTCGCGCCGAGGGCCGACACATGAGCCAGCACCAGAGCAGCAAAGCGAAACGTCCGAGCTTCGCCGACGTAAAAGCCGCATCGCTGAAGGAAATTGAACGTGTCCTAGCGCACTGGCTGCCCAACGGAAAGCGTGTCGACGGCGGCAAGGAATACACCGCCCCCAATCCAACTCGCACCGATAAGCGCGCAGGCTCGCTTAAGGTCAATTTGAACAAAGGCACCTGGGCTGACTTCGCCACCGGCGACAAAGGCGGAGACCTTATCGACTTGGTGCGCTACTTGAACGGCGGCACCGATGTCGAGGCGTGCGCAAAGCTCACGGAACTGCTGAGCGTGAGCGTCGGTGCGGCGCGGTCGGCTCCCGCTCAAGGTAAAACCAAAGCGCCAACATGGACTGCCATACAGCCGATCCCGGCCGAAGCGATGCAACGTTGCCCAGTCCGCCATCGAGATCACGGTGCTCCGTCGAAAGTCTGGATCTACCGTGACGCTAGCGGTCAGCCACTCATGGCGCTTTACCGCTTTGATCTCGGTCCAGATGAAGACGGCAAGCCTAAAAAAGTCTTCGCTCCACTGACTTGGTGCCAGCGCTCCAACAGCGAAACCACGCAATGGCGATGGCAGGGATTGCCTGACCCGCGTCCGCTCCTGCGCTTGGAAGAATTGGCACTGCGCGATTCTGCACCTGTCGTGTTGTGCGAGGGCGAAAAAGCCGCCGATGCGGCAAGCGAATTGATGCCGGACTTCGTGGCCACGTGCTGGCCGAACGGGTCTAACTCTTGGCACAAGGCCGACCTGGCACCACTCAAAGGACGTCATGTTGTGCTTTGGCCGGACAACGACAGCAGCGGCTCAGCGTGCATGGAAGAGGTCGCCAAAAAGCTGCACGAGATCGGTGCCAAATCGTTGCGATTCGTTGAGCTGGCTACGTTCAAGCGCAAACCCACGCTAAAAGATGGTCTAGCCGCGTTTGCCAAAGGTGGTAAGTGGGACGAAGGCGACGATGCCGCCGACGCGCTGGCCAAAGGTTGGACGGCAGCACACGTCGCCGAGCTGAAGCGCAGCGGTGAGTTTTTCGTCTCCCTCAACCACGAGCAGTCCGACGAACCTGCAGAGCCAAAAGCAGCAGCCAAACAACCGGCAAAATCGAAAACAGATTTGCTGCCCGGTGGATTTCGACTGGCCCCCGAAGGCGTGTTCTATACCGGCGATGATGGTGAGTCGCGGCCAGTGTGCTCCTCCTTGGAGATTCTCGCCCGCACTCGCGATGACAAGGGTCACAACTGGGGTTTGCTGGTTGAGTTCGACGATCCAGACGGCGCTAAAAAGCGCTGGAACATTCCCGCTCGTAACATGACCGGTGACTTCGGCAAAGACGTATTAGGGCCGCTGGTAGATATGGGATTGCGCTTACCTGGAACGCGCTCAGGTCGCAATGCGCGCAACGATCTTCAAAGTTATCTGCAAGGGTTCGACAGCAACGAGCGGGCACGTTTGGTCACTCGCCTTGGATGGCATGGGCCTGCATACCTGCTGCCTGATCAACAGATTGGTAACAGCCATGAGCACTTATTCTTCTGCGATTCCGGGGCGCAGCTGCCACCTATCAGCGAGGCAGGGACGCTAGAGCAATGGCAGCAGCAAATCGGTGCGCTGTGTGCTGGCAATCACCGCTTGGCGTTTGTTGTGAGCGTGGCCTTTGCCGGGCCGCTGCTGCACTTGTTAGGGCATGAATCAGGTGGCTTCCATCTGTATGGCGACAGCTCCGGCGGCAAGACGACTCATTTACAAGTTGCCGCGTCGGTCTACGGCGGGCCGAGATTGGTCCGGTCGTGGCGCTCTACCGACAACGCGTTGGAGTCGATTGCCGCCGCACATTCGGACGGCGTCTTGGTACTCGACGAAATCGGTATGTGTGATCCGCGCATCATCGGTGAAACGGTGTACATGCTCGGCAACGGCACGGGCAAAGCTCGCGCCAATGATCGAGGGCTAGCGGGCCGTCAGGTGCAAGAGTGGCGTTTGCTGTTTCTTTCGACCGGCGAAAAGACACTGGCGCAGCACATGGCCGACGCGAACAAAGAGCTAAAAGCAGGGATGGAAATCCGCATGCTGGCGGTGCCTGCGGATGCGAGCAAAGGCCTGGGCATGTTCGACGTGCTGAACGGGTTCGAAGACGCCGCCGCCCTGTCGGACGCACTCAAAGCACGAGTAGGCAAATACTACGGTACGCCGCTTACCGCGTTCCTGTCAGCGCTATGCAAGCCAGGTGAAATGCTCGGCTGGACAGCCATGCTGCGGCGCACGGTGGAGCGCTTTATCGCCAAGGCCCTTCCTGCTTCCGCCAGCGGTCAAGCGCATCGTGCCGCTGCCCGCTTCGGTCTTGCCGCTGCCGCAGGTGAACTCGCGACGGCGCTCGGTGTTACTGGCTGGCCGGAAGGTACTGCGACCACAGCGGCGCAGGTTTGCCTCAATGCTTGGCTCGAAGAACGCGGCGGTGCCGGGAACATGGAAGGCGACGCCATTGTGAGCCGATTGCAGCAGGTCATCGAGCGATTCGGTGAAAGCCGCTTCACCCGCTGGGACGGTCTTGCCGCCAAAACCGACGATCACGCACCACGGACCACCGACCGCCTCGGCTTCCGGCGCACAGTTGAACACGGCATGGGAGATGGCGTTTACACGTTAGTCACCTACTACTTCTTGCCCACCGCGTGGAGGGCGGAAGTGTTCAAAGGCATGAGCCTCACCCTGGTCAACCGGGAACTAATCGAGCGCGGGATTCTGGAAGCCAGCGCGGAAGGTCGTGCTGCGCAATCGGTGCGGCTCCCCGGGCTCGCCAAAACGAGAGCGTACGTGGTGCATGCCAACGCCCTCCTCTCCTCTGAAACCGAAGCCGCGTGAAGTATTGGCGGATTGAGGAGAACTGCCGGCCGCTTCGGGTCTGGCCCGCCCGGAATAATGCGTACAAACACCACAAATTTTGATATGGAAGAATTTTTATGAGCGAACTTCAAAAGCAACTCAAGCACCATCAAGCTGAACTGGAACGTCTCAAAAAGGCGCTACCGAATCTTAGCGCGGCGGCAAAGGAGGCCAAACGCTTCCACGCAAACAATCGCATTAATAGAGCGCCTTATCCTCGCGAAATCACTGATGCGTTTGATAACGCTAAATCTGCTATCGAGGGTCACGCTTCCGAGATCAAGCGTATTCAAAGGCTGGTCGACTGGGAAGATGGCACCCGGTTCGCGAGCGCCAACATCAAAAAGGCTCAGAAAGAAATCAGTCAGGTACAGAGCGACCTGCAAAAGCTGCAGGACAAACGCCTAAAACTTTCGACCAAACTGCAAAAGCTAGAGGATGAGAAACGAGCCGAAGTCGAGAAGGCCCAATATGCGGAGAAACAAGCCGCGGCGTGTTATGCGGTAGCTCTCAGTGACGGAAACGACGCAGATGAGCAGCGTGCGGAGAAGGTGTTGCATCTCGCCTCCGAAGCACTGGCAATGGTGACACGTGGCAAGCGAGGATTGGCAGCGACCGCGCAGGCCTTGAAAAACGAAGTCGAGAAGCTCGATGTGGAAATTGCAGAAGTCAGAGAGGTTTTGAAAGATCTTCGTCAGCGCCAGCTACGCGTAGCGCGGATCATGTGGGCTGACCGCATGGACAAGGCCGCTCAGGAATTCGCCGCAGTCGCGGCACACTTGGAAGCCACCGAGAAAGCCTTGGGATGGACAAGCTCGTTGAGTGAGCTCTATGTGCCCTTGCAAACCCCGCATGGGGCTTCGTGCATCAGCGAGAAGACAATCAGAGATAAAGCTTATGCACTGTCCATGGAGCAGTTGCTAGCCGCCTGACTCACCGCATCGCCGATATCTACGGCGATGCTTTCCACCTATAACCGGATCACCAAATCGCGGAACACCAATCGTGTTCCGAGTAACTGGTGTTCCGGTTATTCGCATTTGGTGTTCCGCCTCTGAAAGCCATGTGTTCCGTGGCCTCCGACGTTTCTGGAACACATGGAACACGTGGAACACTGCCTTTTCGCTACCTACGGATTAGCGTTCCCCTCGCCCCTTTTCACAGCGTGAACCTTCAGCGCGAGTGGACGCGACGGGTCGCTTCAGATCCTCAAATCTGCCGTATCTGATTCCTCCGGGGCAAAGGGGGCCGGAGCGGCAGATTTTATGGGTCCTCCCTAAGGGGGGCCCCCTACACGGGTTATCAGACTCGCAGATCTGCTCTAGCTAGAATAACGACAGGGATGTCCGTCTTATTATTAAATCAAACATGACGTAGAAACAGACAATGAATATGGCTCTGTGAAATTCCTCTTACTTAAATAAATAATATCCAAAAGAAACAGCCACACCTGCTAAAAGCAAATACTTGAAGTTTTTAACTTTATCAACACACCGCATAAATAAGACAGAAACATCCTGCACTAGTGACACAGATCGGGAGTCAACAGGATCAACACACTTACCACCAATTAATATTGGCAGCCATTGTCCCTCGACGAATGTAGGTCCGTCCTGACATTCTTCGAAATACAAACTATGACCACCAAGATGATACCGATTCAAGAAGCGAGAAGTATTTTCTCTATAGAAGCCAACTCTTCCCGCATAACCTAACCCGGGGACTGCTAATTTCGAGAACAAAAGCACATTATCATTAACACCACACTCGTTAACAGTTAGATCAGCTGCGCCAACTACATGATCAATATTTGTCTTCTCCGAAAGAGGGGAGCCACACATGATCACCACTCCAACTCTAGAAGAACTTTCAATAAACTTTAATGCCTCACAAAGAACAACCGAACCAAAGCTGTGTGCTACAACCACGATCCTCTTATCTTGATTCTGATCAATGATCCGTGCCAACCTGCGACCAATTTCAACTGCTTTCTTTTTCCGACTCCAAGGCACATAAAAATAGAAAAGATCTAAATATCCATATTTAATCTCCACAAAATCAAAGCTTCGTGAGTATTTTTTTATATTTTCAATCAAGCTCCTCTGCCAACTTCCATACGTACGTATGCCATGAACACTTATTAGCATCTGATCAGTAGCAAGCTTTTCTATTTTTTGCGAAGCCTCTACAATGGTCGTCACTTGCCTAATTAAAGAATCAATCCAATCCTGACTATTCAAGTTCCCATCGAGAACTACTGAAGCCGCATCTAAAAACGTCCGCTGATGCGTTTGCAAACCCTCGAAATCCGCTGTTAGACCAATTATCATTTTTGGCCGAATAAATGGCTTATATGTATCAGCAAGATCCTTGAGCAAATTCATGCTATGAAGTGCTTGGGGCGTACCATGATCTTTCTTGGGCAGGAGAACGTCCAAAATCAATAAATCACATGCCTCTAGCAATTCAACTCTCGCAGCATCAGCGCTGATACAGGTTGTAAAGACCATGTGCGGTAGTAAACCATGCTCCCTAAACTTCTGCTTTATTAACTCACCTCGAGGTGCGGAATCATCTACCAAAAGTATTTTCAACATCCAAGTTTCTCCAATACCGCACTCAACTTACCCTGCCAAACATCATCAGTCGTTTCGAAAACTATACAGCCCAGGTAGAGGTCACCCAACGTCTTTAAAAGGTCGTGAATTTGATCGATACTCAGACTCTGAGAATCGATACTGAAATCCTTATAGCCCGTCAGTACAACGAAAGGGACCAGTTTATTAGCCTTAGATAGCTTGGTTACAATCTCCTTTCCAGCAAGAGCGCGAAAACGTCCACCTTGAGTATTCTCATTCCTATCAAAAGTCGGCATGCTCATATCAACAATGAGAAGGTCAAACACTTTCTCATGAACAGCCAACAGGCCGGAATTATAAGATGCAGCCTCTGTTATATTCAGCGCGTCATTGGCCTTTAGAAACTCTACAACCTTGTCCCGCTTTAGCGGATTATCCTCGATTATCAAAATATTCATTTTTTAAACTCATAGTAGCCACAAACTCACTGCATTCTGCGTTGATATCAAATGAGAATCCGTCTGAAGTTGTGGTGAGTGTGCTAAAAATCTTATAGAGCCCTGACCCCCCTTCCTTTCTGTTCAACGGAGCGTGCGCAGGAGTCCATTTTTCTTTTTGAGCTCTTACTAGTGCCTGCGGATCAGCAAGCTCCCCATCTGCAATACCATTTTTGATAACAATTATATTCTCAGCGGTTGATACTCTATGTTCAATTTCGATAGCGCAAGTGCGACTTCCATACTTCACAGAGTTCTCCAAAGCAGTAAATATCGCAATAAACAGTGACCTCGCCTCCCGATATGTCAACTGCAAATGACTCTTAGTTTGAGTAAACGAAATTTCGCACTCATTATGCCCATAGATCGATTCAAAAGAAGAGACCGAAGCTTCAATTACAACTCCTAACTTTTCAAGCTCCTGAGAGTGCTGACCGCCTACAAACTTGAACCAGTTGACCACCACTTCAATTTGACTAGTGAACAACGACCGAGCAGTCTTTATTTCTTGCATTAAATCTATCATGGCGACATCTCCTTTTGCCAGATTGATAGACTCTTCTAATTGTGTAATAAGATCATTAATTTCCATAGAGAGATCGTTCGCGATGAGTAACTGAGCTTCCTTGGCGCTTTCGCTGGCCATCTCCCACATATACTCTATCAACGAGTTAAAAAAGGAATCTCCATCTTCAGATGCTTCTATAATGCTAGAAAGCTTTACCAGCTGATGGTGATAAGCTGTAAAATCAAAAATCCCACCTCCCCGCTCTACTCTCGTCTCTACACGAAACCTTTCATTAGTCGCGTTTAGAATTGCATCAACCTTCGCAGAGAATCTCTTCAGAAAAGCGTCAACTTCTTGCGTAATACTTGGATGTACGAAATTATATTTACCCAACCAGTATTCGTTAGAGATGTATTCTCCAGACTTCTGCACTGTCACTAGACGTGTTTTTTCAAAGCAAGATCGAAGTTGCGTGACGAAAACCATGTGGCGCACTTCTGCACTAAGATACTTATCAAGCCCATAGTTTTCGTTAAGAGCAAAATCTTCTACGGCATGAACATGAATACTGTAAAGAATTTCCGTCTTTTCGTTAGATGCGATGGCATTCGATCCGGAAACTTTAAATAGGTCTTTTGACGACTCCAGTGCACTCTCGCTATTAACGGGCTCTAGTAATATCCCACCAGGGAGTGATTTCGCCTGATCGAACAATGCAACATATACATGCTTCCTCATCGATTCTAATGTTTGAACATCAACGAAGAGTTTACCTGATTCTATTTTTGCCCTTAATTTTTCCGAGAATAATGTAACAAGTACATTATCGCGTTCATCTCGTAGCTGAACCTCCTTATCGGGCATTGCATTTATCAGGAGATCTATAATCGCAACTCGTTCATGAACCACTTCATCATTGGTTCTAAATTGGAATAAATTATCAAGCTGCGACGGTATACAGATGTTTTGCAGGAAAAATATTTCGTTTCGCGTTAAATTTTTCTGGACGAATATTTGCGATGGCCTATGTGTGCCGTTTGACAGCATAAACTCCTCAAAAAGCTCTGCCTTATATTCTTCAAAAACTAGCGAAAGCTCTTTCGAGTAAATGTCTAGCGCCATCAAACAAACAACAAAATCATCCCGCCCCCCCTTAGCAAGATCAGCAACCGAGCCACAAAGCCGTGCGAATGGAAGATGATAAAAATTGACGCTATTCTTCATATACTCGGAAACTGCAAAACTTATACAACCGATAACATCCCCATTATCCAGATAAATCTTGCTGCGAAGCTTTAAATAATCCGAGCGCACAGGAAACAATTCCTCACAGACGCGATCTTTGTTTCCCTCCTCAATAAAATACTTAACCGCCCTGTAATCTGGAAGTTTTTTTATTTGCTCTTCACTCGACAACTCCATTATGTACTCTTTATCTGCCGCCTTGGGAGTATTATACTTACCCAATGCGAGAGTACCTAATCGAGCAAGCTCTACGACACCCGACTCAGCGGTTTCATCCAGCAAAGAAAGAAGATGAAAAGATACCGACTTTGCCCATAACTCTCCACGAAACTTGATACTTAACTTTGTTATATACTCTATTTTTTCAGCAGTTGTAACTTCACATTGCAATATTGAGGACATATCCGACGCAAGGACGTCAAACAACGTATCTCTAGCGTGGGGTGAACCTAGATAAATCTTGGATTTCGCATATATCTCTATTAGGCCGGAGACTGCCTTGTCACCCTTCTTAAGAAACTCTTCGATACTATTAACAACTTCGACATACTTCCCGAGTGTATAATCATCTACAACTCCCCTCACATCTGCAGACAATGCTGGCCGTGCTGCTACTGCACACTTCAGTTCCTCATCGCCAATTAGGTCGTACAGCTCGATAATCTTTTCAGACAAATTCGGCTCAAGCGGATGCTTAGCACTTATTTCAAGAACGACTTCCTTAAATGTTGCATACTGATCAATTATTGACTCATGACCTTCAACTTTAAGAAACCGCAGGTCCGGCTTTCTCTCAGAATCTAAATACTGATGAAGATATCGACATGACTCGATATCACCGCTTTCTATCGCCTGCTCAATTCCAGAGGTCCGGTACTCTTGCAATCTTGCTCGGATATCACCAACAAAGACCCTAATTGAGCTACTCTCCGACATCATTTGAAGCCTGAAAACGGAGTTTGTAATATTTGCCTTAGGTATCGTTGCCTGAAGGCCAAGCAAATAAGGCTTCGTATCTTCCTTTTTTAGTTCCTTCATTATGTGGACTCTCATGCAGATTGCCCACCAAGACTTTGACAAACCATCAATCTTTTCGAGTATTTGCAATGCTTTATCGGGCAAGCTTTGCAATATGCAGCCATTAACGCTGTCTCTTAGCTCGTTAAATTCTCGCAGCACCTTTGAATTTCTTTTAAATAAACCTATCAACCAATGGAGGAACCCTACTGGAGAAAGAATTTCGTTCATAAGCAGCACATCGTAGTGCTCTCTATCCTCACTAAATAAAGGATTGAACTGCTCAGGCAACTTTGAATGCGACGCGACGGCTTCAATAAGTTGGTACTCGTTAGCGATATCGAACCTAGCGACTTCGCCTACTATTCGTTTCATCACTTTCACATATGTCTCTTCTCTTCGAAGAGTGAATATGGATTGGTCTAATGAAAGCTTTCTACCTTTGATTTTCTTTATGGTCTTCATTCTGTTTATTCTGTTATATCTAAAAGTAGCAAAATGCAATCACGCTACCACAGGAAACGGGAATTCAAAAGGGTTAGCCAAACGTAGAAAAACAGGCACTGATTGCGTTTCCCACTGTGCAATAGAGGCATCAGCCTTGCCTCTGCATAGACACTGGGTTAGGCAATCCGCCATGGGGCGCCATCGTCGCGCTATGAAGTCCTAAAGTAAGGGAGAGAGGATTGCTCGACCGTTCTCAATTTCAGAATGGTAGACAGTGCCGATCTACTAAACGATAGAGCCTCCGCCCCCCGCGCAGCTCCCTCTAAGACGTATGTGTACGCTGAGACGAGCTCTACAGCTCCGGTTTCTCTGATAAATGAAACCAATTTTCGGTCAATCACATGCAGGAGGATTGAAAACAATTTTTTGATGCTCCACCCTTTTAAGTCACTCACGTCTCAGTACCCACGTAGCATGCGACCTTTGCCAATGGGAGATCATTGGCGATCAGAGTTGGTCTCTATGCTTCGTTTTGGTAGTAAAATCGTTTTCAAGGCGACTTATTCTTGTATCCCTACATGTATCCCTTACGCGATAGATCCCCTGCAAGCCTTGAATAATATGGAGATATCGAGTCTCCCTCGGGCACCAAAACTAGGAAAGGTCTTGCTTAGCAATGCCTTTTTTTGTCTGCCGGAAAGTACTCGCGCCATGCGGAACGCTTACCACAGCACGGGGCGCACACGGAATGAAATGGACTCAGGTGTCGGAGTCAGTTGCAGGCTCAGCCTGAGCATTTCCCCCAAACAACCGCGCCGCTATCGCCCGCCCCCGCTCCAGCCCCTCCTCCGTCAACCAAACCGACTTGTTCCTGTTCACCGGGTTACTGATGAAACCCTGCTCATGCAATCGGTTCATGATCTCGAAATCGAATCCTTTCCAGGCATTGCCGTCGTCGGAACTGAGTGCTGCCAACAGGGCAAGCACGGCGTCTTCCATCAGTTTGTCGTCGTATTCCATGGTCGTCACTCCATTCGTGTTCAACAGTTAACGTCGAGTGTGTGAATGCTCACCATAATACTCACCGGCCTCCGATGGAAATGCCGCTCAATCCCGTGAAGATTATTGATCGGCTTCAGTGTGCCCGGCCTCGCCTTTGGGCTGCACTTGTTGATCCCGCTCCGTATAATCCCGCCACTCTGAAGGCAGCCCAGCGCATCTTGCACCTAACGGTGGCTGCCTCCAGTCATCAACTCTCACACTGACGGACGTCGCTAAAGGCACCCCATGGAAACGTCACTGGAAACAGTCGCCCTTTTCTCCCTCAAGCTCGCTTACGAGGAAGAAGGCCTGAGCCCGATTCTACGGGACGACATGGTCATGGGTGATTACCAGAAAGACATTTTCGAACTGCTGTTGCGGCGCGGGGATGTCGAGACCATTCAGTTCAAGATGAACGAATGCCTGGGCTTGGCGATGGACGCCTTGGGCGGTGTCGAGAAACCACTGGGGCGGGAGTTGCACAAGTTGTCCGCTGATTTCAGCGAGGCGCGTTCGCTGGAGCAACTGGATCAGCCGCTCCTCGCGCTCAAGGGTTATTTGAAAGACATCTTGTAATGGGCTGAGCCGTTACAGCAGATGCTTGGAAATGTACTTGGAAATCTCCACCATCGAAGTCTTCCCGGTGAATTCGAACTTCACTTTCCCCAGTGACGAGAAGTAAATCTCCAGCTCCGAGTCCAGATCGAAGGTGCCCGAGGTTTCCACCGAGTAGGCGACGATGTTCTTGTACGGCAAGGATGTGAAATCCTTCTTGCTGCCGGTAATCCCCTGAACGTTGACCGCGATGATGCGTTTGTTGGTAAACACCACGCCGTCACGCATGGCCTTGTAAGAGTCGATCACTTCCTCGCCGTCGAGCAACAGCGCGCTTACGCGTTCGGCGTATTCATCGTTCTGCTTGAGTTTGAAGAAGCCTTTGTTGTTGAAGTCGATCATCTGTCCATCCTCATATTCAAGAAAACATCCCGGTATTTCTTTGGTTCAACGACGGGCTTTCAACACGCGGATATCGGTTGGGAACCCGTCGGCGCCAACAAGCTTTTTCCAGCCCAGATACTGAAACTCGCCCTTCTCATCAATGTAATCGCCCTTCTCCACCGCTCGGCCGCCCATGATCGCCACGCGCTTTACCTCACCGCAACCGCCATCCGAAGGCCTGACCGTATAGATCACATACGGCTTCACGTATTGCGTGGCGCGGAAGTATTGGCCGCAGATTTCGTCGACGGTGATCAGCATGGTTTTCAGGCGTGCTTCGCCGTCGGTGTCTTCGTGCAGTTTGAGGAAGGATATGTCGCCGACGTCGCTGTAGCCGAGAGCGCGGGCGCGTTGATAGGCGGGGGAGTTCTGGTGGGCGATGCGGCCTTCCTCCGCAGCACCTTGCATTTTCGCGGCGAACTCGGCTTTGCCTTGGGCGATCATCGCTTCAGCCTGACCCGCTACGTTTTCGCATTGCGCAAATTCCCGGGAGCCGAGGTGATTGGGTGTCAGGTTCGAGCGCTGTTCATTCATGGTCTGCAGGTTGCTTTCCAGGGCAAACATCACGTCGTAGGCGGTGGTGCGACCGCTCTGCACGTCGGCCATTTTCTCCAGCACTCGTTGGCAGTTGCCGGCGTAATACTTCCAGCTGTTTTCCGGATGCTCTTGCACGGCGGCGAATGCTGGGGTCATTGCAGCGGCGAGTGTGATCGCGCAGAGCAGGCGCAAGGATTGGGTACTGACTGGCATAGGTAGTCCGTTACTGAGATAGAGCGGTGGCGCGACGCTACTATTTTGCTATCTTGCCGTCCACTGCCAGTAACGAGGTCGCCAACGCCTCGATGGAGTCAGTTTTCAGAGGGAGAAACACCTTGATGGCCGTGTTGTACTTTTTCGTCTGGGCAGCCGTTTGGGCTTGGGTCGTGCAGACCCGTGGTGCCTGGAACCTGATCCTCGCCAACCTGGCGGGTGCTGCCAGCGGCTTTATCGTAGCGATGATTTTTTCAGTGGTCTGTTCGGGCCTTTTCCCGGCGCACGTGTCTCCTTCGCCGGAGAACCTGGCCAGTAGCGTGTTGCAAATAATCACCACGTTCGGCGTACTGGCGGGCGTCTGGATGTGGCTAGTCCGGCGGCCTCAGCCCGAGCATCCGTTGGCCCGGCAACTGTTCGCCGGTATCTGTGGGCTGGCTGCTGGTGTGACGACGTTGGTGTTTTTCGCGATCAACTTTCACTGAGTAGCGCTCTCGTCACTGGTATTACACGTGTGTTTTGTTATCTTGCCGCCCATCGTCAGCGTTCACTGTGGGCGTGCGTTGATTTCAGGGTTTTGAAGGTTTAAGGAAAGGATCAAATGGAGTTTCTGCGTTTTCTGGCGATTGTTGCGGTTTGGGGGTTCATGTGGCGCTGGGTGGTCAAGAACCGTGGCAGCTGGAATATTTTCTACGGCAATATCGTTGGCGCAGCGGGCGGCTTCATTGTGGCGATGGTGGTGCTGTCGATCACGTTGTCGTTGTTTCCTTCGTCGCATGACTACGAACCGGCACAGGCTGAAAACACGCAAGTCACCGAGCCGACATCTCTATTGCCTGAAGCCGAGGCGGTCACACCCGCGGCCGATCTGAAGGATGCGCCGGTTTTTGCTGCCATCGAGCCGGACGACAAGCCCTCTCCCGCCGACTCCGCACTGTTGCCGAACTACGCCGTCCGGGCGCCGAAATCAATCGGGCTACAGACCGTGCTGGATCAAAGCGACTATGACGGTCGCATGGCCCTGGCAGCGCTGAACAAGAAATTGCGTGGCGACGCACTGGCCGACAAGTCGATGATTGCGTATGTCATGTGCAGCCCGTTTGTAACCAGCACGTTGCGCTTTCCCGCTTCGGCACGGTTTGCTGACAGCAAGGCGCTGGTCAGCCACCGCTTCAAGGATCAGGTCTACTCCTTCAACAACACCGTCACCGCGCGCAACATGAACGGCGACGATGTCACCTACCGTTTCGATTGCTCCGTGCAAGAGCAGCCGCGAGTTGACGCGATGCCTGCGCAATGGCGTTTGTTGGCGCTGAAACTGCAAAAAGCCGACTCTTAAGGCTGATTTAAGGGTTCAAGGCGCCGGCTGCGCTATCATCGCCGGCCTGTGCGCCTTGAGCTTCGCCCTCCGATGTCCCGACACCTCGCTGATCCCTCTTCGTTGCCTGCCGTGTTGGCCGGCCCACTGCTGCGCAGGCTGGAGCCGAAGCGGTTGGTGCTGTGGTTGATCGGTACGCGCCATCTGGCGCTGACATTGCGCCTGCAAGGTGTAGGAGACATTCCTCTCGACGCGGAGAAATGCACAGTCATTCCCGTAGGTCGTCAGGCGTTTGTTCATCTCATCGATGTTTCTCTCGACAGCGCCCTGCCCTGCGATACGCGGATCGACTATGACCTGCTGATCGATAGCACATCCGGCATCGCCGACTGGGCGGCGCATTTGCTGTACGGCGATGCAACCAGTCCGAACTTCGTCCTGCGCTCGCGGATCGATCAACTGCTGCACGGCTCTTGCCGCAAGCCGCATCACCCGGCGACGGATGGTTTGCTTTGCGTCGACCAATTATTGGCAACGGAAACCGATCCACAACAACGCCCCGCCCTGTTGATGATGAGCGGTGATCAGGTCTACGCCGACGACGTGGCCGGCCCGATGTTGCGGGCGATTCATGCCTTGATCGAACGTCTCGGCCTGTTCGACGAACACCTCGAAGGCGCCGTCGTCAGCGACAGCGCCAAGCTCTACGAACATCCGGCCAGTTACTACCACCGTGCGGATTTGTTACCGGCACTGGAGAGCAACGAGACATTGCGCGAGCGATTTTTCGGCGGGGCACGTAAGCCGATTTTCACCAGCAGCAGTGCTGACAATCACTTGGTGACGTTCGCCGAAGTCATGGCGATGTACTTGCTGGTGTGGTCGCCGACCGCCTGGTCGCTGATCAATCCGCAAGCACCCGAGTTAACGCCCGAACGCCTCAAGCGCTACACCCTCGAACAGACTCGCATCGATGCCTTCAAGACTGGATTAGGCAAGGTCGCCCGCGCGCTGGCGCATCTGCCGAGCCTGATGATTTTCGACGACCACGACATCACCGATGACTGGAATCTGTCTGCGCAATGGGAGGAAACGGCCTACGGCCATCCATTCTCCAAACGCATTATCGGCAACGCGCTGATCGCCTACATGTTGTGTCAGGGCTGGGGCAATAATCCCGATGCGTTCAAGGATGTGCTGGGGAAAACCCTGAGCCTTAGCGCCAGCGGTGATGATCAGTACCTCGACAGCCCGGTGCAGGATGATCTGATCGATGACCTGCTGCGCTTTCAGCATTGGCATTTCGTCCTGCCAACCAGCCCGGCGCTGGTGGTCATCGACACGCGCACACGACGCTGGCGCAGTGAGATGGCGCTCAAGCAACCCTCGGGCCTGCTCGATTGGGAGGCGCTGAGCGAACTGCAACAGGAGCTGCTTGACCATCCGTCAGCGATCATCGTTTCTCCGGCGCCGATCTTCGGCGTGAAGCTGATTGAAACGGTGCAAAAGGTCTTCAGTTGGTGCGGTTACCCGCTGCTGGTCGACGCGGAAAACTGGATGGCCCATCGCGGTGCTGCCCAGGTGATCCTGAATATTTTCCGCCACTCGCGCACACCGGGTAACTACGTGGTGCTGTCGGGCGATGTGCATTATTCCTTCGTCTACGAAGTACTTATCCGACACCGCAAGGCCGGGCCGCGAATCTGGCAGATCACCAGCAGCGGGATCAAGAACGAGTTTCCGAAAAGCCTACTGGAATGGTTCGACCGCCTCAACCGCTGGCTCTACTCGCCACGCTCCCCGCTGAACTGGTTCACCAAACGCCGACGCATGCGCATCGTGCCGTACACGCCGGAACATGCTGAGGCTGGCGAACGCCTATGGAACTCGGCGGGGATCGGTCAGGTGTTTTTCAATGAGCAGGGGCAGCCGCGCGAGATCATTCAGCACAATTCGAATGGCAAGGCGAAGACACGGATGCTGGCGCCGGATCTGGCGGATTATCCGGACTAGCCATAGTTTTTTCCTACACCGGGAATGCCGAATGCCGACAACGCGGCGGTTTCTCGCTGCCCGAGGCAGTGGACAAGGATTACAGCCTTCTCAGAAACGTCTCCAGCGCTCTTAAGTGATACTGAACGTGCTCGCAGCAAGCCTTCTGCGAAACAACCACTGATAGGTATCACCTTGTCATCATGTACTCATTTCTGTACGTTCTTTGCTAATAGCGAGGACTACTTCATGCAAACCATCAACTACACCACCGCCCGTGCGCATTTGGCCGAAACAATGGACCGCGTTAACGAGGACCGTGCTCCCCTTCTGGTCACACGCCAAAAAGGTGAGCCCGTCGTGATGATGTCTCTGGCTGAGTACAACGCACTCGAAGAAACAGCCTACCTACTGCGCTCTCCCGCCAATGCCGAGCGGTTGATCAAATCGATTGGCGAAATGCGTGCCGGCAAAGCCAAAGTGAGGCAATTGATCGAAGAATGAAAATCGAGTTCACGCCATCAGGTTGGGAAGACTATTTGTGGTTTCAACAGAACGATAAGGCCGGACTCAAACGTATCAATCTGTTGATCAAAGCAATCCAGCGCGAACCGTTTGAAGGTATCGGCAAACCTGAGCCGCTCAAACACAACATGAGCGGCTTTTGGTCCAGACGAGTATCGGGTGAGCATCGTTTGGTCTACAGCATTGAAGGTGGTGAGATTTGCGTTATTAGCTGCAAATATCACTACTGATGGTATGCCCCACACCTCTGACAATCATCTCCACCTCCCGCTCATCAATCGTCAACGGTGGCAGCAGCCGTATCGTCTTGCCACGCGTGACGTTGATCAACAGTCCATGATCCCGCGCGGCGATCAGGGTCAGATCACGCACCGGTTGTTTCAGCTCGATCCCGATCATCAAGCCCTGCCCGCGAATCGCCAGCACATTGGGATTGTCCGCCAGCTCTGCGCGTAGGCGAGTTAATAGCCGTTCCCCCTGAATCCGGGCGTTTTCCAGCAGGCCCTGTTCTTCGATGATATCCAGCACCGTGCAACCGACCCGACACGCCAGCGGATTGCCGCCGAAGGTGCTGCCATGGCTGCCGGGCGTAAACAGATCCGCCGCCCTGCCCCGGGCCAGACACGCGCCGATTGGCACGCCGTTGCCCAGCCCTTTTGCCAGGGTCATGACATCCGGGACGATGCCTTCATGTTGAAACGCGAACCAACGCCCGGTGCGGCCGATGCCGGTCTGGATTTCATCGAGCATCAGTAGCCACGCATGGCGATCGCACAAATCACGCAGACCCTTCAGATAATCGGGCGGCGCCAGTTGCACGCCACTTTCACCCTGAATCGGCTCGACCAGAATCGCCACGATGCGCTCGCCGTGCTTTTTCTGCGCCTGCTCGAGCGCCGCGAGATCACCGAACGGCACTTTGAGGAAATCCCCCGGCAATTCGTTGAAACCCAAGCGCACCGCCGGACCATCACTGGCCGACAAGGTACCGAGTGTGCGGCCATGGAACGCGTTGGCCATGACCACCACCAGCGGCTGTTCGATACCCTTGCGCCAGCCGTACAAACGCGCCAGCTTCAGCGCCGTTTCATTGGCCTCGGCACCCGAGTTATTGAAGAACGCACGCTCCATCCCCGACAGTTCGGTCAGCCGTTTAGCCAATTGTTGCTGCCAATCGATGCTGTACAGATTCGATGTGTGCAGCAACAACCCGGCCTGCTCGCTGATCGCCGAAACAATCCGCGGGTGCGAGTGGCCGACATTGGTCACCGCGACACCGGCCACCGCATCCAGATACTCGCGGCCGGCCTGATCCCACAGGCGAGTGCCCAGGCCCTTGGTGAAGCTCAAGGCCAGTGGTTGGTAGGTGTTCATCAGGGCGGCGGTCATGACTTCAAACTCCAGTGCAGGTCGGTGTGCTGGCAGTATGGTTAGCCAGCTAAACTGGATAAACTCGGCAAAACTTCATTCATTTAAAAGCAGGGCTTGATAATGGACCTGTTCCAGTCGATGAGCGTGTACGTCAAAGTCGTCGAAGCCGGGAGCATGACGGCGGCCGCGTTGCAGTGCGATATGTCGACGACCATGGTCGGCAATCACCTGCGTGCGCTGGAACAGCGGCTCGGAGTGCAATTGCTACAACGCACGACACGGCGACAGCGGCTGACTGAATTTGGCAGCGTCTACTACCAGCGTTGTCTGGATGTCTTGGGACTGGTGGCCGACTCCGAACGCTTGGCGGAACAAGCACTCGATGAGCCGCGTGGCCTGCTGCGCATTACCGCGCCACTGACTTTTGGCGTAGAACGCCTGGCGCCAGCGCTCAGCGAGTTTTCCCTGCAATATCCACAGGTCAAAATGGACGTGGTGCTGACCAACAGCCGTCCAGACTTGCTGGAAAGTGGTCTGGACGTGGCGTTTCGGCTGGGGCATTTCGACGAGTCGAATCTGATCGCCCGCCCTCTGATCGATTACACACTGACCGTCTGCGCCTCCCCGCAATACGTGGCCCGACGCGGCATGCCGCAAACCCCTGAAGATTTGCAACAACACGACTGCCTGTCGTTCGCCTACCCTGCCGGCGACGATTGGCAATCGGTGGAAAAACGCTGGCGCCTCAGCGGCCCGGACGGGGAAATTCTCGTCGACGTCAGCGGGCCGATGCTGATGAACACTTCCGCGGGTTTGCACCAGGCCGCACGCACCGGCATGGGCATCGTGATGCTGCCCGATGCACTGGTGGAACAGGATCTGCGCGACGGCAAACTGGTGACCGTCGTTCCCGACTATCAACCTCCAAGCCGCCCCCTGCATTTGCTTTATGCTCCGGATCGCTATCGTTTGCCGAAGCTGCGCCGCTTCGTCGAATTCGCGATGCAGACATGGGGCAGATCCTGAAAACGAGCGACCTGGACATTGTCTCGAAGAATTACTGACTAGGAGTCGAAGCGAAGATGAATAACAACCTGACCGTACGCGACCTGCTATCTGACGAAGTGGAGTCGGTACGGCTGTTCCTCGGCCAACATGGCTGGGGGCACCGTACCGGTTCCAGCGAACATTTCGCGCAACTCATCGAACACTCGCAACGCACGGCGATTGCCCTGCTCGGCGCGCAGATCGTTGGCTTTGCCCGGGGCATAACCGATGGCTTGTCCAACGGTTACCTGTCGATGGTCGTGGTCGATGGCGAGTATCGACGCACAGGCATTGGCCGCAGACTGGTTGAGCATGTCATGGGCGATAACCCCGATATCACCTGGGTACTGCGTGCAGGACGAGAAGGCGCCGAAGCCTTTTTTGCCCGCCTGGGTTTTGAGACGTCGGTGATTGCCATGGAGCGACCGCGATTGAAATAACGGGCGGGCGCTCTGGCAACCGCTATGATCAGCTTCTCTTTCCAGCATGGACGCTGCGCGATGCTCGTCACTCTTCAAAATACTCCCTTGTGGGTTTATGTGGTTTTTCTGGTTCTGCTGTATTTCGGCCTCAAGGCCCGCAAACCCCAACATGAAAGCCGGTTTTCCCTGCTGTCGACCCCGCTGGTGTTGTTGGGCTGGTCGCTGTTGTCGTTGAACCTGACGGTTGATCCAGGCTTGAGCCTCAGCGGCTGGCTCATTGCTTTGTTACTGGGCGCTCTGTCGGCATCGCTGATTTTCCCCAACAAGGGGATAAATCTTGATGATCCGGAAACCGGGTTGATCGTGCCGGGCACTTGGAAAGCGCTGATTCTGCTCCTGCTTTTTTTTGCAGTGAACTACTACTTCGGTTATCAGGATGACGCGCACCCAGAGCGCGCTGCCGCCCCGGATATGTTGCTGTTCAAAGCCGCAGCATCAGGCTTTATCAGTGGTCTGATTAGCGCTCGCTCACTGAAATATTACCGTTTGCTGCGCACCCTTCAGGCTCAACGTCCGCCATTGGGCGCCCAATGATTCAGGAACCGCTTTTCACCAACACCGGTTTTTCCTGAGGGGCTGCGTATCGTGCACCGTACCCTGCAATTACACGGGCGCGATATACAGTTACTGGGCATGAGCGGGCGTGGCGCGACATTCCGCTTATCGCTATCAACAGATCAGCAAAGCACCGAACAATGGATGATGCGTTCAATGAATTTGCACAGCCAGGGCAAATAGTTGAGACCGCCGGCCCGTTGCTCCGTGACAACGCCGCCGCGCTCCCCTAAATTAGTCGGCCTGAAAAAGCCCTCGGTTTTCTCATCTCCACTCAAGTTAAAAAGTAGTGAAATTTCAATGTCCGATTTCAACACCGCTGAATCCGTAGTCACCGAATCGTCCAAAGCGGAATACGAAAACTCCATCAATCTTTCACAACACCTGCCACAAGCCAAAATCATCAGCGAGATGGTCCTGGACGCGTTCCAGTCGACCCGCGAAAGCGACCAGATCCGCGAGCTGCGCGCGGCGATCCGTCAGGCTCACGATAGCTTCGATGACGACAAGGCCTACGAGCTGATGGGCGAACTCAAGGCGCTGAAAGACGCTGAAGCGGCGGACCTCGCCGCCCTTGAAGACCTCAGCAGCAAGTTCTCGATCGGCCGCATCCTGTCCAGCTTCAAGGATGATCCGGCGTTCCAGGAAATCGTTTACGGCCTCGCGCTGAAAGTGCTGAACCAGACCCATCAGGCGATCAGCAATCCGAGCGGCGGCAAGAGCAAGGCTGCGAAGAAGAAAGAAGTCGAAATCTTCACCATCAGCAAGGACGGCATCAGCGTGACCTTGCCACTGCGCACGCCACGCTCGCGCCTGAACGTTGACCGTGCAGCGCTGGAATTCCTCGGTTTCACCTTCGTCGGTGAAGGCGAAGAGGCGGAGCTGGAAAGCGAAGTCTTCGTCGACAACGCGGGTACCGAACAGGCAGTGAACCGCAAGAACATCATCACCGCACTGCAACAGCAGACTGCGTTTGATGGTTACAGCATCGCCGCGCAGTAATAGCGCAGCCACTGTACGAAAAAGCCCCGCGCTGAGATTCAGGCGGGGCTTTTTGGTTTTCGGCTTGGGATTAGCGGAATGGCGTAAATCCCAGCCCCTCACCCCAGCCCTCTCCCGAGGGAGAGGGAGAGGGAGCCGATCGGGAGATATTCAAGAGATGCACCGAAATGAAAGTGCTGCGCCGAATCCACAATCGCCTCAATCTCTCAGGTCGATGTATAGCGCAAGACACCTCGGTCGGTCCCCTCTCCCTCCGGGAGAGGGTTAGGGTGAGGGCAAGCCGCCAAACCACCTCAAGCCGAAAGATGCAACGCCACAATCATGTCGACCTCAATCGCCGCATTCTTCGGCAACTGATACACACCGACTGTGGTGCGCGTGTGCCGGCCGGCATCGCCGAGCACATGACTGAACACGTCCGACGCACCGTTGGCGACTTCGCTCAGGTCAACGAAGTCCGGCGTCGACTTCACATACACTGTCACCCGCAACAACGCCTTGATCTTGTCCAGCGAACCCACCGCATCGACGATCAGCGCCAGGCAACGCATCGCACTGATGCTCGCGGCGGCTTGCGCATCCTTGAGGGTCAGCTCCAGTCCGACGCGACCCGGATACTGAATCTTGCCGTTAGTGCGCGGCACCATACCGCTGATGTACAGCTCATCATGATGACGGATCAGCGGCGCGTAATTGCCGCCGGCGGTGTTCTCACCATAAATGTCGTAGTTCAGCTCTTGGGCCAGGGCAATAAAACGCTCGTCGCAGGTCATCCTCTCAGTCATTTCGCCCAGCCTTATGATCAGTGCATGAAGAACCGCAGGTTAAGACAGATGGGCAACCGCAAATGGCAAGGAGCTATCACTGTCATGGTTGGATCCAAATCTAGGGGGTTTGTTACTGCGCCGCAACCCGCAGTCACGGAAAACAAAAGCCCCACACCTCTTTCGAAGTAATGGGGCTTTAAATTTAAATGACTTTGTCGTTAAACGGCGCTCAGGCGATCAACCATGTCAGGGAATTTTTCAACCAAACGGATCAACAAAGCAGCTTGAGCATTTGGCTTTGACTTTTCCTGCTCCCAGTTTCTCAGAGTGCTGGGACTCGCCCTGATTCGCTTGGCAAAGACGGCTTGAGACATATGTAACTTTTCTCTCAAAGCCACGATTTCTTGGGCTCCGACTTCCGGGACTGGTTTGTCCTCAAGCACTGTATTGCGCAGGGTAATTTTTCCTTCGCGTTGAGCCGCCATCTCATCAACGCCCTGCATCAACTCTGCAAACAGGTCGCGTTTTTTCATGGGGTACCTCGTGTTTTCAACTCTTTATCTATGGCTTTTTTGAGCGCCTTTTCTTGCTCGGCAGTCAGATTCTCAAGCTCATCTTTGTCGTAAATTGCAAACATCCAGAACTGACCATCATTCATAAGCCAATAATAGATGACCCGCAAGCCGCCTCGTCGGCCCTTGCCACGTCGAGCATCAGCCCAACGTAGTTTTCTGAATCCACCCGTTCGGGGCATCACATCGCCTGCCAACGGATTGCCCTGCATATAAGCCTGCAGTTCTCGGTACTCATCGTCTGTCAGGTACTGACCAACGCTTGTGGTAAATATCGTTGTTTCAAAGAATACGGTTCGCATGTGCAAACTATAGGCAAATCGCCTACAGACAGACTATCAACAAATCCGGCTCCAGATAAACAAAAAACCCCGCACATCTCTCAATGTGCGGGGTTTTTCTTCAAGCCTTTGAGCCTTACGGCGCGTACGTCAGCAGCAACTCTGCCGGCACCTTGAAGTCCAGGGACATCATGACGCTCAACGCAGTGATGGTGAAGATCGAGAACACGAACAGCTTGCGTGCCCAGACCGTATCATCCACCGCTTTGTAGCCGGTCCAGGCCATGTACAACCAGTACATGCCCATGGCTGCGGCGACGGCGAGGTAGCTCATGCCGGCGTAACCGCTGAAGGTCAGCATCAAGGTCGCTACGAGGAACGCCAGGATGTAGAGCAGGATGTGCTTCTTGGCCACTTGAATCCCGCGCTTCACTGGCAGCACCGGAATCGATGCGGCCAGGTAATCGTTGAAGCGGAAGATCGCGATGGCGTAGGAATGCGGCATCTGCCACAGGCTGAACATCACCAGCAACGTCAGCGCGGCCATGTCGAAGCTGTTGGTTACGGCGACGTAACCGATCACTGGCGGCATGGCGCCCGACAGACTGCCCACCAGCGTGCCGTGAACCGACTTGCGCTTGAGGTACAGGCTGTAGAAGCCGACGTAGATGATGAAGCCGATCACCGCGAACAAAGCGGCCAACGGGTTGGCCACCTTGTACAACAACGCAACGCCGAGAACACCAAGGATGGTCGCGTAGACCAGGGCCAGTTTCAGGGAGATCAAGCCCTGCACCAGCACCCGGTTCTTGGTGCGTTCCATCTTCAGGTCGATGTCGCGGTCGATGCAGTTGTTGAACACGCAACCGGAGGCAACAACCAGGGATGTACCGATCATGGCAGCCAGAAACACCGCCAGATCCACATGCCCTTTCGAGGCCAGGAAAAACCCGCCTGCCACAGAAAGCACGTTACCGAAAATGATCCCCGGTTTGGTGATTTGGATAAAGTGCTTGAGCGACATCGGGTCTTACCTCACTTCGCCATCATGTAGGTGTGGATGCTGAACATGATCCACAACGACAGGCCAACCAGCAGCACGATCACGATCGCCGTAAAGACGAATGCAATCACGTTGTTACGCTGAGCAATGGAACGGTCCAGGTGCAGGAAGTAATACAGGTGAACGATCACCTGGATCACTGCGAACAGCAGAACGATTGCCAGCGTGGTGGCCTTCGGCAGGCTCGGGTACATCACCAGACCGAACGGGATGACGGTCAGGATCACCGACAGGATGAAGCCAATGGCGTACGACTTTACGCTGCCGTGGCCAGCATCATGGCTGTCATGGGAGTGTGCATTAGCCATTACAGAGTCCCCATCAGGTAAACAACGGTGAATACGCAGATCCACACCACGTCCAGGAAGTGCCAGAACAGGCTCAGGCAGCTCAGACGGGTCTTGTTGGTCGCCGTCAGGCCGTGCTTGTTGACCTGGTACATCATGATGCCCATCCAGATCAGACCCGCAGATACGTGCAGACCGTGGGTACCGACCAGGGTGAAGAACGCGGACAGGAAGCCCGAACGGCTAGGACCGAAGCCCTCGGAGATCAGCAGGTGGAACTCGTTGATCTCCATGGCGATAAAGCCTGCGCCGAGCAGGAAGGTCATGAACAACCAACCCAGAACCTGCTGCTTCTTGCCTTTGAACAACGCCAGCATGGCGAAGCCGTAGGTGATCGAACTGAACAACAGCAGAGCGGTTTCGCCCAGCACGTATGGCAGTTCGAAGATGTCGTGGCCCGCTGGGCCACCGGCTACGTTGTTTACCAGTACTGCGTACACCGCGAAGATCGACGCAAACAGAATGCAGTCGGTCATCAGGTAGAGCCAGAAACCGTATACGGTCATCTCGCCCGAGTCGTGGTGATGGTCATCGTGCCCATGGTCACCATGGGCGTGTCCAACATTGGTCACTAAGTTCGACATGGTTTAAGCCTGTTCCAACGAGGTTTCAACACGGGTGGCACCGGCCGGGATTTTCCCTGCCGCAACCAGACGCTTGTGCTGCTCGGCTTCGATACGCTCGATCGTTTCAACCGGAACCATATAGCCCTGGTCGTCACGTGCAGCGTGGATCACGAAGTAGATGATGGTGCCGGCCAGGCTGGCGATCGCCAACCACCAGATGTGCCAGATCATCGCGAAACCGAAGACGGTCAACAGTGCGCCCATCACCACGCCAGTGGCGGTGTTGTTCGGCATGTGGATCGGCTCGTACTTGGCCGGACGCTGGTACGCAGTACCGTTTTCCTTGGCTTCGGTGAACGGGTCGATGCAGTCAGCCTTAGGCAGCACGGCAAAGTTGTAGAACGGCGGTGGCGACGAGGTCGACCATTCCAGAGTGTGTGCATTCCACGGGTCACCGTGATCGCAAACGTTCTCTGGCTTGTTACGGTCACGCACGCTCACATAGAGCTGGATCAGCTGGCAGGCGATACCGACAGCGATCATCACCGCACCGAACATGGCAACGTACAGGTACGGTACCCACTCAGGGTTGGTGGTGGCGTTCAGACGACGGGTCATGCCCATGAAGCCCAGTGCATAGAGCGGCATGAACGCGACGAAGAAGCCCGAGATCCAGAACCAGAACGCTGCTTTACCCCAGCCTTCGTGCAGCTTGAAGCCGAACGCTTTCGGGAAGTAGAACGCGAAACCAGCGATGTAACCGAATACCGCACCGCCGATGATCACGTTGTGGAAGTGCGCGATCACGAACAGGCTGTTGTGCAGAACGAAGTCAGCACCCGGGATGGCCAGCAGTACGCCGGTCATGCCGCCGATGGCGAAAGTCACCATGAAGCCCAGAGTCCACAGAACCTGGCTGGTGAAGCGCAGACGGCCCTGGTAGATGGTGAACAGCCAGTTGAATAGTTTCACACCCGTCGGGATGGAAATCAGCATCGTCGCCAGACCGAAGAAGGCGTTGACGCTGGCACCCGAACCCATGGTGAAGAAGTGGTGCAGCCAAACCATGAAGCCCAGTACCGAGATCGCGCCCGAAGCGTAGATCATCGAGTGGTGGCCGAACAGTTTCTTGCCGGTGAACGCCGAGATCACTTCCGAGAAGATGCCGAATGCCGGCAGGATCAGGATGTAAACCTCAGGGTGGCCCCACGCCCAGAACAGGTTGACGTACATCATTGGATTGCCACCAAGTTCATTGGTGAAAATGTGGAAATCCATGTAACGGTCAAGGGTCAGCAGTGCCAGGGTAGCGGTCAGGATCGGGAACGAAGCCACGATCAGAACGTTTGCCCAGGTGCAGGTCCAGGTGAAGATCGGCATGTCCATCAGTTTCATGCCAGGGGTACGCATTTTCAGTACGGTCGCGAGGAAGTTAACCCCCGTTAACGTCGTACCTAACCCGGATAGCTGTAGCGCCCAGATGTAGTAGTCCATACCCACGCCAGGGCTGTATTGCAGACCCGACAATGGTGGATAGGCAACCCAACCGGTCTTGGCGAATTCGCCGACGCCCAGGGACAGGTTGATCAGCACTACGCCGGATACCAGCAGCCAGAAGCTCAGGGAGTTCAGGAACGGGAACGCAACGTCACGCGCGCCGATCTGCAGCGGCACTGCAAGGTTCATCAGGCCGGTGAAGAATGGCATCGCCATGAAGATGATCATGATCACACCGTGAGCGGTGAAGATCTGGTCATAGTGTTCAGGTGGCAGGTAGCCAGGCGAACCCTCGGTGGCCATGGCCAACTGGGTACGCATCATGATGGCGTCGGCAAAACCGCGCAGCAGCATGACCATGGCGACGATGATGTACATCACGCCGATTTTCTTGTGGTCGACCGAGGTCAACCACTCGGTCCACAAGTAGGTCCACTTCTTGAAGTAGGTGATTGCAGCGAACAGCGCCAGACCACCGAGGGCGATCATGGCGATGGTCACCATCACGATCGGCTCGTGGAATGGGACTGCTTCCCAACTTAATTTACCAAACATCGTTTACTCCTCTGCCCCGGCAGCTGAATGCGAACTCGAGTCAATTTCCGTGGCCGCCACTTCTTTCTCTTTCTTCTCGTGCTTCAGCGGCTTGCCCGGCTTCATACCTTCGTACTTGTCGACGATGATCTGGAACTGGTTCGGCGTGACCGAGGAGTAGAGCTCGACTGGGTTGTTCTGGCTCGGTTTGGCAAGGGCCGCGTATTCAGCTTGATCAAGCTGTTTAGGTGACTTCTTGACTTCACTTACCCAGGCGTCGAAATCTTCCTGAGTGGTGGAGATAGCCTTGAATTTCATACCGGTGAAACCCGCGCCGCTGTAGTTGGCGGAGATACCGTCCATTTCAGCGTTACGGTCAGCGATCAGGTGCAGCTTGGTCTGCATGCCCGCCATCGCGTAGATCTGGCCGCCCAGACCCGGGATGAAGAACGAGTTCATCACAGCGTCAGAGGTGATCTTGAAGTTGATTGGCGTGTGCGCCGGGAACACGATCTTGTTGACCGTGGCAATGCCTTGTTCCGGGTAGATGAACAGCCACTTCCAGTCCAGCGCGACCACTTCGATGGTCACAGGCTTGACGTCGGACTGGATCGGACGATACGGGTCCAGTTCGTGGGTCGAAATGTAGGTGATGTAACCCAAGGCAATGATGATCAGGACCGGGATGGTCCAGACTGCCACTTCGATTTTGGTCGAGTGCGACCATTTCGGGGTGTAGACGGCGTTCTTGTTCGACGCGCGGTACTTCCAGGCGAACAGGAAGGTCATGACGATAACCGGCACGACGACCAACAGCATCAGCAGGGTCGCGGTGATGATCAGGTTTCGCTGTTCCAGGCCAACCTGGCCCGTTGGATTGAGCAAGGTCATGTTGCAGCCTCCCAGCAACAACGTGCCGAGCAGCGGCACTAGGCCTAGTAATCTGGGGTACCTGTTTTTACTCATCTCACGACCTCTAAAGCAGCTTGCGCAATGCAGTTGGGTTTTGATCGCCAACACTTCACCCTGCCAAGGGTTGGCATTTTCTTTGGATTGAATAAGGGCCGCCCGTCGCGCGTCAGACGCTCGACAAAACCTGGGACAGCGGTCAGTTCTTATTCGAATTCGTGGTCAAAGGCCTTGTTACAGACCAATTCCATTTGGTGCGGAAAGTTGGAAGGCACCGACACCTGGGTGTCTTGGAAGCCTTGCGACTCACTCGACACCCGACTTTCTGCGCAGCGCCTTAATAAAAAGCGTTCCTTAATAAAGGCTGAACAGTGCCGGGAATTCAGTGCGGGCGATTGTAGATAGGTAGCGCCCTATACACCATGTCTTATCCCGAAATAATTTTTATCGATTCGAGCAACAATCCATCGCCATTTTTGCAAAAGTTCCGCATGTTATCGAAAACATTTCTCAACAAAAACACCAAAAATTGTAGGTGTACCCGCGTCAGTTCAGACAGCTCTGAAGGCTTTTTCCGAAGGTTCGAACAGCGCAAAGCCCGATAACCCAAGGCTTTTGGCCATATGCCAGCGCTTGTTAAAACTGCCTGCTATGGCACTCACGTGCTAAAGCCGAAAAACCCCGAAACAGACCAATCCTTTTTTGTAACAACGGCCGATTCCGCGTCACTCAAGAGCCCTGCGACACGGCGCGTGTGACAACATGTCGCACACTCGCCACACCCTCCCTTGCCGTCCGTCACGGTGTTTTCACAAACACTCTGAAATGCAAAACGCCCCGATATGCTGATACGCAAATCGAGGCGTTTTCTGTATCGGCCAGACAGCCGAATAGTTGACTCAGCGCAGTGCTTTTCGATTACGCGAGGTCAGCAGCGGCACCAGGATCACCACCAGCACGAACGCTACCAGCGCCCACTGTGCCAGCGACAGACCGAGGATTGGCGGGTACGGCGTCGAGCAGAAACCGTCGACCTGGAAGCCCAGCGGGAAGATCTTCGCCAGCGGCAGATCATCGACAATCGGCTGCAGCACATCGATGCCGCAACTCACCGCCGGATAGAACTGGGTGTACACGTGATGCCCGGCCACAGCCGCCCCGGCAATCGCACAAATGACCACCAGCACTTCGAACACGGTGATGCTGCGACGGCTGCGCATCGCTGCGCCGATGAACGCAAACAGCGCGATCAGCAGCAACGCATAGCGCTGCAAAATGCACAGTGGGCACGGTGCTTCGCCGAGCACGATCTGCATGTACAGCGCACCGCCGATCAGTGCCAGGCAGATGATGCCCAGCAGCACCAGAAAGCGCCGCTCACGGCCCAACCGAATCGTTTCCTCGCTCATCGCGTTTCCCTTATATGTCCATGGTTCAGCTGGCTTGCGGCTGAAGGTTGTCGCAAGTTTACACCGGGGGAATAAACGATAAAGCGGTTAAGAAACGATTAACCTTTAAACACTTTTCAAGAATCTGAATCGTGTAACGGCCATCGCGAGCAGGCTCACTCCTACAAGGGATCTGCGTCGTACACCATTCTCATGTACGCCACAGCCCCTGTAGGAGTGAGCCTGCTCGCGATGAAGGCGACTCAGTGTTAAGGATTATTCCAGAGCCGAAGCCGGTCCGAAGAACTCATAACGACTCTGCTTCTCCGGCACACCCAGCGCCTTCAGATGACGCTTGATCGCACCCATGAACCCCTTCGGTCCAAGGAAGTAGGCGTCGACATCACGCTCCTGCGGCAACCACTCGCCAAGCAGTGCCTGATCCAGCATCCCGACCTTGTCCGCCGCCGGGCTGACACCGTCATCTTCGGCATAGCAGTAAAAACGCTTGAGTTGCGGATGACGCGCCGCCAAATCATCAATCCAGTCACGAAACGCATGCACGCTGCCGTTGCGCGCGCAGTGAATAAAGTGCACCGGCCGCTCGGTTTCCAGCGCCGCTTCAAGCATCGCCAGAGTCGGCGTGATACCCACCCCACCACTGATCAGCACCAATGGCTTGTCGCTTGCAGTCAAGGTGAACTCACCCGATGGCGGAAACAACTGAATGCTCGCGCCGACCTGCAATTGATCGTGCAAGTGGTTGGACGCCCGACCACCCGGTTCGCGCTTGACGCTGATGCGGTACTGACCGTTGTTCGCCAGTGCCGACAGCGAGTAGTTGCGGCGGATTTCTTCACCATCGAGGATCAGCTTCATGCCGATGTACTGACCCGGCTCGGCCGCGAGGATCGGGCCTTTGTCTGCTGGTTCGAAGTAGAACGAAACGATCTCCGCGCTCTCCTCGACTTTGGCCGCAACGATGAACTCACGCGCCCCGCGCCAGCCGCCAACGGCTTGTTCTTTCTGGTCGTAGATCGCCGTTTCGGCGCCGATCAGAATGTCCGCCAGTTGGCCGTAAGCTGCGCCCCAGGCGCTCATCACTTCTGGCGTGGCGATTTCTTCGCCAAGCACTTCGGAAATCGCCCGCAGCAGACAGGCACCGACAATCGGGTAGTGTTCCGGGAGGATCTGCAGGGCCACGTGCTTGTTGATGATCTTCGCCACCAGATCGCCCAACTGGTCGAGCTGATCGATGTGCCGCGCATACATCAACACGCCGTTAGCCAAGGCGCGAGGCTGGTCACCGCTGGCCTGGTGCGCCTGGTTGAACAGAGGCCGAACTTCCGGGTATTCAGAGAGCATCATGCGGTAGAAGTGCGTTATCAGTGCTTCACCGCCGCTTTCCAGCAGAGGCACGGTGGATTTTACGATGGCACGATCCTGGACGCTAAGCATAAGAATGACTCCTGAGCTTTCTTGAAAAGTTGCCTTAGGGTTATCAGGTTCCGTGCCAACTTATTTATCGATGTAAATCAATAGCTTGTAAATATCGTAGTCATAAAGACTCAAAGACCTTTATAGTCATCCCGACTACATATTGTCTCTTTGACTACAAGACCATGACCGCCAAATCCCTGCTCACCGCCCTGCTGCCACTCGTCTCCGACCTGTCCCGCGAATTGCCCGAGGGCGAGCGTTATCGACGTTTACTTGAAGCCATGCGCGCCTTGCTGCCCTGCGACGCTGCAGCGTTGTTGCGCCTCGACGGCGAAGCGCTGGTGCCGCTGGCGGTGGACGGTTTGAGCACCGACACCCTCGGCCGGCGCTTCAAGGTCAGCGAACATCCGCGTTTTGAAATACTCCTCAGCGGTGCCGGACCCACGCGATTCGCCGCCGATAGCGACTTGCCCGATCCTTATGACGGTTTGGTCGACGGCCTCGACGAGCATCTGGAGGTTCACGATTGCCTCGGTTGTCCTTTGTTTGTCGATGAAAAACTCTGGGGCCTGATCACCCTCGACGCCCTCGACCCCGAGCGTTTCGAACCGATCGAACTGGACGCCCTGCAAGCTTTCGCCAGCCTCGCCTCGGCCACGGTCAACGCCGCCGAACGCATCCAGCGCTTGGCCAATCGCGCGGAGGACGAGCACCAGCGCGCCGAGGTCTATCGCCAGGCCAGCGGCCAACAGAACCGCGAGATGATCGGCCAGAGCAAGGCGCTGAAGAAACTGGTGGAGGAAATCAATCTGGTCGGCGGCAGTGATCTGACCGTGTTGATCACCGGCGAAACCGGCGTCGGCAAAGAACTGGTCGCCCAAGCGATCCATGCCGCCTCTCCCCGCGCCGATAAACCGATCATCAGCCTCAACTGCGCCGCGCTGCCGGATACGCTGGTCGAAAGTGAACTGTTCGGCCACGTGCGCGGCGCCTTCACCGGCGCCACCAGCGACCGTCGCGGCAAGTTCGAACTGGCCAATGGCGGCACGTTGTTTCTCGATGAAGTCGGTGAGTTGTCGCTCACTGTGCAGGCGAAATTATTGCGCGTTTTGCAGAGCGGTCAGTTGCAGCGTTTGGGCTCGGACAAGGAGCATCAGGTCGATGTGCGCCTGATTGCCGCGACCAACCGCGACCTCGCCGAAGAAGTGCGCAGCGGCCGTTATCGTGCCGACTTCTATCATCGCCTAAGCGTCTACCCGCTGCGCGTGCCGGCGCTGCGTGATCGCGGCCGCGATGTGTTGCTGCTCAGCGGTTTCTTCCTCGAACAGAACCGCTCGCGAATGGGCCTCAACAGCCTGCGCCTGAACAGCGACGCCCAGGAAGCACTGCTCGCCTACACTTGGCCGGGCAACGTGCGTGAGCTGGAGCACTTGATCGGGCGCAGTGCGTTGAAGGCGCTGGGCAATTGCAAGGTACGGCCGAAGATTCTCAGTTTGAGCGCGGCGGATCTGGATCTGCCGCGCGAGGTTGTGGATAACTCGGTTGAGGCTGGTGTCGGTGTCGTGGCTGAGATGCCGTTGATCACTGGAGATTTGCGCAGTGCGACCGAGCAGTATCAGCGGCGTTTGATCAGTGCGGCGCTGGAGCGTAATCAGGACAACTGGGCGAGTGCGGCGCGGGAGTTGGGGCTGGACCGAGCCAACCTCGGCCGCATGGCCAAACGACTAGGCATGAAGAGCTAAAAGCACACCCTCACCCTAGCCCTCTCCCGGAGGGAGAGGGGACTGATTGGGGGATATTGAAGAATTCCGCCGACGTGAAAGATCTTTACCGAATCCATAATCGACTCGGTCATTCAGGTCGATGTACAACGCCAGACACCTCGGTCGGCCCCCTCTCCCTTCGGGAGAGGGCTGGGGTGAGGGGCTTTGGCTTTTGATCTCCACGCCACCCGACAACTAACCTAAAGCCCACCCCTTTAACGCCGATAACCCGGCATCAATAGTTTCTGGCGATTCCCACCCTCGCCCACCACCTTTCCACAGAAGGTTCATATGTCCTCCACCAAAGCCCGCGCAGACTCACTTTCGCTTCTGCTGTTTACCTTGCGCAGCGGCAAGTTGATGGCGATCAACCTGCTGAAAGTCAGTGAAATCATCCCCTGCCCGCCGCTGACCAAACTGCCGGAATCGCACCCGCACGTGAAAGGCATCGCCACGTTGCGCGGCGCCTCGCTGTCGGTCATCGACCTCAGCCGCGCCATCGGCGAGCGTCCGCTGGAAGACCCGAACGGCGGCTGCCTGATCGTCACCGACGTCAGCCGCTCGAAGCAGGGCCTGCACGTGCAGGCGGTGAGCAAAATCGTTCATTGCCTGACCACCGACATCAAACCACCGCCGTTCGGTTCCGGCGGTTCGCGCGCCTACATCACTGGCGTGACCTCGGTGGACGGCACGCTGGTGCAGGTGCTGGATATCGAAAAGGTTATCCACAGCATCGCCCCGGCACAGATCGAAATGGCCCCGACCGACCTGAGCATGGAAGACGCTGATGTGCTCGGCAACGCGCGGATTCTGGTGGTCGACGACAGCCAGGTGGCGCTGCAGCAATCGGTACACACCCTGCGCAATCTCGGCCTGCAATGCCACACCGCGCGCAGTGCCAAGGAGGCCATCGACTGCCTGCTCGACCTGCAAGGCACGGCTCAGCAGATCAACCTGATTGTCTCCGACATCGAGATGTCCGAGATGGACGGTTACGCCTTCACCCGCACCCTGCGCGAAACCCCGGACTTCGCCCATCTGTACGTGCTGCTGCACACCTCGCTCGACAGCGCGATG
Source organism: Pseudomonas sp. SCA2728.1_7 (assembly GCF_018138145.1). Classification (NCBI taxonomy): domain Bacteria; kingdom Pseudomonadati; phylum Pseudomonadota; class Gammaproteobacteria; order Pseudomonadales; family Pseudomonadaceae; genus Pseudomonas; species Pseudomonas sp. SCA2728.1_7. The sequence continues at coordinate 5,317,143 of NZ_CP073104.1, read as the reverse complement.
AACAGCGAGAAAGCGCGTTTGGCCGGGGCGAACGGCGTACTGACCAAGTTCTCCTCGCCGGAACTGACCCACTGCCTGATCGAAGCGGCCAAACACGTCGCCGCCCAAGGGCACTGAGTCTTGGCCGAGACGTATTGTTTTTTGATGCGGCGCGATCTTGGCAAAGACGCACCGGATGCACCTTGGCCACAAGACATTGAACTGCGCACGTACTCCGTCGAAATGGCGGCGGACGTGCATCATTTGATGCAACTCGGTTATCGCGAAGGCGGCGGCCGAGTGCCGGCGCTGGACGCTTGGCAGCGGCAGTTCGAAACCGATCCTGAATATGATCCGAGCCTGTGTTTGATTGCCCGTGATGCCGAAGGCGTAGTCGGTGTGGCGCAATGCTGGACCAGCGCCTATATCAAGAATCTGGTGGTGCATCCGCGCATGCAGGGCCGCGGATTGGGCCGGGCGTTGTTGCTCAATGCATTCAAGGTGTTTCAGCAACGCCGTGAAGGGTTTGTTGATCTGAAGGTGCTGGAAGACAACCGGCGGGCGCAGCGCTTGTATGAAAGTGCCGGAATGTATGTGGTCCGCCGGGAGTTGGTGCCGGACTGATAGACCGTCTTCGCGAGCAGGCTCGCTCCCACCCTGGAATGCATTTCAAACTGTGTGAGCGAGCCTGCTCGCGAAAGGGCCGGCACAGGCAACTTCTAACACTCAGGCAGACTCAAACCTTGGCCACCCACGACCAAGGACGCCCCACCATGAAAGCCATCACCGCAAGCCTGCTCTGCCTCACCGCCCTCGCCTCCCAGGCCCACGCCTCCAGCCCCGACGCCTGGGCCGCTTACGACAAAACCGTGCTCGCCAGTTGCACCAAAGCCAGTGGCCTGAAAAACGCCAAACCCGTCGACGCCCCCGCACAATTCGACGACAGCGTCGGCTACACCGCCGTGTTGCTGCAAGGCCAATACCCGCAAAAACACATGAAAGGCCAGCAAGGCACCGAGCTTTGCCTCTACAACAAAAAATCGAAAACCGCCTTCGTCAGCGAGTGGGACTCGATCCGTCCGACCGCCAAATCCCAGTGAGTGGCGCATAACTTGCTTCGATCCGCGCCTGTGCGGTGGTTTTCCGCCACCGTTTCACACCCTGATTGAAGACAGATCGCTCAATGAATACGACGTTTTCCTGCGTAGGCTGCGGCAAATGCTGCACCGACCACCATGTCCCGCTGACCCTGGCCGAAGCCCGCATGTGGGCGGCGGATGGCGGTCAGGTGATCGTGCTGGTCGAGGCCTTTCTTGGTAATGGCCTGGGTTTGCCGGCGCAGCAGCGTGAACATGCCGAACGGCGTTCAGCGGTCGTTCGCAGCGGCGCGACAGACGCCCATGTGGCGATCACCTTCGCCGCGTACAACGTCGGCCCCTGTCGGAATCTTGACGAAGACAAGCTGTGCCGGATCTACGAGCGCCGGCCGTTGGTGTGTCGCATTTATCCGGCGGAAATCAATCCGCATATCCCGCTCAACCCTGCCGCCAAGGATTGTCCGCCGGAGTCCTGGCAACAGGGGCCGGTGCTGATTGTCGGCGGTGAGTTGGTGGATCAGGAACTGGTGGAGTTGATTCAACGCTCGCGCCAGGCCGATCGGGATGACATCGGCATCAAGGACGCGATTTGCGCGATGCTCGGCATTCGTACCACGGCGCTGAAGGGTGACGGGTTTACTGCGTACTTGCCGAATATGAGCGCGTTTGCTTCGGTGATTGATCAGGTGACCGCGCAACCGCTGGCAACTGCTCCGAGTGAGTGGGTGTTTCATGTGTCCGGGGATGATGTGGCCGGGCAAGTGGTGGCGGCCGGAGCGCAGGTGGTGACTGAACCGGCGCAGACGTATGCGTTCATTTCGCTGCGGGCGGCTTGATCCAGTTTCTTTAGCGTCCGCCCGGGCCTCATCGCTGGCAAGCCAGCGAAAGGTCCGGCACAGGCAGTATCAATCGCCGCGTTGAGCGCAGGCGGGATTAAAACTCAGCGCTTGCCCATCGAACGACGGGTGCCCGGCGGCGCCATGCCCGGGGTCTTGGTGTGGCCATTCTTGGCGCCGTTCTTGTACCACGGCTGGTTCGAGCCTTTGGCAGAAGCCAGTTCGCCCGGTTTGAACGGGAACTTGAACGCCGGGATATCGGCTTTGGTTTCGCTGGTATCGGCCAGATCAGCCGAGACATCGCTCACAGCGTCGTCAACCGGCGGCAGGGTCGGGGAAGTCATAAAAGCTCCGGAAAGCAAAAAGTCGGGCCCGATCAGTGAGCCGCGAAGGCGCGCAGTATACCTTTGCGCCCTGACTCGGCACCTGAAGATTTTGCAGCGCACGCCGAACGGTTTACAGGTAACTGATGATGACGATGCCTTTGTCGGTTGTGGTCTTCAGCGCTTCGTAGCGCATGGAAATCGGCAGCGCCTGATGACTGCAGGCGTTGCGATCAGTGTCGACATCGACGCTCACGCCGGGCTTGATTTCGATCTGACGAGACTCACGAGACGCAAACGCCCCGACCGGTCCGACCTGACAGCCCGAATCAACGATTTGCCCGGTGAAGCGGATCTCGCCGGATTGACTGGCCGGCGCGGCGAAGGCTGTGAGTGGAAGCAAGAGAAGCACAGACGGCAGAGCGGTTTTCAGCTTCATTTCAAGACACTCCCGGGGTGAGCGGCCCAGAGAACCCGGGCTACACAATGTTATCCGCGTACTGGGACGGATCTTGAGAAGCGTAGTGGGCAAATAAGTCCCTGATTGGGACTGATCGGTCCCTTTTTGGGACTGCTTAACAAAAAATGGCCGTTAGAGATGGGCTGCCCAATCAGACGTCTTCGCGAGCAGGCTCGCTCCCACAGGGGGACTGCGTTTCAAACGGTGGGAGCGAGCCTGCTTGCGAAGAACGATGACGCGGTGCTCAGACGGATTACGTTTGTGGATCAACCCGATCCAGCGCCCGGTTCACCGCAAGCTCGGCAAGCATGACGATCTGCTGGATCGCCAGCGCCGTACTGCGCTGCGGGCGACTGAGCTGATCAGCCAGATCAGCGGCCATGACATTGGCTGAAGCCAGCGATTCGCAGGCGTGGGCGAGCAGGCTTTCGGTGTCGATGTTCGGGTGGATGAGGAACATCGTACTGGGCTGACGCGGTTTGACCGGTTCGGGACAGAGGTAGAAATCGAGGGCGCGCTTGATGGCTTCGCGGGTTTTGATCTGGTCGTCGGCGCGGAGGGCGTCTTCGAGTGGGGTTGTGGGATCGATGGGTGGATCTGGAACTGGCTTAGTCATTGGAAACCCTATTTTGCAAATGGGAGCCATCCCTTGCCGTTTCTCACGCGGCGAAGTGGGTGGCAGCTATGTGCGGGGTGAGAAACCGGAAAAATAGGAAACCGGCCAGACCGAAGTCTGCCCGCACACAGCCGCCATGAAGCATTTGCAAGCAGCGGATAAGCCGCCGGCAATTATGCGGACTGATGGACTGATTCACTAATTTTTCAGGGTTCTCACACCCGATCACCGAGTTTTCGGCGACAACCAAAGACTAGAGAGCGCACGTCCGACGGACAACCTGAAAACCTTGTGGGAAGGTTCTGGTTATTTGACACAAATTTAAACAGCCAAAAGCCAACCCTCACCCTAGCCCTCTCCCAGAGGGAGAGGGAACTGACCGGGGTGTTTGGCAGAGCTACGCCGACGTGCGATACCGTGTTGAACTCAGGTTTTGAAACAGATCAAAAGCCCCTCACCCTAGCCCTCTCCCGAAGGGAGAGGGGACTGACCGGGGTGTTTGGCAGAGCTACGCCGACGTGCGATACCGTGTTGAACTCAGGTTTTGAAACAGATCAAAAGCCCCTCACCCTAGCCCTCTCCCGAAGGGAGAGGGGACTGACCGGGGTGTTTGGCAGAGCTACGCCGACGTGCGATACCGTGTTGAACCCAGATTCTGAAACAGATCAAAAGCCCCTCACCCTAGCCCTCTCCCGGAGGGAGAGGGGACTGACCGAGTTGTTTGGTAGAACTACGCCGACGTGCGATACCGCGTTGAACTCAGATTCTGAAAGGCCCACAAATCGGCTCCCTCTCCTCGGGGAGAGGGCTGGGGTGAGGGGCGAATCCAACACAAAACCAAAGCCGACCACGCCCCGCTCTTCACCACTCAATAGGCCGAGTGTCAGCTCGCCTGCTCTTGATCTGTAGGGCGACGTCGGAAGGCTGAGTGGAGGGATTGATCCGGGCGTGGGAGCGCAGCGACCGTTTGGCGCAGCCAAACACAGCGAGAGGAGGTGCAGCGAAGCAAACCGTAGACGCTGCGCCCGGATCGATCCCGCAGCGAAGGAACCCCGAGCCCCAGCGAGCGGGCCGCACGCAGGAGCAAGCCTTTTTGGTTACTTTTTCGGCGTCTGGAAAAAGTGACCCGCCGTAAGGGCCATCCCTTTCAAGGTCTTCGGTAAAATCCCCTGAAATTTCATTCAGGGATCCCCAAACGATGTGGGCCGATGTTCTAGCGCGTTTCGAGAAAAAAGCACCTGCCAGTGTCATGGCTAAATTGGCTCTGGAGCAGGCTATTGCCCCTGAGTGGGTCGATCAGGTTTTCGAAGAGCATCGGCAACGGCAGTATTCTCGTGAGCTGCTGTTCTCGACCATCATCAAGCTGATGTCCCTTGTTTCATTGGGCCTGAAGCCATCCCTGCACGCCGCCGCGCGGCAACTGGAAGATCTTCCTGTCAGTTTGGCGGCTCTCTACGACAAGATCAGTCGTACCGAGCCGGCGCTGTTGCGCGCCCTGGTTACGGGCTGCGCTCAACGCCTGACTCCAACCATAAAAGAGCTGGGTTGCACGACGATGCTGCCGGGTTGGCAGGTTCGGGTAGTGGACGGTAATCACTTGGCATCCACTGAGAAACGTCTGGGAGCTTTACGTCACGAGCGCGGCGCCGCTCGTCCCGGTTTTTCGGTGGTGGCATACGACCCCGACCTCGATCAGGTCATCGACCTTCAGGCGTGTGAGGATGCCTACGCAAGCGAGCGTGTTTGCGTGCTGCCGCTGTTGGCTGATGCCGAGCCGGGCCAAGTGTGGTTGGCTGATCGACTCTATTGCACGCTCCCGGTCATGGAAGCTTGTGAGCAGGCCCAGACCTCCTTTGTCATTCGCCAGCAAGCCAAGCATCCACGCTTGATTCAAGAAGGTGAGTGGCAAGAGCCGGTGCCTGTGGAAACAGGCACTGTGCGTGAGCAGATCATCCAGGTCAGAGGCGGTTACCAATGTCGGCGTGTCGAACTGACGCTTCATTCGCCAACGGACTCGGGAGACAGCAGCTTGATGTTCTGGAGCAACCTACCCCAAAGCGTCAGTGCACAGCAGATCGCAGAGCTCTATCGCCGCCGCTGGAGCATTGAAGGTATGTTCCAGCGACTGGAAGCGATTCTGGAAAGTGAAATCGAAACCCTTGGCAGCCCAAAGGCTGCCTTGCTCGGGTTCGCCACTGCGGTATTGGCCTACAACGTCCTGGCCGTCCTCAAACGAAGTGTCGAGCAAGCTCACCGGGAGACTCAGCCTGAAGGATGGGAAGCCTCCATCTATCACTTGGCGGTTCAGGTCAGGAGTGGTTATGAGGGAATGCAGATTGCGCTGCCCTCGGAATATCTTCCCGTTGTCCCTCTGGAGCAACTGGCCCAACGCTTGTTGGAGCTGGCCAGAAACATCCAGCCCAAACAAGTTGCGAAAAGCCCTCGCGGTCCCAAGGTGCCTAAACCCAAGACATGGGTTCAAGGTACAGCGGTCCATGCTCATGTCTCAACGGACAGAGTTATCAAGGCTGCCAAAACGAAAAGACCTTGAAAGGGATGGCCGTAAGGGCGGAACCCTGAGCCGCCGTTACCGCAGCAACGGATATGTACCCAGCGAAACTGACAGCGCCGACAGCTAGCCGTCACCCTACTGACCCGCTGACAGGTTTATAAAGACAACAACCCTGCCCAAACTCCGTCCGGCGCCCACCCCGCATGCGAATCCAAAAGAACAAAGCCCTGCTCGCCACCCTATTGATCGTCCTCGCAGGCGCAGGTCTGTGGTACGCCCTGAAACCCGCCCCGACCAAACTCGCCACCCCCACCGCCATCCCGGTGCGAGTCATAGCGGTCAGCGAAAAAGACGTCCCCCGCTACACCAGCGGCATCGGTTCCGTACTCTCATTACACAGCGTCGTCGTGCGCCCCCAGATCGACGGCATCCTCACCAAAATCCTCGTCAAAGAAGGCCAACTCGTCAAAGCAGGCGACCTGCTGGCCACCATCGACGACCGCTCCATCCGCGCCAGCCTCGATCAGGCCCGCGCCCAACTGGGCGAAAGCCAGGCGCAACTGCAAGTCGCCCTGGTCAACCTCAAACGCTACAAACTGCTCACCGTCGACGACGGCATCTCGAAGCAGACCTACGACCAGCAACAAGCCCTGGTCAACCAACTGAAAGCCACCGCCCAAGGCAACCAAGCCTCGATCGACGCCGCGCAAGTACAACTTTCCTACACGCAGATCCGCTCGCCGGTTACCGGTCGCGTCGGTATTCGTACCGTCGACGAAGGCAACTTCCTGCGCATGACCGACACCGCCGGCCTGTTCACCGTCACCCAGATCGACCCGATCGCCGTCGAGTTCTCGCTGCCGCAGCAAATGCTGCCGACCCTGCAAGGCCTGATCAACGAACCGCAACGCGCCCAGGTCAAGGCCTACATCGGCGCCGACACCGACGGCGAAACCGGCAATCTGCTCGGCGAAGGTCACCTGACCCTGATCGACAACCAGATCAACGCCAACACCGGCACCATCCGCGCCAAAGCCGAATTCGCCAATGCCAGCCAGAAGCTCTGGCCCGGCCTGCTGGTCACGGTAAAAATTCAGACGGCCCTCGACAAAGATGCTCTGGTCGTCCCGCCGACAGTTGTACAACGTGGCCTCGACCAACACTTCGTTTACCGGGTGAATGGTGACAAGGTCGAAGCCGTGCAAGTGCAGATGGTTTACCAAGGTAGCGGTCAGGACATCATCAAAGGCGTGAAGGCCGGCGATGTGCTGGTCACCGACGGCCAGTCGCGGCTCAAGCCAGGCTCGACCGTACAAGTGATGACCGAGCCGGCGCAGGTAGTGCAAGCGGAGCCGAAACCATGAAGGCGCACAAAGGCGTCTCCACGTGGTGCATCGATCACCCGGTCGCGACGATTCTGCTGACCATCGCCCTGGTACTGGTCGGCGCAATTGCCTTCCCGCGTCTGCCAATCGCGCCACTGCCGGAAGCGGAATTTCCGACGATTCAGGTGTCCGCGCAGTTGCCCGGCGCCAGCCCCGACACCATGGCCTCGTCCGTGGCCACGCCGCTGGAGGTGCAATTCAGCGCCATCCCCGGCATGACCCAGATGACCTCCAGCAGTGCCTTGGGCTCCAGCCTTTTGACCCTGCAATTCACCCTCGATAAAAGCATCGACACTGCCGCGCAGGAAGTCCAGGCGGCGATCAACACCGCCGCCGGCAAACTGCCCAAGGACATGCCGACCCTACCGACTTGGAAGAAGGTCAACCCGGCCGACAGCCCGGTGCTGATCCTCAGTGTCAGCTCGACGCAAATGCCCGGCACCGAACTCAGCGATCTGGTGGAAACCCTGCTCTCGCGTCAGATCAGTCAGATCGACGGCGTAGGCCAAATCAACATCACCGGTCAGCAACGTCCGGCGATTCGCGTGCAAGCCTCGGCAGACAAACTCGCGGCGATCGGCCTGACCCTCGCCGACATTCGTCTGGCGATCCAGCAGACCAGCCTCAACCTCGCCAAAGGTGCGCTGTACGGCGAATCGAGTATCTCGACGCTGTCGACCAACGACCAGTTGTTCCACCCCGAGGACTACAGCCAACTCATCGTTTCCTACAAGGATGGCGCCCCGGTTCACCTGCGCGATGTCGCCAAAGTCGTCAACGGTTCGGAAGATGCCTACGTGCAAGCCTGGGCCGGTGATCAACCCGGTGTGAACCTGGTGATCTCGCGTCAACCGGGCGCCAACATCGTTGAAACAGTTGACCGCATTCAAGCCGCCCTGCCCGGCCTCGAAGCAATGCTGCCGGCGTCGGTGCAGGTGAAAACCCTGATCGACCGTACGCAGACCATTCGTGCTTCGCTGCATGAGGTCGAGATCACCCTGTTGATCGCGATCATGTTGGTGGTCGCGGTGATGGCGCTGTTCCTGCGCCAGTTGTCGGCAACCCTGATTGTTTCGGCGGTACTCGGCGTGTCGCTGATCGCCAGTTTCGCCCTGATGTACATCCTCGGTTTCAGTCTGAACAACCTGACGCTGGTGGCGATCGTGGTGGCCGTGGGGTTTGTGGTCGACGATGCCATCGTCGTGGTGGAGAACATCCACCGACATCTGGAGGCCGGCGACGACATGCGCGAGGCGGCCATCAAAGGTGCCGGCGAGATCGGTTTCACCGTGGTCTCGATCAGTTTCTCGCTGGTGGCGGCGTTTATTCCGCTGCTGTTCATGGGCGGCGTGGTTGGGCGCCTGTTCAAGGAATTCGCCCTGACCGCGACTTCGACCATCATGATTTCCGTGGTGGTGTCGCTGACCCTGGCGCCGACGCTGGCGGCGCTGTTCATGCGCAAACCGGTGCATCACGCCCACGCCAAACCGGGCTTCAGCGAACGCTTGCTCGGCTGGTATGAACGAGGCCTGCGCCGCGCCCTCACCCATCAGAAACTGATGATCGGTGTGTTCGGTTTATCACTGGCAATGGCCATCGGCGGTTACATCTTTATCCCGAAAGGTTTCTTCCCGGTGCAGGACACCGGTTTCGTCCTCGGCACCACCGAAGCTGCGGCGGATATTTCCTACGGCGACATGGTGAAAAAACACCTGGCGATGGCCGAAATCGTCGCCGCTGATCCGGCCGTGCAGGCGTTTTCCCATTCGGTAGGTGTCTCCGGCAGCAACCAGACCATCGCCAACGGCCGCTTCTGGATCGCCCTGAAAAAACGCGGCGACCGCGATGTCAGCGCCAGCCAGTTCATCGACCGCATCCGTCCGCAACTGATGAAAGTCCCCGGCATCGTTCTCTATCTGCGCGCTGGTCAGGATATCAACCTCAGCTCCGGCCCGAGCCGCGCGCAGTACCAATACGTGCTCAAGAGTAACGACGGCGCGACCCTCGCCACGTGGACGCAACGCCTGACGGAAAAACTGCGCAGCAACCCGGCGTTCCGCGACATTTCCAACGATTTGCAACTGGGTGGCAGCATCACCCACATCAGCATCGACCGCAGCGCCGCCGCCCGTTTCGGCCTGACCGCGAGCGATGTCGACGAGGCGCTGTACGACGCCTTCGGCCAACGGCAGATCAATGAATTCCAGACTCAGGTCAACCAGTACAACGTGATTCTGGAGCTGGACACCAAACAACGCGGCAAGGCCGAAAGCCTCAACTATTTCTACCTGCGCTCACCGCTGAGTGGCGAGATGGTGCCGCTGTCAGCGCTGGCCAAGTTCGATGCGCCGACCATTGGCCCACTGTCGATCGCGCATGACGGTATGTTCCCGGCCGCAAACCTGTCGTTCAACCTCGCGCCCGGTGTGGCGTTGGGTGATGCGGTAATTCTGCTCAATCAGGCCAAGGCCGAGATCGGCATGCCGACGGCGATCAGCGGCAATTTCCAAGGCGCAGCGCAGGCGTTCCAGAGTTCACTGGCCAGTCAGCCGTGGCTGATTCTCGCGGCGCTGGTGGCGGTGTACATCATTCTCGGTGTGCTTTATGAAAGCTTCGTGCACCCGCTGACGATCATCTCGACGCTGCCGGCGGCAGGTTTGGGTGCGGTGATCATGCTGTGGATCTGCGGCCAGGACTTTTCGATCATGGCGTTGATCGGTCTGGTGTTGCTGATCGGTATCGTCAAGAAGAACGGCATCCTGATGATCGACTTCGCGCTCGAAGCGCAGCGCCACCGAGGCCTGTCGCCGCAGGATGCGATTTTCGAAGCGTGCATCACGCGGTTCCGGCCGATCATCATGACCACCCTCGCCGCGCTGCTTGGCGCGCTACCGCTGATGCTCGGTTACGGCACCGGCGCCGAACTGCGCCAGCCGTTGGGGATCGCGGTGGTCGGCGGTTTGCTGGTCAGCCAGATGCTGACGTTGTTTACCACTCCAGTCATATACTTGTGGCTCGAGCGGCTGTTCCACCGGCCCAAACCGATGCCCTCACCGGCGTTGGCGATCACAGACTGAGGCAGGGTCATGCGCGTTCTGATTATCGAAGACGAGGAAAAAACCGCGGACTATCTGCACCGCGGTCTGACGGAACAGGGTTACACCGTGGATCTGGCCCGCGACGGCGTCGAAGGCCTGCATCTGGCGCTGGAAAGCGACTACGCGGTGATCGTCCTCGACGTCATGTTGCCGGGCCTCGATGGCTTCGGCGTGCTGCGCGCATTGCGTGCACGCAAGCAAACCCCGGTGATCATGCTCACCGCCCGCGAGCGCGTCGAAGACCGCATCAAAGGCCTGCGCGACGGCGCCGACGATTACCTCGGCAAACCGTTTTCCTTCCTTGAACTGGTCGCACGTTTGCAAGCGCTGACCCGGCGCAGCGGCGGGCATGAACCGGTGCAGGTGAGCATCGCAGACCTGTGGATAGATCTGATCAGCCGCAAGGCCACTCGCGCCGGCACTCGTCTGGATCTGACCGCCAAAGAGTTCTCGCTGTTGAGCGTGTTGGCCCGCCGGCAAGGTGAAATCCTTTCGAAAACCGCGATTGCCGAGATGGTCTGGGACATCAATTTCGACAGCGATGCCAACGTCGTCGAAGTCGCGATCAAACGCCTGCGCGCCAAGCTCGACGGGCCGTTCGACGAGAAACTGCTACACACCATTCGCGGCATGGGTTATGTGCTGGAGAGCCGTGGTGTCCAGTAACTCGATTGCCCTGCGCCTAAGCGGGATGTTCACGCTGGTGGCGCTGCTGGTGTTTCTGTTGATCGGCGGCGCGTTGTATCAGCAGGTCGACAAAGGCCTGGGATTGCTCCCGGAAGCCGAGCTGGATGCGCGTTACAGCGTGCTCGAATCGGCGCTCAATCGCTTCGGTACGCCGGAGCACTGGCTGAAGATCAACGCCAAGTTGAAGCTGCTCGGCGAGGAAGACAAACGCATTCGTTTCTGGGTGGTGAGCGGCGATCCGGGTTATGAATACGGTCAGCCGGATGCGGCGATTCGCGCGTTCGCCCAAGGCCCGTTGGGCATGCATGATCTGCAGTTGCCCGACCATCCTTATCCGTTGAAAGTGTTGCTGACCGAGTTGCCAGCCAAGGATCAGCGTCCGCCGCTACGGTTCATGATCGGCATCGATACCGAGACCTTTCATGAGACGCAGCACAACCTGCTGATTGCCTTGATCGGGCTGGCGATTGTCGGTGTGCTGATGGCTTCGGCGCTGGGCTATTGGGTCGCGCGGATTGGTCTCAAACCGCTGATCAAACTGTCCCATGAAGCTCAACGACTGGCGCCTCCGCTGCGGGCCGGGCGCTTGCGTCTGTCGCCGCTGCCACCGGAACTTGAGCAGTTTGTCGACTCCTTCAACTCGACGCTGGAACGGGTTGAGCAGGCCTACTCGCGGCTGGAATCGTTCAACGCCGACGTCGCTCATGAGCTGCGTTCGCCGCTGACCAATCTAATTGGTCAGACTCAGGTGGCGCTGACCCGTGGGCGTTCTGCCGAACATTATTTCGAAGTGCTGCAATCCAATCTGGAAGAGCTGGAACGGCTGCGCTCGATCATCAACGACATGCTGTTTCTGGCCAGTGCCGACCAGGGCAACAAGGCGACCAAACTGACCTCGACGTCGCTGGCGGATGAGGTGGCAACGACCCTGGAATATCTGGATTTCATTCTTGAAGATGCGCAAGTTGAGGTGCAGGTCAGCGGCGATGCGCAGGTGCAGATCGAGGTCGCGCATTTGCGCCGGGCGTTGATTAATTTGCTGAGCAATGCGGTGCAGCACACCGGCGCGGGTCAGGTGATCGAGGTGCACATCGAGGTTAAAGAGCAGCAGGTGAGTATCGGCGTGGCCAACCCCGGTTCGCCGATTGCCAGCGAGCATTTGCCGCGCTTGTTCGAGCGCTTTTATCGGGTCGATGCGTCGCGCAGCAACAGTGGCAATAACCATGGCTTGGGGTTGGCGATCGTCAAGGCGATTGCGCTGATGCATGGTGGAGATGTGTTTGTGCGCAGTGATCGGGGGATGAATACCTTCGGGATTTATTTGCCGGTCTGAAAAGCCCCTCACCCTAACCCTCTCCCGGAGGGAGAGGGGACTGACCGTGGTGTTCTTTCGAAGTACGCCGACCTGAAAGCTCGAGTCGAACTCAGGCTTTGAAAAGCCCCCGATCGGATCCCTTTCCCCCTCGCCCCCCTGGGGAAATGGGACTGAGCGAGTTGTTCTCTCGAAGTACGCCGACCTGAAATATCCAGTCGAACTCGGATTCTGAAAAGCCCCGGATCTACTCCCTTTCCCCCTCGCCCCCCTGGGGGAGAGGGCTGGGGTGAGGGGGTTGCTCTTTACTACACCGCGATCTTCGACTTTTACCTCCTGCGCAACAGTCATTTATGAAAATCACGCTGTTTCCCAACGCCCGGCGACCTTATCTTTGCCCGCACCAAACAGCACTCGCCAAGCGAGAAGGTTTTCAAGATGTCCAACAGTATGGGTATTGCCAGCGCGTTCGTTTTGTCCTCATTGATCCTGTCGCCGATGGCGATGGCTGAAGAATCGCAGTCGTTCGTGGCGCACAATGTCGCTCGCGCTCAGGCCTTCGATCAGCATCAGGCCGAAGTGATGGCCAAGGCTCAGGACGCCTCGCAAGCCCCGCAGGCTGCTACTTCCCAGACTCAAGCAAGCGAGAAAGACAGCTGAGTCGCGCACCGCGCCAACGTTTCCCTCGACGCGGTTGTTTGGCTCTTCCCGTTCAACCGTCGTCATTCCAGGCCGCTGCCTTTCAGCGGCCTTTTTTCGTTGTGGTCTGAAAGCCGTTTGGTTCGTCTGTAACAACAAGAAACATCGAGCACCTCAAAATATAGAGGCGCCAGTTGACCCAAGGAGCTCCATTGCACGTGCGTTACCCAGTCCGTTTCACCCCGCTGTTCATTGCAATTACCGCAACGATTGCCCCTGCCGCTCACGCCGACGAGCCTGCCAAACAAGGCTTTGTCGAAGGTTCGAGCCTCAACCTCAACGCCCGCAACTACTACATGAATCGCAACCGCTTGCAGAAAGCGGACGACAACATCGAGTGGGGCCAGGGCTTTCTTGGCATCTTCAAGTCGGGCTACACCGAAGGTACGGTCGGTTTCGGCATTGATGCCCACGCCATGCTCGGGCTGAAACTGGATGGCGGTGGCGGCACCGACGGTTCGAGCATCCTGCCGGTCAGAGAGAACGGCGGCAAAGCGCCGGGGGCGTTTTCCACCGCAGGTGGCACGCTGAAAATGCGCGCGTTCGATACCGAGTTGAAGGCCGGTGATCTGTTCCTCACCAACCCGGTGATTGCCGGCGGTGACACGCGCATGCTGCCGCAGACCTTCCGTGGTGTGAGCCTGACCAACCACAGCTTCGACGGCTGGTTGATCGAAGGCGGCCAGGCCAGTTTCACCAAGCCTTACAACCAGAGTGGCCACACACGCATCGGCACTTCCTACGGGACATTGGCCGAGGGCGACGAGAGTCAGCACCTGAACTGGGCCGGCGTGGCCTGGAGCGGTGTCGAAGGCCTGACCAGCAGTCTTTACGCCTCCGAGCTGAAGAACATCTGGAACCAGTACTACTACGACCTCGACTACACGTGGCAGTTGAACGATCTGGTCAGCCTCAACCCGGGCCTGCACTTCTATCACACGCAAGACACCGGTGATGCGCTGCTGGGCAACATCGACAACAATACCTACAGCCTGCATTTCACCGTTGGCGTCGGTAATCACAGCGTTACTGCCGCGTATCAGCGGGTCAACGGCAACACGCCGTTCGACTACATCAGTCAGGGCGACAGCGTTTATCTGGATAACTCACAGCAGTATTCCGACTTCAACGGCCCGAACGAACGCTCGTGGAAGCTTAAATACGCCTACGACTTCGCCGGTGTCGGCGTACCGGGGCTGACCTCGTCTGTGTCCTACTCGCGCGGCACTGTCGACCTGACCAAAGTTGACCCCGACAGCAAAGGCTATTCCAACTGGTACAGCGCCGATGGCCGCAACGCCAAGCATTGGGAACGCGATCTCGACTTGCAGTACGTGGTGCAAAGCGGTCAGGCCAAAGATCTGGCGGTGCACTTGCAATGGGCGACCAACCGCGGTGGCAACGGTTACGGCGTGATTGATTCGGATACAGATGAGTACCGTGTGATCATCGACTACCCGATCAACGTCTTCTAAGATCGGCGCCATAACACCGTCTTGAATTCAGTGATGCCCGTCCTGTGGGAGCGAGCCTGCTCGCGAAAGCGGTCTACCATTCGACATCCAGGTTGAATGACACAGCGCTTTCGTCGGAACGCCGCCCGGAGCAGGCTCGCTCCCACATTGGAAATGGTTTCTGGCTTCGGCTGTGGTGTTTGGCCTACTACGCTTATAAGACTTCCCCAACCGATAACCCATCATGATCGCGAGCCGTACCCCACCCGTTGCGGGCAAGACCGGACGCCCCGAGCTGCTGCTGATCTGCGGCAGTTCGCTGACCGTGATCGCGATTCTGTGCATCGTCACGTTCCTGCTGATCCGCGAGCACGCCAACGCTCAGGAATCGGCGACCCGCAGCGCCACCACCATTGCGCAACTGATCGACGCCGATGTGCTGCGCACCGTCGAGTTGTACGACTTGACCCTGCAAGGCCTGATCGCTGCCGCCCAACGCGATGATCTGCAAACTGTCTCACCGCAGATCCGCCATCTGGCGCTGTTCGACCGCTCCACCACGGCGCGCTTCAAGGGCGACATTCTGCTCCTCGATAAACACGGGGATGTGATCGCCGATTCTTCACGAATCGAGCCGAAACCGGGCAATTTTGCCGACCGCGATTACTTCCTCGCCCACGCGTTCAACCGCGATGTCGGCATGTATATCAGCCGCCCGTTCAAGACCCGTTGCGACTGCGACGAAGCCAACCAGTGGCGCATCAGCTTCAGCCGACGGATTTCCTCGGACACCGGTGAGTTCGCCGGTGTGGCCGTGGCGTCGATGAAGCTCGACTACTTCGACCAGTTGTTCAACAGCCTCGACATCGGTAAAGACAGCACGTTGAACATCATCGACAACAACGGCGTGCTGCTGGCGCAGAAGCCTTATCTGCAAAGCGATTCGATCGGCAAGAGCTTCGGCAACCGGCCCAACGTCATACGGATTCTGCGCGACAAGAGTGGCAATGGCAGTTTCAACAGCGTTTCCAGCATCGACCATCAACAACGTCTCTATACCTATTCGCGGGTCGGCAATCTGCCGTTGATCGTGATGGTCGCGCTGTCCAGCGACGAGGTGTTCGGCACGTGGAGTCGTACCGCCCTGTTGATCAGCGGCGCCACGGGGGTGTTGTGCGTGGGTTTGCTGTGGCTGACCTGGCTGCTGGCCCGCGAGTTGCGCTTGCGCCAGCGGGCCGAGCGCGAGCTGGCGCAACTGGCCGCCACCGACGCGCTGACCGGTGTGGCCAATCGGCGGATGCTCGATCAGGCGTTGCGTCATGAGTGGTTCCGCGCCCAACGCTCGGGCAAGCCGATGTCGGTGATGATGATCGATGCCGACCACTTCAAGGCGTTCAATGATCGGCATGGGCATCAGGGCGGGGATCAGGCGCTGAAGACGCTGGCCAGGGTCATTACTGAAAGTGTGCGGCGACCGGCGGATCTGGTCGCGCGTTATGGTGGCGAGGAGTTCTCGGTGATTCTCGCCGAGACCGACGGTCATGGCGCGCAACAGATTGCCGAGCATATTCGTCAGGCTGTGGAACAGTTGCCGTTGGTCGACGGGGCCGAACGGCCGATGACGGTGAGTATTGGCATCGCGACGTGGACGGCGGCGAGTGAGATGACGCTGGAGCAGTTGCTGTTTGCGGCGGACAAGGCGTTGTATCAGGCCAAGGAAGGTGGGCGTAACCGGGTGGTGGTGGCTTCCTGATAAATGTAGTGGCTTCACCGGCCCTATCGCGAGCAGGCTCACTCCTACAGGGGAATGCATTTCAAATGTAGGAGTGAGCCTGCTCGCGATGGGGCCGGCCCAGGCAACACAAAAACTGCAGGCATAAAAAAAGGCCATCCGAGGATGGCCTTCAAAAAACTAGAGAGGTTTTTTACTTACACCGCCGCAACCGGGCGCATGTAAGAGATTGGTGCGGTGCTGGCGTCTTCGAACGTCACCACTTCCCAAGCATCTGTCTGCTCAATCAACTTGCGCAGCAGCTGGTTGTTCAGTGCGTGGCCGGACTTGAAGCCCTTGAACTCACCAATCAGGCTGTTACCCAGCAGATACAGATCGCCAATGGCATCGAGGATCTTGTGCTTCACGAATTCGTCTTCATAGCGAAGGCCGTCTTCGTTCAACACGCCATCGGCATCGACCACGATTGCGTTTTCAACGCTGCCGCCGAGTGCGAGGTTGTGCTTGCGCAGGTACTCGATATCACTCATGAAACCAAAGGTACGGGCGCGGCTGACTTCTTTTACAAACGAAGTGCTGGAAAAATCCACGCTTGCACTTTGGGTGCGGTCCCGGAATACCGGGTGATCGAAATCGATCTCGAAGCTCACCTTGAACCCTTCGAAAGGGACGAAAGTGGCGCGCTTGTCGCCGTCTTCCACTGTCACTTCACGCAGGATGCGGATGAATTTCTTGGCGGCGTCCTGTTCTTCCAGGCCTGCCGATTGAATCAGGAATACGAAGGGTCCAGCGCTGCCATCCATGATCGGGACTTCGGACGCGGAGAGCTCGACGTAGGCGTTATCGATGCCCAGGCCAGCCATGGCCGAGAGCAAGTGCTCTACCGTGTCCACTTTGACGTCGCCGTTGATCAGCGTCGTCGACATAGTGGTTTCACCGACGTTTTCCGCGCGGGCAGGAATCTGCACCACAGGGTCGAGGTCAGCGCGACAAAACACAATGCCAGTGTCGACAGGCGCAGGCTTGAGGGTCAGATAGACCTTCTCACCGGAGTGCAGGCCTACACCTGTGGCACGGATAATATTTTTCAGTGTGCGTTGTTTAATCATGGCTTGGGCCGCTTCAGCGCAAATTGCGAACTGGTATCAACAAAGGCTGGCGATGATAGCAGACCATGCCTTTGCTGAACACCAATCACCTTCATAGCCCTGATACATTCCATCAATCGGCCTGACGACGCAGGAAAGCCGGGATGTCCAGGTAGTCCAGATCATCTTGCGGATTCATCTTCGCGGCAGCCGCAGCACCGGCCTGAGCCTGGTTGCGCATGACGGTCGGACGGTCCAGATCACGGTAGTTGACCGCTGGTGCTTCCTGACGGGCCGCAGCCGGTTGTTGCACCTGGGCAGATGCCATGGAGGTGTGAACGGTGTTGTCGATGACCTTTACAGGCTTCTCGATTTTCGCGCCCAGACCGGTGGCAACCACGGTTACGTGCAGCTCGTCGCGCATGTCCGGATCGATAACGGTACCGACCTTGACCATCGCGTGCTCGGAAGCGAAGGCTTCGATGATCGAACCCACATCGGAGTACTCACCCAGAGACAGGTCAGGACCGGCGGTGATGTTCACCAGGATGCCGCGTGCGCCTTGCAGGTTCACGTCTTCCAGCAACGGGTTGCGGATCGCCGCTTCGGTGGCTTCACGTGCACGGTTCGGACCGCTGGCGCAGCCAGTGCCCATCATCGCCATGCCCATTTCGCTCATCACGGTACGCACGTCGGCGAAGTCGACGTTGATCATGCCCGGACGCTTGATGATGTCGGAGATACCGCGAACGGCACCGGCCAGTACATCGTCTGCCTTGGCGAAAGCCGACAGCAGGCTTGCGTCTTTACCGAGGATGGTCAGCAGCTTCTCGTTAGGAATGGTGATCAACGAGTCGACGCTTTCCGAGAGCATGCGGATGCCTTCATCGGCGATCTGCATACGCTTGCGGCCTTCGAACGGGAACGGACGCGTTACGACCGCAACGGTCAGAATGCCCATTTCCTTGGCCACTTCGGCGATGATCGGCGCAGCACCGGTACCGGTGCCGCCGCCCATGCCAGTGGTGATGAACACCATGTTGGTGCCCTGCAGGACTTCGGCAATGCGCTCACGGTCTTCGAGAGCGGCCTGACGACCTACTTCAGGGTTGGCGCCGGCGCCGAGACCTTTGGTCACGCCGGTGCCCAGTTGCAGAATGGTACGCGCGCCGATGTTTTTCAGCGCTTGAGCATCAGTGTTGGCGCAGATGAACTCAACGCCTTCGATGTTGCTCTTGACCATGTGATTGACAGCGTTGCCGCCGCCACCGCCAACACCGATAACTTTGATTACCGGGCTTGCGGGGATGTTGTCTACGAGTTCGAACATTTTCCCTCTCCTTACATTCTCTAGTTTTTTCGCCTACTGCATTTTTGTCGCGGTGCATCTACTGCTACTGCTTGCCGCTTGAAGCTTGACGCTTCGAGCTGCTTTTAAAAGTTGCCTTGAACCCACTTCTTCAATCGGTCCAGCAACGGCGCCTGTGGCTCTTCGTTGCTGTAGCTGTCGCGGCTGCCGATGCCGGAGAACGAAACTCCGTCGGACTGCTTTTGCAGGCCGTACATCAACAAGCCAACGCCAGTGGAATAAATCGGGTTGCGCACCACGTCATCCAGGCCTTTCACACCGTGCGGCACGCCAAGACGGACCGGCATGTGGAAGATTTCTTCGGCCAGTTCGGTAGCGCCTTCCATCTTCGAAGTACCGCCGGTCAGGACGATGCCGGCCGGGATCAGGTCTTCGTAGCCGCTGCGACGCAGCTCGGCCTGAATCAGCGTGAACAGTTCGTCGTAACGCGGCTCGACCACTTCGGCCAGGGCCTGACGCGACAGTTCGCGCGGTGGACGGTCGCCGACGCTTGGCACCTTGATGGTTTCACCGGCACCGGCCAGCTTGGCCAGGGCGCAGGCGTAGCGGATCTTGATTTCTTCGGCGTACTGGGTCGGGGTGCGCAACGCCATGGCGATGTCGTTGGTCACCTGATCACCAGCGATCGGGATCACTGCGGTGTGACGGATCGCGCCTTCAGTGAAGATCGCGATGTCGGTGGTGCCGCCGCCGATGTCGACCAGGCACACGCCCAGTTCTTTCTCGTCGTCGGTCAGTACCGAGTAGGCCGAGGCCAGTTGCTCGAGAATGATGTCGTCGATTTCCAGACCGCAGCGACGCACGCATTTTTCAATGTTCTGTGCAGCGTTGACGGCGCAGGTGACCACGTGAACTTTGGCTTCCAGACGCACGCCGGACATGCCCAATGGCTCGCGCACGCCTTCCTGGTTATCGATCACGTAATCCTGCGGCAGGGTGTGCAGCACGCGCTGGTCAGCCGGGATCGCCACGGCTTGAGCGGCGTCGAGCACGCGTTCAAGGTCAGCCGAGCTGACTTCGCGATCACGGATCGCGACGATGCCGTGGGAGTTCAGGCTGCGGATGTGATTGCCCGCCACGCCGACGAACGCCGAGTGAATGCGGCAGCCCGCCATCAGTTGGGCTTCTTCGATCGCGCGCTGGATCGACTGCACGGTGGACTCGATGTTGACCACCACGCCCTTCTTCAGGCCACGGGACGGATGGGTACCGATCCCGACGATTTCCAGCGAGCCGTCGTCGGAAACCTCGCCGACCAGCGCCACCACTTTGGAGGTGCCGATATCGAGACCGACGATCATTTTGCCGCTTTGCACGTTTGCCATGGGTCCTGCCTCTTCTTAATTCTTTGCGACAGCGGGTTGGGCTGTCGTCGGCGCTACTGGTTCCCGCCAGCCAACAGCAAGGCCGTTGGCGTAGCGCAGATCGATGCGCGCAATGTTCGTAATCTGGTCTTTAAGTGTCTTGTCATAGATGGCGATAAAGCGGCGCATCTTTTCCACCAGGTTGCCGCGTCCCAGCAGCAACTCGATGCCGGGGCCGGAACTGCCGGCACCGGTGGTCAGGAACCAACTCCCGCGTTCACGCAATTCCAGGCGCGCAATCGAGAAGCCCAACGGCCGCAGCATCTGGCTCAGCACCTGATACTGCTGCATCACTTGCTGCTGGGCCCGTTGTGGGCCGAACAGCTGTGGCAGGTGTTCGTAGTTCGCCAGTTCCTTGGGCGTAAACGCCTGGCCCTGGTTGTTCAGCAATGACTCGTCGCCCCAACGCGCCACCGGGAGTTGCTCTTCGAGGCGGATCACCACCTGGTCCGGCCACACGCGACGGACTTCGGCGTGGGCGATCCACGGCATCTGCTCAAGCTCGGTGCGCATGCCGGCCAGGTCGATGGTGAAGAAGCTCGACGCCACGTACGGGGCGATCCGCTGCTGCACCGCTTGCTGGCTGATGTAGCTCAGGTCGCCCTGCACGGCGATCTTGGTGATCGGCCGGTCGGCGTACGGCAGCAGACGCGTTGCGCCTTCGTAAGTACCGAAGCCCAGCACCACCAACAGCACCGGCCAGAACAGACTTTTCAGAAAGCTGAAATTGGCTTTCGGCAGGCGCGCGGACATCGGCTCTTTCGCCACCATTCGGCTGGCACCCCGTGGCACCGGCTTGCGGCCGGGTGCGGGAGGCTGATGTCGGAGCTGAGCGCCTTGCATCGTCTTAACCTCGAGCGTCTTCAACACTGGCGGCCAGAATGGCCAGAACCAGTTGCTGGAAATCCAGGCCAGCCGCACGGGCCGCCATCGGTACCAGACTGTGATCGGTCATGCCCGGTGCGGTGTTCACTTCCAGGAACCAGAACTGCCCGTCGGCGTCCTGCATCACGTCCGCCCTGCCCCAACCGGCAATACCCAGCGCCTCACAGGCCTTGGCCGTGAGATCCATGAGTTCCTTTTCCTTGGCGGCATCCAGCCCGCACGGAATGCGGTACTGGGTATCGTTGGCGATGTACTTGGCGTCGTAGTCGTAGAACGTGTGCGGTGTACCCAGGGCGATAGGAGGCAACACCTGGTCACGCAGGGTGGCGATGGTGAACTCCGGACCTTGAATCCATTGCTCAACCAAGACTTGCGAATCGTAGGTACTGGCCGCTTTCCATGCGTCGATCAACTCGGACGCAGAACTCACTTTGGCCATCCCGATACTTGAACCTTCATGCGCCGGTTTGACGATCAAAGGGAAGCCCAGTTCCGTCGCCGCGGAAATACAATCGGCTTCGCTGCACAGCACGGCGTGACGCGGCGTCGGAATCCCGAGGCTGTGCCAGACCTGCTTGGTGCGCAGTTTGTCCATCGCCAGTGCCGAGGCCAAGATGCCGCTGCCGGTGTACGGAATGCCCGCCACTTCGAGCAGGCCCTGCATGGAGCCGTCTTCACCGCCACGGCCGTGAAGAATGATGAACGCGCGGTCGATCTTTTCGCTGAGCAGACGTTGCAGAATGTCGTCGCCAACGTCGATGCCGAACGCGTCCACGCCAGCGCTTTGCAGCGCGTCGAGCACGGCGTTACCGGATTTCAGCGACACCTCACGCTCGGCACTCAAACCGCCGAAGAGCACGGCGACGCGGCCGAAGTCTTTCGGCGCGATGGTGGAGAACAGGTTGGCGTAGGCAGCAGTCATTTCAACTTCCCCTCGACCGACGCCGCCACGGCGCCAGCGAACAATTCACTTTTCAACAGCTTCGGCGCGAGACCGCCGATATCACCGGCGCCCTGGCACAACAGGATGTCGCCGGCACGCAACAGCGGCTTGACCAGCGGCGCCAGATCGACGCCACGCTCGATGTAGATCGGGTCGAGCTGACCGCGCTGGCGGATGCTGTTGCACAGCTTGCGGCTGTCGGCACCCGGGATCGGCTCTTCGCCGGCTGGATAGACTTCCATCAACAGCAACACGTTGGCGTCGGCCAGGACATTGACGAAATCGTCGTACAGGTCGCGGGTGCGGCTGTAACGGTGCGGCTGGTACACCATCACCAGACGGCGTTCCGGCCAGCCACCGCGCACGGCTTTGATAACCGCGGCGACTTCGGTCGGGTGGTGACCGTAGTCATCGACCAGCATCACGTTGCCGCCGTCCACCGGCAGTTCGCCGTAGACCTGGAAGCGTCGACCAACGCCCTGGAAACCCGACAGGCCCTGGACGATGGCTTCATCGCTGACGCCTTCGTCGGTGGCGATGCAAATGGTCGCCAGCGAGTTGAGGACGTTGTGGTTGCCGGGCATGTTCACCGACACGTCCAGCGGCTCACGATCCGGGCGCAGCACGGTGAAGAACGTTTGCATGCCTTGCTGGCGAATATTGATCGCGCGCACGTCAGCGTCTTCGCTGAAGCCGTAGGTCACGGTCGGACGTTTCACCAGTGGGAGGATTTCACGCACCACCGGATCGTCCAGGCACATCACCGCCAAACCGTAGAACGGCAGGTTGTGCAGGAACTCGACGAAGGTTTTCTTCAGTTTGTTGAAGTCACCGTCGTAGGTCGCCATGTGGTCGGCGTCGATGTTGGTGACCACGGCCACCAGCGGTTGCAGGTGCAGGAAGCTCGCATCGCTTTCATCGGCTTCGGCGATCAGGTAACGGCTGGTGCCGAGCTGGGCATTGGTGCCCGCGGCATTCAGACGACCACCAATCACGAACGTCGGATCCAGACCACCGGCAGCGAACACCGAAGCGATCAGGCTGGTGGTGGTGGTTTTGCCGTGAGTGCCGGCAACGGCGATGCCGTGGCGATAACGCATCAGTTCAGCGAGCATTTCTGCGCGCGGTACCACCGGGATACGGCGCTCAAGGGCAGTCGCGACTTCCGGGTTGGAGGTGTTCACAGCGCTCGACACCACCAGCACATCGGCGGTCGCGGCGTTCTCGGCACGGTGGCCGATGAAAATCTGCGCGCCGAACGATTCCAGGCGCTCGGTCACCGGCGAGGCTTTCAGGTCGGAACCGGACACTTCATAGCCCAGGTTCAACAACACTTCGGCAATACCGCACATGCCCACGCCGCCGATGCCGACGAAGTGGATGCGACGGATGCGGCGCATTTCCGGTTGCGGCATGGCTTTCTGATTCTCAACCATGGGCCACCTCCAGACAGGTATCGACCACACTACGGGTGGCATCGGGTTTCGCCAGACGGCGGGCCGCTTGGGCCATTTCTTCGAGTCGTTGCGGTTGCATCAAGACCTCTGTCAGGCGCGCGGCAAGGTCCGCGGCACCAGTCGTTCTTTGCGGCATCAGGAAGGCAGCGCCTTCGCGGGCCAAATAATCGGCGTTGCGGGTCTGGTGATCGTCGATCGCGTGGGGCAAAGGCACCAGCATCGAGGGCAGACCGGCGGCAGCCAGCTCACTGATGGTCAACGCGCCTGCGCGGCACACCACCAGGTCAGCCCAGCCATAGGCCTGGGCCATGTCTTTGATGAACGGCTGCACCTGCGCGTCCACGCCGGCGGCGCGGTAGCGCTCTGCAGTCACTTCATCGTGGTTTTTGCCGGCCTGATGAAACACTTCCGGGCGCAAATCGGCAGCGACTTGGGCCAGGGCTTCAGGCAGCAACTTGTTCAACGGTTCTGCGCCAAGGCTTCCGCCAAGGATCAGCAAACGCGCTTTGCGACCGGCCAGCGCAGGTCGCGATGTGTCGAGGAACAGCTCGCTGCGCACCGGATTTCCGGTGGTACGGCGGGTGTCCGACAGAGTAAAGGTGTCGGGGAAGGCTTCACACACTCGGGCGGCGAACGGCACCAGCAACCGATTGGCGGTGCCGGCCACAGCGTTCTGCTCGTGAACGATCACCGGCACACCGGCCAGTTTTGCGGCAAGGCCGCCGGGGCCAGTCACATAACCACCGAAGCCGACCACACAAACCGGCTTCAAGCGACGAATGATCGCCCGCGCCTGCCATACCGATTTCAGCAGCATGAACGGCGCCTTGAGCAGCGACAGCTTGCCCTTGCCGCGCAGGCCGCTGGCGTTGATGCGGTGCAGTTCCAGCCCTGCGGCCGGCACCAGTTCGTTCTCGATCCCGCGTGGCGTGCCGAGCCAGTGCACGGTGTAGCCGCGCGCCTGAAACTCGCGGGCACAAGCCAGCGCCGGGAACACGTGGCCGCCGGTTCCGCCGGCCATGATCAATACGTTAGCGCCCATGATTCGGCTCCTCGGCGAAGTCGCTCTCATGGAATTCCATTTCTTCACTGCCCAGGTGAGTTCGACTCTCCCACTCGATCCTCAGCAACAAGCCGAGACAGGCACAGCAGATCACCAACGAACTGCCGCCGTAACTGAGGAACGGCAAGGTCAGACCTTTGGTTGGCAGCAGGCCGACGTTCACCCCGATGTTGATCAGGAACTGACCAATCCACAGGAACGACAAACCGTACGCAACATAAGCGGCGAAGAACTGTTTGGCTTTCTCCGCCCACAGGCCGATGTACATGCCGCGAATACACACGAACACGAACAGTGCGACGGTGCACAGCGAACCGACCGCGCCGAGTTCTTCAGCCAATACCGAGAACACGAAGTCGGTGTGCGCTTCCGGCAGGTAGAACTGCTTCTGCACGCTGTTGCCCAGACCGACGCCCAGCCATTCGCCTCGACCGAAAGCGATCAAGGCTTGCGATAACTGATAACCGGCGCCGAACTGGTCGGCCCACGGGTCGGCGAAGTTGGTCAGACGCGCCATTCGATACGGCTGCATCTGGATCAACAGCACAACGGCGCCGACCGCCAATACCACCATCAGCGAGAAGCGGAACAGCCCGACCCCGCCAAGGAATAGCATCGCCGCCGCAGCGCCCATCATCACCACGGTGGCACCGAAGTCCGGCTCCATCAGCAACAGACCGGCCATTGGCAGCAGCACGATGAATGGCTTGAAGAAGCCCATCCAGCTTTCGCGCACTTCCTTCTGACGCCGCACCAGATAACCGGCGAGGTAGATCACTACGAATACTTTGGCGATCTCGGACGGCTGCACGTTGAAGAAGCTGAAACCGATCCAGCGCATCGAACCGTTCACTTCGCGCCCGATGCCGGGGATGATCACCATCACCAGCAAGCCGAACGCACCGATCAGCATCAGCCAGCCGAGGCGTTGCCAGGTGGCAATCGGAATCATCATGGTGACGATGCACGCGCCCAAACCGAGCACCACATAAATAAGGTGGCGAATCATGTAATACAGCGGACTGCCCGACTGCGCCGCCGCGACTTCGGTGGAAGCCGAGGCGATCATGATCAAACCGAGACCGAGCAGCGCCAGGCAACCGGCGAGCATCGGGAAATCGAGGTCGATGCCGCGCCCGGTGATGATCGGCGACGGATACGGCTTGATGATATTGAACAGGCTCATGCCAGGTCCTCCACAGCGCGGACGAACTGGTGACCACGGTCTTCGTAATTCTTGAACATGTCGAAACTGGCGCAGGCCGGCGACAGCAGCACCACATCACCCGGCTGGGCGGCGGCGCGGCATTGTGCGACGGCGTCAACCAGCGAGGTTGCGCGAATCAGTGGCACGGCATCACCGATGGCCGCGCCGATCTTGTCGGAGTCGCGGCCCATCAGGATCACGGCGCGGCAGTTGGCCGCCACCGGATCACGCAGATCGTTGAATTCGGCGCCCTTGCCATCGCCACCGGCGATCAGGATGACCTTGCCGTCGATATCCGCGCCCAAGCCTTCGATGGCGGCCAGGGCGGCGCCGACGTTGGTGGCTTTGGAATCGTTGTAGTACGCCACGCCGTCGAGATCACGTACCCACTGGCAGCGATGTTCGAGACCGGCGAAAGTGCGCAGGGCCGAGAGCATGGCGTCGAACGGCAAGCCCACAGCATGCCCCAGCGCCAGCGCCGCGAGGGCGTTGGACTGGTTGTGTGCGCCGCGAATTTTCAGCTCACGCACCGGCATCAGGTTCTGGAATTCGAAGGCCAGATACTTCTCGCCGTCTTCTTCGCGGATACCGAATGCCTTGAAGTCCGGTTTGGTCAGGCCGAAGGTCCAGCATGGCTGACCCTCGCCCATCAACGGACGACTCAGCGCATCCTGACGGTTGACCACGAACTGCTTGGCGCCACGGAAGATCCGGTGCTTGGCCAAGTGGTACGCCGGCAGACCGCTGTAGCGATCCATGTGGTCTTCGCTGATGTTCAGCACGGTGGCCACTTCGGCGTTGAGCTGGTCGGTGGTTTCCAGCTGAAAGCTCGACAACTCCATCACGTACAGCTCGACATCGTCGCTGAGCAGGTCCAGCGCCGGCGTGCCGAGGTTGCCGCCGACGGCGACGCGTTTGCCGGCCGCAGCCGCCATTTCGCCAACCAGGGTGGTGACGGTGCTCTTCGCGTTGGAACCGCTGATGGCCACGATCGGCGCCCGCGCGTTACGCGCGAACAGTTCGATGTCGCCGGACAGTTTCACGCCACGGGCCGCAGCGGCTTGCAGGGCCGGGGTCGCCAGCGCCAGGCCGGGGCTCACGTAGAGCTCGTCGGCACGGCAGAGGAATTCGACGTCCAGCTCGCCACAACGCACTTCCACGTGCGGATAGTCACGTTTGAGCGTGGCCAGTTCCGGTGGATTTTCCCGCGTGTCCGCCACGGCAAACGACGTGCCCCGGTTCGCCAGGAAGCGAACCAGGGACATGCCGCTCTTGCCGAGGCCGACAACGATGCGGAAGTGGTCAGAAGCGATCAGAGACACTCGTTCTACCTCAGCTTCAGGGTGGCAAGGCCGATCAACACGAGAATCACGGTGATGATCCAGAAACGGACGATCACGCGCGGCTCGGGCCAGCCCTTGAGTTCAAAATGGTGGTGGATCGGTGCCATGCGGAACACACGGCGACCGGTCAGCTTAAAGGATGCAACCTGAATGACGACTGACAGGGTTTCCATCACGAACACGCCGCCCATGATGAACAGGACGATTTCCTGACGGACGATCACCGCGATGGTGCCCAGAGCCGCGCCGAGTGCCAGTGCACCGACGTCGCCCATGAACACTTGCGCCGGATAGGTGTTGAACCACAGGAAACCGAGACCGGCACCGATCAGCGCACCGCAGAACACGATCAGTTCGCCCGCGCCCGGCACGTAAGGAATCAGCAGGTACTCAGCGAATTTCACGTTACCCGACAGGTAGCAGAAGATGCCGAGGCCACCGCCGACCATCACGGTTGGCATGATCGCCAGCCCGTCGAGGCCATCAGTCAGGTTGACTGCGTTGCTCGAACCGACGATCACGAAGTAGGTCAGCACGATGAAACCGAGGCCCAGCGGAATGCTGTAGTCCTTGAGCATAGGCAGGATCAGCGTGGTTTCCACCGGAGTGGAAGCAGTCATATAAAGGAAGATCGCCGCGCCGAGGCCGAACACCGACTGCCAGAAATACTTCCAGCGGCTCGGCAAGCCACGGGAGTTCTTCTCGATGACTTTGCGGTAATCGTCGACCCAGCCGATGGCGCCGAACAACAGAGTCACCAACAGAACAGTCCAGACGTAGCGGTTGCTCAGGTCAGCCCAAAGCAGAGTGCTGACGCCGATCGAAGACAGAATCAGCGCGCCGCCCATGGTCGGGGTGCCCGACTTGGACAGGTGCGATTGCGGACCATCGTTACGAACGGATTGACCGATCTGACGGTTCTGCAAAGTGCGGATCATCCACGGGCCATAGCACAGCGACAAAACCAGCGCGGTCAGCACACCGAGAATCCCGCGCAGGGTCAGGTACTGAAAGACCGCGAAGCCTTTGTAGAACTGTTGCAGATACTCCGCTAGCAGCAGCAGCATTAATGTTTCTCCAGACTGGACCCGCACAGAGCCGCAACGATGTTTTCCATCGCTGCACTGCGCGAACCCTTGATCAAAATGGTGGTGTTTGTGTCCTGCTCGGCGTCGAGGGCCTGAATCAGTTCGGCTTGCGTGCCGAAGTGATGCGCCTGTTCACCGAAAGCGTTTACGGCGTGAACCATGTTTGGCCCAACGGCATAAAGCGCGGAAACCTTGCCCCGGGCGTACTCGCCCACGTCGCGGTGCCCCTGCTCCGCCCAATCGCCCAACTCGCCGATATCTCCGAGCACCAGGACGGTGCGGCCGGAAAAGCCGGCGAGTATATCAACGGCCGCACACATCGAGGTGGGGTTTGCGTTGTAAGTGTCATCAATCACGCGCATACCGTTTTTCGCCAGTTGCGCGACGGTGCGCCCCTTGACCGGTTGCACGGCGCCAAGCCCGGTGGCGATACCGAACAGCGACACACCCAGGGCGTGCGCGGCAGCGGCGGCGGCCATGGAGTTGGCGACGTTATGGGTGCCGAGCAGGTTCAGTTGAACGCGCTCGACACCTTCAGGTGTTTGCAGATTGAAGGCCGGGCAACCACGGGCATCAGTGCTCAGATCGCTGGCGTAGAAGTCCGCCTGAGTGTTGCTCAGGGCGAAGGTCAGAACTTTGCGAGCGCCCGCACGGGTCTTCCAGATACCGAAGGCTTTGTCATCGAGGTTAAGCACGGCGATGCCATCGGCCGCCAGCCCGTCGATGATTTCGCCTTTGGCTTCGACGATTTTTTCCGGGCCGCCGAACTCACCAACGTGCGCGGTGCCGGCATTGTTCAGGATCGCTACGTGCGGTTTGGTCAGCCCGACGGTATAAGCGATTTCGCCCAGACGCGAGGCGCCCAGTTCGATCACCGCCGAAGTGTGCTCCCGGGCCAATTCGAGCAGGGTCAGCGGCGCGCCGAGGTCGTTGTTCAGATTGCCACGGGTCGCCAATACCGGACCGCGCGTGCGCAGGATGCTCGCGAGCATTTCCTTGACGGTGGTCTTGCCGCTGGAACCGGTAATCGCGGCGACTGGCTGAGTGAACGCGGCACGGTTCAAGGCACCTAATTGGCCGAGAGCCTGACGGGTGTCTTTGACCAGCAGTTGCGGCAGCGTGCTGTCGGCGACTTCACGCTCGACCAGCGCGGCAACCGCGCCTTTGCCAGCGACATCATTCAGATAGTCATGACCATCGAAACGCGGGCCGGTCAACGCAATAAACAGTTGGCCGGGCTGGATCGCGCGGCTGTCGATGCTGACGCCGTCGAAACTGGCATCACCCGCGATCAAACGTGCGTCGAGCGCGTTGGTCAGTTCGCTGAGCTTCAGGGCCTTAAGCATGGGCCACCTCCCAAGCGGTCAGGGCGTGATCGGCCTCGACCAGATCGGAGAAAGCGTGGCGCTCGCCGTTGATTTCCTGATAGTCCTCGTGACCTTTACCGGCCAGAACAATCACGTCATCGGCGGACGCGCCGGCAATCAGTTGCGCGATCGCCTGACCACGGCCGGCGACGAAGGTGACTTTATCCACAGCCGTGAAACCGGCGCGGATGTCATCGAAAATCACTGCAGGATCTTCGGTGCGCGGGTTGTCGTCGGTGACCAGCACTTGGTCGGCCAGACGCTCGACCACTTCGGCCATCAACGGACGTTTGCCGCGATCACGGTCACCGCCGCAGCCGAACAGGCACAGCAGCTGACCTTTGACGTGCGGGCGCAGCGCGGTCAGGACTTTTTCCAGAGCGTCCGGGGTGTGGGCGTAATCGACCACCACCAACGGCTGCGTACCGCCACCCAGACGCTGCATGCGACCGGCCGGGCCTTCGAGTTTTGGCAGCACTTTGAGAATTTCGTCGAGCGCGTAATCCAGACCGAGCAAGGCACCGACGGCTGCCAGTACGTTGCTCAGATTGAAGCGGCCGAGCAGCGTGCTGCGCAGATGATGCTCGCCCTGCGGCGTCACCAATGTGGCACGCACGCCGTGGTCGTCAAACTGCGCTTCACGGCAGAACAGGTACGCGCTGCTGTCGAGCAGGCTGTAGGTGATCAAGCGCGATTCACGTTTTTCAGCGGCCAGTTGCCGGCCGAAATCGTCGTCGAGGTTGACCACGCGGCATTTCAGATCATTCCAGGCGAACAGCTTGGCCTTGGCCTCGGCGTACGCCTGCATGGTGCCGTGATAATCCAGGTGATCGCGGGACAGGTTGGTCATCACCGCCACGTCGAACGCCAGCGCCGTGACGCGGCCCTGATCCAGTCCGTGGGACGAAACTTCCATGGCCACAGCTTTGGCGCCGGCCTTTTTCAGGTCGCCCAACGTCGCTTGCACGGCGATCGGATTCGGCGTGGTGTGCAGGCCGCTTTGCAGCGCGCCATAGAAGCCGGAACCCAAGGTCCCGACGATGCCGCAATGCTGACCGAGCAGATCCAGCGCCTGCGCGACCAATTGGGTCACGCTGGTTTTACCATTGGTGCCGGTCACGCCAATCAGATTCAGGTGATGACTTGGCTCACCGTAAAAACGCCCGGCGATGTCCGACAGCTGCGCTGCAAGGCCTTTGACCGGAATCAGCGGCACGTCGGTGATCGGCAGCACGGTGGCGCCTTCGACTTCATAAGCTACCGCCGCAGCACCGCGCTGCAGTGCATCGGCAATGTGCGCACGGCCATCGAATTTGCCACCAGGCACGGCGAGGAACAGATCGCCCGCGCGCACGTTACGGCTGTCCAGCGCCAATTCACGGATCAACAGATCGTGGCCGGCGTGGGGGAATATCTTGTTCAGACTTAATGACATCAGCCGCGCCCTCCATTGGCTTTCAGCGGAATGACCGGGGTAGCGTTGGCTTGTTGCGTCGTCGGCAGGTTGTCCGGCGTTACGTTCATCAGGCGCAGGGTGCCGGACATCACACGGCTGAACACCGGCGCGGAAACCAGACCACCGAAGTAACCGGCCTTGGACGGCTCATCGATCACCACAACAATCGCGTAACGCGGATCGCTCATCGGGCCGAAACCGGCGAACAGCGAGCGATAAGAGTTTTCCGCGTAGCCCTTGGTGCCCACCGAAGTCTTACGCGCGGTACCCGACTTGCCCGCCACGTGATACGCCGGCACCTGCGCACGGAACACGCCGCGCGGCGCTTCGATCACCTGAGTGAGCATGCCTTGCAGGGTTTTCGCCACGGCTTCCGGCAGCACTTGCGTGGTCTGCGGCGGCTTGTCGGTTTTGATCAGGGTCAGCGGTGCGAGACGACCGTTGTTGGCCAGCGCCGAGAACGCGTGGACGAGTTGAATCGCGGTCACGGAAATACCGTAGCCGTAAGAAAGCGTTGCGGTTTCAGCCTTGCGCCAATCGCGGTAGTTCGGCAGGTTGCCGACACGTTCGCCCGGGAAGCCAAGGCCGGTGTCTTGGCCGAGGCCGACTTTCTGCGCGAGGCGGAAAATCGTTTCGCCGCCGATATCGAAGGCGACCTTACTCATCCCGACGTTACTGGAATTGATCAGGATACCGGTCAGGTCGAGCACCGGACCTTCGCTTTTGGAGACATCCTTGATCGTGTACTTGCCGATCTGCAGGGAGCCCGGATACACCTCGACGGTGTCACTCGGTTTCCAGCGGCCGGTTTCGATGGCAGCGGCCATCGAGATGGCTTTCATGGTCGAACCCGGCTCGAACACGTCGATCATCGCGCGGTTACGCATCATCGCCGGTTGCAGGTTGCGACGGTTGTTCGGGTTGTAGGTCGGCTGGTTGACCATGGCCAGAATCTCGCCGGTCTTGACGTCCATGATCACCAGACTGCCGGCCTTGGCGCCGTTCTCGATGATCGCGTTGCGCAGCTCGCGGTTGGCCAGGTATTGCAGACGCAGGTCAATGGACAACGCCAAGGGCTTGCCGGCCTTGGCGTTTTTGGTGACCTGGACATCCTTGATCAGCCGTCCGCGCCGATCCTTGATGACCTGTCGTTTGCCCGGCACCCCGGCGAGCCATTCGTCATAAGCCAGTTCGACACCTTCACGACCGTGGTCATCGATGTCAGTAAAACCGACCATGTGTGCGGTGACTTCACCGGCCGGGTAGAACCGGCGGAATTCTTCGATGCCGTAAACGCCCGGCACTTTCAGATCAAGCACAGACTGGCCCTGCTCGGGGGTCAGCCCGCGCACCAGATAAATGAATTCTTTGTTGGCCTGAGCTTCGAGGCGTTCGGTCAGGGCTTTCGGATCCTGACCCAGCGCGGCGGCGAGTGCCGGCCACTTCTCTTTCGCCGTTTGCATTTCCTTGGCGTTGGCCCACAGCGTGGTCACCGGGGTACTCACGGCCAAAGGCTCGCCGTTACGGTCGGTGATCAGACCACGGTGAGCCGGAATCGGAATGTGACGCAGGCTGCGCGCATCGCCCTGACCTTTGAGGAAGTCACGGTCAACCACTTGCAGGTCAATGATGCGCCAGCAGATCGCCGCGACCATCACGCCGAGCAGCGCCACCATCAGGCGGAAACGCCATGGGAACAGTGCGCCTTCGAGTTTCATCATGGCGCCACCATCTTCACGTCAGCCGCGCCAGGGATGTGCATTTTCAGTTGTTCGGTGGCCAGCACTTCGATGCGGCTGTGCGCGGTCCAGGTGCTTTGCTCAAGAATCAGGCGGCCCCACTCGGCCTGCGCCTTGTCGCGCACGCTGAGTTCGTTATAAAGGGTATTGAGCAACTGCCGGTTCCAGTGCGCGCTGTACGACACGGCGATGGCCGAGACGAGCACGCCGATGAACAGCAGCAGCATCAGAAAGCTGCCGCCGGGCAGTGGCTTGGCGAAAAGCTTGCTCACCGCAGCTTCTCCGCGACGCGCATGACGGCGCTACGGGAACGTGGGTTGGCTTTGAGTTCGGCGTCGGAGGCCGTCTGCGCTTTGCCATGGACTTTGATTTTCGGTTCGAACGCGACATGGCGAACCGGCAGGTTGCGCGGCAGGTTGTCGGCTTCGCCTTTCACCAGCTTGCGCATGAACAGTTTGACGATGCGGTCTTCCAGCGAGTGGAAGCTGATCACCACCAGACGGCCGCCGATTTCCAGAGCGTCCAGCGCGGCTTCGAGGCCGGCTTCCAGATCACCCAATTCGTTGTTGACGTGAATGCGCAAACCCTGGAATGCACGGGTGGCCGGGTTCTTGCCCTTTTCCCATGCCGGGTTGGCGACTTTCAATACTTCGGCCAGATCGGCAGTGCGCTCGAACGGCTTGATATCACGACGCTCGGCGACGGCGCGAGCCATACGCCCGGAGAAACGTTCTTCGCCGTATTCCTTGAACACCCGGGCGATTTCCTCAGCCGGCGCGGTGTTGACGAATTCGGCAGCGCTGATGCCGCGGGACGGATCCATGCGCATGTCCAGCGGGCCATCGTTGAGGAAACTGAAGCCGCGCTCAGCGTCGTCGAGCTGCGGCGAAGACACGCCGAGGTCGAGCAGAATACCGCTGACCTTGCCGCTCAGACCTTGCTCGGCAACCACCGAACCGAGCTCGGCAAAGCTGCGCTGCACAACGACAAAGCGGCCGTCTTCGGCCGCTAGCGTTTGCCCGGTGGCAATCGCTTGTGGATCTTTGTCGAATCCGATGAGCCGACCGTCCGTGCCGAGCTGGCTGAGGATCAACCGGCTGTGTCCGCCGCGCCCGAACGTTCCGTCCAGATAGCAGCCATCAGGACGTACGGCGAGAGCCTCGACGGCTTCGTCAAGCAGTACGGTGATGTGGTTAAAGCCGCTATCAATAGTCACAGGATCAAATCACGCAGTTCATCAGGCATCGCGCCCGGTTGTTGAATGGCAGCAAGGTCAGCGGCAGATACCGCGTTCCATGCATCCTCGTCCCACAATTGGAACTTGTTCAGTTGGCCCACCAGCATCGCGCGCTTATCGAGCTTGGCGTATTCGCGCAAACGCGGTGGAACCAGAAAACGGCCACTGCCATCGAGCTCAAGGTCGACGGCGTTGCCGATCAATAAACGCTGCAAGCGGCGGTTCTCTTCGCGAAGCGAAGGGAGTGCGCGCAACTTGGTTTCAATAATTTCCCACTCGTCGAGCGGATAGACACACAGACACGGATCAACGGCATCAATGGTCACGATCAATTGGCCGGAACTGCGCGAATCGAGCTCGTCACGGTACCGGCTCGGCATAGCGAGACGGCCCTTTGCGTCGAGACTGATAGCGTTAGCTCCGCGAAACACGTCTGCGTTTCTCCA
This sequence comes from Pseudomonas sp. SCA2728.1_7, assembly GCF_018138145.1. NCBI lineage: Bacteria > Pseudomonadati > Pseudomonadota > Gammaproteobacteria > Pseudomonadales > Pseudomonadaceae > Pseudomonas > Pseudomonas sp. SCA2728.1_7. The sequence continues at coordinate 5,282,901 of NZ_CP073104.1, read as the reverse complement.
ATTTTTATCGTTTTGAGCTCAAAAAACCCACTTCATGCCACTTTCCGCCACTTGCGCACACTATAGGAATGCGCCCACCACACCGTCAAGGCGCGGATTAAAGGAAAACCCTTACAGAACGGAGATTTAGGAGCATAAAAGGAGGAGTAACGACAATCTGGCGGAGAGTTTCGACCCATAACTTGATGCAGCACTGATAGCTGCGCTCGAAAGTTAAAGTGATTTGTTAAGAGTAAGATTTTTTCGGTATTACGAAAGCGCTTCTGCTGTTGATTGAAGCAAGGTGGGAAATGGCTATTACTGCGTGTGCCGCTGCCGAACTTTCAGAACAGGCCTGCTGATATTACACAGCCCTGTTGCCAATGATTCAAGCAGGGAAAGAAAAAGGTGGAGAGTCGATCTGTAAGCCGGGTTCTGTCTTGAACAGTCATTCGTCTACGATGGCCATCACTGGACATCTTTAGCAACCTACCCGGTCCCAGCGCGGGCCACGCCTTGGGACCCTATTTGGTCTTGCTCCAAGTGGGGTTTACCTAGCCACGAACTGTTGCCAGACGTGCGGTGCGCTCTTACCGCACCTTTTCACCCTTACCGGCGCCGAAGCGCTTAGGCGGTTATTTTCTGTGGCACTTTCCGTAGGCTCACGCCTCCCAGGCATTACCTGGCACTTCGCCCTATGGAGCCCGGACTTTCCTCCCCCCCCTAATTTTCATAGAGGGCAGCGACTGTCCGATCGACTCTCCGCCGCGAAGGTTAACGGCAGAGCGCCCGAAGAACAAGCGCTAAAAGCCTCAAGACCGCTATGGGCGACGGCTTACACGCCTTTCTGTTTCTCCAGCGCGACCTGATACAGCACGTTTTTGCGCTCACCGGTGATCTGCGCGGCCAACGCGGCGGCACGCTTGAGCGGCATCTCTTCAAGCAACAGATCGAGAATGCGCATCGCCTCGCTGCTGACTGCATCTTCAGACTCCGGCGCGGTCCAGCCAGCCACCAACACGACGCATTCGCCGCGCTGCTGATTGCTGTCCGACTCGACGAACGCGCGTAGCTCAGCCAGCGGCAGACCTTTTAGCGTCTCAAAGGTTTTGGTGATTTCCCGGGCGAGCAAGGCCTGACGCTCACCGCCGAACACTGCTTCCATATCCTGCAGGCATTCAAGAATGCGGTGTGGTGCTTCATAGAAGATCAATGTGCGCGGCTCTTCCTTGACGGCTTCCAGTCGCGCCTTGCGCCCGACCGATTTGGCCGGCAGAAAACCTTCAAAGATAAAGCGATCGGATGGCAGACCGGCCGCCGACAGCGCGGCGATAAGGGCACAAGCTCCCGGCACCGGCACCACATTGATTCCAGCCGCGCGAGCCTGGCGCACCAGGTGATAACCCGGATCGGAAATCAGCGGTGTCCCCGCATCGGAAATCAGCGCGACGTTATCGCCCGCCAGCAGACGGGTAATAAAGCGGCTACCTTCATCTCGTTCATTGTGTTCGTGACACGCAGCCAACGGCGTGCCGATCCCGAAGTGCTGCATCAGGCGCGCCGAGTGACGGGTGTCTTCGGCAGCGATCAAGGCGACTTCGCGGAGGATCTTCAGGGCCCGGGCGCTGATGTCGTCCAGGTTGCCGATGGGCGTCGCCACCACATAAAGCGAGCCAGCAGCGGAATTCAGGGAACCTGGAACAGTCAAAGCGCACACCTCGTGATCGGTAAAAGCGGCCATTGTAGCGCGTCACGAGGCTTGCGATGCGTTCAAGCCGAGCCCGGTTTTGCACGCCGTTGTGCGCCGTCGCAACATTTACTCCAGCTAAATCGTCCGATTCACGCCAGTAACATCGCGCCCCGGCCAGTGCTTGGGTACAATTCGACGCTAATTTGATCGAGTATCAGGAACACTTACATGATCGCTTGCCTGCGGCTGTTCACTGCCCTCTGCTTCGCTGCCCTGTTGGCGGCTTGCGCCAGCTCCCCTTCCTCCAGCCTTGGCGAACTTCCACGGACTCCGGATGCCAGCATCGAGCAACTGCTCGAACAGGCTACCCAGGCGAAAACCCCGGAAAAAGCCGCCCTGTTGCGCCTCAGCGCTGCAGATCTGGCTTATCGCCAGGGCAACGCCGGTCAGTCTGCGCAAATCCTGCAGCAAGTGCCGACGGAGCAACTGAAGCCCGGCCAGCAGATTTTTGCCAGCACGCTGAATGCCGAACTGGCCATGACCCGCAATCAGCCGAAAGCCGCGCTGACTGCCCTGAGCCATCCAAGCCTGCAACATTTGGGCGAGATGCCTGAAGAGCAGCAAGTGCGCACCGGCACCGTGCATGCCCGCGCCCTTGAAGCTGATGGCCAGACTTTGGCTGCCGCCCGCGAGCGCGTGTTCATCGCACCGATGCTGCAAGGCGAAGCCGCGAGCAAGAACCACGAAGCGATCTGGACCCTGATCGGCTCGCTGCCAACCGATCAACTGCAGCCCAACACCACCGACGACCTCGGCGGCTGGATGGGTCTGGCACTGGCAGTGAAATCCGCCGGCACCCTGGAACAGCAACAAGCCGCGATCGACACCTGGCGCGCGCAGAATCCAAAGCACCCGGCCGCAATCAACCTGCCGCTGCCGCTGACCAAACTCAAGGAACTGGCCAGCCAGCCCCTGAGCAAAATCGCCCTGCTGCTGCCGCAAGATGGCCAACTGGCAGCGGTCGGTAAAGCACTGCGCGAAGGCTTCATGGCTGCGCACTACCAAGCCCAACAAGCCGGACAAAAGCCGCCAGCGATCGAGTTCTACGACAGCTCCAAGCTGACCTCGATGGACGAGTTCTACCGCAAGGCTCAGGCTGATGGCGTGCAACTGGTCGTTGGCCCGTTGGAAAAACCCTTGGTCAAACAACTGAGCACCCGCCCGCAACTGCCGATCACCACCCTCGCGCTGAACTACAGCGAAGGTGATCAAGGCCCGGCGCAATTGTTCCAGTTCGGTCTGGCCGCTGAAGACGAAGCCCGCGAAGTCTCGCGCCGCGCCCGTGCCGACGGCCTGCATCGCGCCGCGATCATGGTGCCGAAAGGCGAATGGGGCGACCGTGTACTGCGCGCTTTCAGCCAGGACTGGCAGGCCAACGGTGGCAGCATCGTCGCGACCGAGCGTGTTGATCAGCCGGTGCAACTGGCCCAGCAGATCGCTGACATGTTCCAGCTGCGTCAGAGCGAGGCCCGCGCCAAGAGCCTGCAAAATGCCGCTGGCACTAACGTCGCCGCGCAGCCGTCGCGTCGTCAGGACATCGAGTTCATCTTCCTTGCCGCCACGCCGCAACAGGCGCAGCAGATCAAGCCGACCCTGAACTTCCAATACGCTGGTGACGTTCCGGTTTACGCGACCTCGCACGTTTACAGCGCCAGCGGCGACGTCAACCAGTACAACGACATGAACGGCATTCGCTTCTGCGAAACCCCATGGCTGCTGGACAACAGCGATCCACTGCGTCAGCAAGTGGTTGCGCAATGGCCGCAAGCCGCCGGCAGCCTCGGCCGCCTGTACGCGATGGGCGTGGATGCCTATCGTCTGGCACCACGTCTGGGTCAACTCAAAGCCCTGCCGGACAGCCGCATCGATGGTGAGTCGGGCAGCCTCGGCATGACCCAGACCCAACGCGTTGTACGTCAGTTGCCTTGGGCGCAGTTCGTCAGCGGCCAGGTACAGCGCCTGCCGGACACCCCGCGCTGATGCCCGACAGGTCACGCTCGCAAAGCGGCAAGGATGCCGAGCGCCAGGCGCTCGAGCATCTGCAACAACAAGGTCTGCGCCTGCTGGCGCAGAACTGGTTTTGTAAACGCGGCGAGCTTGATCTGGTCATGCTTGATGGCGATACAGTAGTATTCGTTGAAGTTCGTTACAGAAAAAACACTCAATGGGGTGGCGCGCTCGCTAGCATCGATGGGCGCAAGCAGCAGAAACTGATTTTCGCTGCGCAGTATTTTCTTCAGCGCGAGTCGCGTTGGGCCAATTCCCCTTGCCGCTTCGACGTGGTGGCCATCGACAGCCATCCGGATCAGCTGAACTGGTTGCAGAATGCTTTCGACAGTTGATCGCAGGCGTTGCGACCCGGACAATCCCACCGACAAATTTTGCTCTTTGCTTTGCGGGCTGCACATTCATGTGCCGGACAGCCGCGCTACTTAAGGTCACACAGATGGACATGCAATCCCGAATTCGCCAGCTTTTCCAGGCCAGTATCGACACCAAGCAACAGGCGATGGACGTACTTGCACCGCACATCGAGCAAGCCAGCCAGATCATGGTCAACGCCCTGCTCAACGAAGGCAAAATGCTTTCGTGCGGCAATGGCGGCTCGGCCGGCGATGCCCAGCACTTCTCCTCCGAGTTGCTCAACCGCTTCGAGCGCGAGCGCCCGAGCCTGCCGGCGATCGCCCTGACCACCGACACCTCGACGATCACCTCGATCGCCAACGACTACAGCTACAACGAAGTGTTCTCCAAACAGATCCGTGCGCTCGGTCAGCCAGGCGATGTCTTGCTGGCGATTTCGACCAGCGGCAACTCGGCGAACATTATTCAAGCGATCCAGGCCGCACATGATCGCGAAATGATTGTCGTAGCTATGACCGGACGCGATGGCGGCGGCATGGCGTCGCTGCTGTTGCCCGAGGACGTCGAGATTCGCGTACCGGCCAATGTCACTGCACGTATTCAAGAAGTCCACTTGCTGGCGATCCATTGCCTTTGCGATCTGATCGACAGCCAACTGTTCGGGAGTGAAGAATGACCCCTAATCGCCTTGGCCTTCTGGCCTTGACCCTGTGCCTCGGCATCAGCGGCTGCACCTCGGTGGTAAACGCCAGCCGTGAAGCGCCGATCGACGACGATCGTGGCACGCGCACCTTCGGCAGCAAGATCGACGACTCGTTGATTGAAACCAAAGTGGGCGTGAACGTGGCCAAAGCCGACCCGGCCCTGGACAACGATTCGCACATCGTCGTCACCAGCTTCAACGGCGTCGTACTGCTGGCCGGCCAAACCCCTCGCGCAGACCTGAAAGCCAAAGCCGAACAGGCAGCAGCGGCGGTTCAACGCGTAAAAACCGTTCATAACGAATTGCAAGTCATCCCACCGTCCGGTTTCCTGGCGCGCCAGAACGACACTTGGCTGACGTCCAAGATCAAGACCCAGATGCTCACCGACGCCAGCATCCCCGGCTCGCGCATCAAGGTCGTGACCGAGAACGGTATCGTCTACCTGCTGGGCCTGCTGACCAAACAGGAAGCCACTCAGGCGACCAACCTGGTGCAGGGTGTTTCCGGCGTGCAGAAAATCGTCAAGCTCTTCGAATACATCGACTGACAGCCGAAACGCGCACACAAAAAAGGCGATCCATCCGGATCGCCTTTTTTATTACTTCACCACTTTCAAACTAGGCCGGCCGCTAGGGCGCGGTGGCTCGCTGTCCGGTGGCGGCAAGTCGTCATCCGACTCGATCTCTTCTTCGTCATCCATCGGCGACTCAAGATCAAACACCATGCCCTGACCGTTCTCCCGGGCGTAAATACCCAGGATCGCGCTGATCGGCACGTACAAGCTGTGCGGGACACCACCGAAGCGACCTTCGAAGGTCACCACGTCGTTGTCCATGTGCAGATGACGCACCGCGCTTGGCGAGATGTTCAGGACAATCTGCCCGTCACTGGCGAAACCCTGCGGCACCTGCACCGCCGGGTATTCGGAATTGACCAGCATGTGCGGGGTGCAATCGTTATCAACAATCCACTCATAGAGCGCGCGGACCAGATAAGGTCGACTGGAGTTCATAGCGGCTCCTTAAGCCTTAGCGCATATCGCGTTCGACACCAGACAGACTCGCCTGGAAAGCCTCACGCGCAAACGAGCGCTCCATATAATCAAGCAGCGGCTTGGCTGGCCGCGGCAGTTCAATACCCAGAATCGGCAAACGCCAGAGTATTGGCAATAGGCAGCAATCCACCAGACTTTGTTCCTCACTGAGGAAAAACGGCTTGTCGGCAAACAGCGGCGACACACCCGTCAGGCTTTCGCGCAATTCCTTGCGCGCCACGACACGCGCAGCCTCCTTGGACTTGGGATCCAGAATCAGATCCACCAGACCACACCAGTCGCGCTGAATGCGATGAATCAGCAGCCGACTGTTGGCACGCGCCACCGGATAAACCGGCATCAACGGCGGGTGCGGGTAACGCTCATCCAGATATTCCATCACCACGGTCGACTCCCACAACGCCAGGTCACGATCGACCAGCGTCGGCAGACTGCCGTAAGGGTTTACCTCAATCAGTTTAGGCGGCTGACGACCAGCCTCCACATAAATGATCTCGGCGCTGACACCCTTCTCTGCAAGCACAATGCGCACTCGGTGGGAATAGTGGTCGGCGGGGTCGGAGTAACAGGCCAACCGATTGGTCACGCCCATGGCGATCCTCCTCGCTTGTTGAAATTATCGGAACCGGAAAAACGCGCGCGCCCAGAGGGCGCCTCCCGCAACGTCTGGCTGACCAGAGTTGCGCTATCGGAGGCGCCCTTGGGCGCGCGCGATTAACAGCAATGCTTGAAGCGTATCAGTGCACGTCTTTCCAGTATTCACGCTTGAGCAGGTAGGCGAACACAAAGAAGAACGCCAGGTACAGCAAGACATAAGTACCGATGCGCTGATGTTGCAGCTTAACCGGGTTAGCCGAGTAAGCCAGGAAGGTTACCAGATTCTTGACCTTCTCATCGAACTGCTCTTCGTTCAGAGCACCGGATTTCGGCACGATGGTCAGTTGATCGCACGCTTCATGGGTCAGAGGCGTACCGGTCAGCGGATCATATTGCTTCTTGCCGTCTTCGACGATCTGCACCTGTTTGCAACCCACGACCTGACGACCTTGCAGGCCGACCAGCACGTTAGGCATGCCGACGTTCGGGAAGACCTTGTTGTTCACACCCCATGGGCGTGCCGGATCTTCGTAGAACGACTTCAGGTAACCGTAGAGCCAGTCGGTGCCGCGTACGCGAGCGACCAGGGTCAGATCCGGTGGTGCCGCGCCGAACCAGGTCTTGGCGTCCGCCGGCTGCATGCCGATGTTCATGTGATCGCCAATCTTGGCGCCGGTGAACACCAGTTTCTCCAGCATCAGTTCGTGCGGCACACCAAGGTCATCGGCAACCCGCTCGTAACGCTGGAACTTGGCACTGTGGCAACCCATGCAATAGTTGGCGAAGGTGCGCGCACCATCCTGCAGAGCAGCTTTATCGGAGACATCGATGTCGACTTTTTCCAGCTCCGGACCACCATGTTCAGCGGCGAAAGACAGGACAGGCAACGCAGCAAAAATCAGAGCAAAAAATAACTTTTTCATCAGCCAGTCACCCTTTCCGGAACCGGTTTGGTCTTCTCGAGCCGGGTGTAGAACGGCATCAGAATGAAGTAGGCGAAGTACAGGAAGGTGCAGACCTGCGACAGCAAGGTTCGCTCCGGCGTCGGCGCAAGCACACCGAGAATGCCGAGAATCACGAACGAAATGCAGAACACCAGCAGCCAGATTTTGCTCAGCCAGCCTTTGTAGCGCATCGACTTGACCGGACTACGGTCGAGCCACGGCAACACAAACAGCACCGCAATCGCCGCCCCCATGGCGATCACGCCCATGAGCTTGTCCGGGATCGCACGCAAGATTGCGTAGAACGGTGTGAAGTACCAAACCGGCGCAATGTGCTCTGGTGTCTTGAACGGGTTAGCTTGCTCGAAGTTTGGTTTTTCGAGGAAGTAACCGCCCATTTCCGGGAAGAAGAACACAATGAAACAGAAGATAAACAGGAACACTACGACACCGACAATGTCTTTCACGGTGTAGTACGGATGGAAGGCAATGCCGTCCAGCGGGATGCCGTTTTCGTCTTTGTGCTTCTTGATGTCGACGCCGTCAGGGTTGTTCGAACCGACTTCGTGCAACGCCAGAATGTGCAGCACCACCAAACCGAGAATCACGATCGGCAGCGCGACGACGTGCAAGGCGAAGAAGCGGTTCAGGGTGATTCCGGAGATCAGGTAGTCACCACGAATCCACTGGGTCAGGTCGTTGCCGATGACGGGAATCGCACCGAACAGCGAGATGATCACCTGGGCACCCCAGTAGGACATCTGGCCCCACGGCAGCAGATAACCCATGAAGGCTTCGGCCATCAGCGCCAAGTAAATCAGCATACCGAAGACCCAGACCAGCTCACGCGGCTTCTGATAGGAGCCGTAGAGCAGACCACGGAACATGTGCAGATAAACCACGATGAAGAACGCCGAAGCACCGGTCGAGTGCAGCAGGCGCAGGATCGAGCCGTACTCGACGTCACGCATTATGTATTCGACGGAAGCGAAGGCTTCTTCTGCCGACGGCGTGTAGCTCATCGTCAGCCAGACCCCGGTGACGATCTGATTCACTAGCACCAGCAGCGCCAAAGAGCCGAAGAAATAGAAGAAGTTGAAGTTTTTTGGAGCGTAATACTTGCTGAGATGGTCTTCCCACATTTTGGTCGCAGGAAAGCGCGCATCAACCCAATCCATGAACTTGCTCATCACGCTTTCTCCGTATCGACGCCAATGACAATCAGATCATCGGTCTCATAGGAATGCGGCGGAACTGGCAGGTTCAAAGGCGCAGGTTGCGACTTGTAGACGCGGCCAGCCAGATCGTAGTGGGAACCGTGGCAAGGGCAGAAATAGCCACCGACCCAGTCTTTACCGAGATCCGCAGGTGCCACTTCGGGACGGAAGGTTGGCGAGCAACCCAGGTGCGTGCAGATCCCGATCAGCAGCAGAATTTCCGGCTTGATCGAACGCGTTTCAGGGTCGACATAGGTGGGTTGCGTGGAGTTTTTGGAGTTCGGATCGGAGAGCTGGCCCTCGATCTTCTTGAGATTCCCCAGGATTTCCGTAGTACGGCGGACAATGAACACCGGCTGGCCGCGCCACTCAGCAATCATCTGCTGTCCTGGCTCGATTTTGCTGACATTCACTTTCACCGGTGCACCGGCGGCTTTCGCCTTGGCACTGGGAAACCATGACCCCACGAACGGGACCGCAGCCCCCACCGCTCCTGCAGCACCCACCACGGATGTGGCTGCTACCAAGAAGCGACGCCGGCCTGCATTCACGCCGTCATTGCTCATTCAGTCCTCTCCCATCAGCTTTTGTGGCCTGTTAAATCAGGCATCTACTAAATAAATCAATGTTACTTATAAAAATTTTGCCGAGATGGTAATGAAAAGCCCCCATTCTGACAAGGGAATTACCCGGAGCTCATACCCTCAAGCCTTGCAGTATAGGGGGTCTACGGAAGTGGCAAGTTGTCGCAGCGCAATTCTTTAATAAATCACAGGCATAAAAAAAACGCCCGCTTCCGTGAGGAGGCGGGCGTTCTTTTTGAACGCGGAAGCGGAATTAACGCTTCGAGTACTGCGGACGCTTACGCGCTTTACGCAGACCAACTTTCTTACGTTCAACTTCACGGGCGTCGCGAGTAACGAAGCCAGCTTTGCGCAGAGCGCCACGCAGGGTTTCGTCGTAGTCCATCAGAGCGCGAGTGATGCCGTGGCGGATTGCGCCAGCTTGACCACTTACACCACCACCGATCACGGTGACGTAGATGTCGAACTTCTCGACAGTCTCAGTCAGCTCCAGCGGCTGGCGAACTACCATGCGGGCAGTTTCACGGCCGAAGAAGTTTTCCAGCGAACGGTTGTTGATGGAGATGTTACCAGTACCCGGACGCAGGAAAACGCGTGCGGTTGCGGTCTTGCGACGGCCAGTGCCGTAATTTTGAGTCGCCGACATAATGTACTATTCCGTTAAAACTTCAGTTCTTGGGGCTGCTGAGCAGTATGTGGGTGTGCAGCGCCCGCATAGACTTTCAGCTTACGGTACATGTCGCGACCCAGTGGGTTTTTAGGCAGCATGCCTTTAACCGCGGTCTCGATCACGCGCTCAGGGGCTTTAGCGATCAGCTTTTCAAAGTTGATCGACTTGATGCCGCCCGGGAAACCGGAGTGGGAGTAGTACATTTTGTCAGTGGTTTTAGCACCGGTAACACGAATCTGCTCAGCATTGATTACGACGATGTAGTCGCCGGTGTCAACGTGAGGAGTGTACTCAGGCTTGTGCTTGCCACGCAGACGGCTCGCGATTTCGGTGGCCAGACGACCCAGGGTCTGACCAGCAGCGTCGACGACAAACCAGTCGCGCTTTACTGTTTCCGGTTTAGCAGTAAAAGTTTTCATTCTTTATAGCCTCAGGGGCCGCCCTGTAAATTAGACGGCGGATCTTACTGAATAGTGCGTACTTTGACAAGTCAAAGGCAGCCGGATACAGACGCTTTCGGGGGCTCGGGTCGGCGCGTCCGTTCAACGGCAAGATTCTTCGGCGGCGGCGCATCACTTCCACTGCAGAAAGAGGTCGGCAATTATGCAGATTGCGAAAAATATTTCAACCTGCTTTTATGATTGTTTTGCCCAAGGAGCACCTGATGGACTATCGCCAGCTAGGCCGTACCGACCTGAACGTGAGTGCAATCTGCCTCGGCACCATGACCTGGGGCGAGCAAAACACTGAAGCTGAAGCCTTCGCGCAGATAGAAAGGGCCAAGGAAGCCGGGATCAATTTCATCGACACCGCCGAGATGTACCCGGTGCCGCCGAAAGCCGAAACTTACGCCACCACCGAGCGCTACATCGGCAATTATTTCAAAAGTCGCGGCGACCGGGCCGACTGGATCCTCGCCAGCAAGATCGCCGGCCCGGGCAATACCATCGACTACATCCGCGACAAAAACCTGCGCCACAACCGCCAGCACATCACCGCAGCGGTCGACGCCAGCCTCGAACGCCTGCAAACCGACTACATCGACCTATACCAATTGCACTGGCCGGAGCGCAGCACCAACTTTTTCGGACAACTGGGCTACAAGCACAAGATCGAAGCCAACCTGACGCCGCTCGAAGACACCCTCGAAGCGCTCGACGAACAGGTGAAGGCCGGCAAGATCCGCCACATCGGCCTGTCCAACGAAACCCCGTGGGGCACCATGCGTTTTCTCGCACTGGCCGAAGCCCGTGGCTGGCCGCGCGCGGTGTCGATCCAGAACCCGTACAACCTGCTCAACCGCAGTTTTGAAGTGGGCCTGGCAGAAATCGCCATCCGCGAACAATGCGGCCTGCTGGCCTATTCGCCGCTGGCGTTTGGTTTCCTGTCGGGTAAATATGAAGGTGGCGCTCGTCCGCCGAAAGGCCGCCTGAGCCTCTACAGCCGCTTCAGCCGCTATTTCAATGCGCAGTCGGAAGCAGCGTGCAGCCGCTATGTGGCACTGGCCCGTGAACACGGTCTGGATCCGGCGCAGATGGCCTTGGCTTTTGTGAATCAGCAACCGTTTGTCACCAGCAACATCATTGGGGCGACCACGCTTGAACAACTGGACAGCAACATTGCCAGCTTCGATCTGAAGCTGTCGGATGAAGTGCTGGAAGGGATCGAGGCGATTCACAAGGATCACCCGAACCCAGCGCCTTGATTGATTCATAGAGCCAATCGCGAGCAGGCTCACTCCTACATTATGGAATGCATTTCCCTGTAGGAGTGAGCCTGCTCGCGATAGCGGTCTGACAGTCACGAGAATTTCAGAGCGACCGCGCAATGATCTCCTTCATGATTTCATTGGTGCCGGCATAGATCCGCTGCACCCGCGCATCCGCCCACGCCCGGGCCACCGGGTATTCCCACATGAAGCCGTAGCCACCATGCAACTGCACGCACTCGTCGAGCACCTTGCATTGCAGATCGGTGCCCCAGTATTTCGCCATCGCTGCCGTCGGCACGTCCAGCTTGCCTTGCAGGTGCAGCTCCAGACACTTATCGACGAACACCCGGCCGATCTGGATTTCCGTGGCCATCTCTGCCAACTTGAAGCGGGTGTTCTGGAAGTCGGCAATGGCTTTGCCGAAGGCCTTGCGATCGCGGGTGTAATCCAGCGTCCACTGCAACGCTGCTTCGGCTGAGGCCAGACCACCGATTGCTACAGTCAAACGCTCCTGCGGCAATTCCTGCATCAGGTAAGCAAACCCTCCCCCAGCCTGCCCCAACAGGTTTTCCTTCGGTACGCGCACATCCTGGAAGAACAATTCCGAGGTGTCCTGCGCCTTCATGCCGACCTTCTCCAGGCGCTTGCCCTTGTCGAAGCCCGGCGTATTCGCTTCCACCAGAAACAGGCTGGTGCCCTTGGCGCCGGCCTTCGGGTCGGTCTTGGCGACGACGATCACCAGGTCCGCTAGAAAGCCGTTGGTGATAAAGGTTTTCGAGCCGTTGATCACATATTCGTCACCGTCCAGCACGGCGGTGGTCTTCACGCCTTGCAGGTCGGAACCGGCACCCGGCTCGGTCATGGCGATGGCCGTGACCATCTCGCCCGAAACCAGTTTCGGCAGGTATTTGTGCTTCAGCGCTTCGCTGCCGTAATGCAGGATGTACGGCGCAACAATGTCCGAATGCAGCGAGAAACCGATGCCGGTCAGGCCCAGTCGCCCGACCTCCTCGATCACCACCGCACTGTAAAGAAAGTCCGCCCCCAACCCGCCGTACTCTTCCGGCAGGTGCGAGCAGAGCATCCCCGCCTCCCCTGCCTTGTTCCACAGTTTGCGGTCGATATAACCTTGTTTCTCCCATTGCGCATGGAACGGCACCGCCTCTTTTTCGAGGAAGGTTCGTACGCTGTCGCGAAACAATTCGTGCTCGGAGCTGAACAAGGTTCTGGGGATCATGCGGCACCTTTCTTTCTTGTTGGAGGGAGATGACCTTCAGAGACTAAGCCTCCCCTCTGACACAGGACACTGGACACATCCGACAAAAAATAAGACGATCCAGCCGTCTGGTGACCACTTTCCCTTATAAAAACAAAACAAAAGTTGAATTATGTCCAAGCAAGTCTCCACGCCCTTGCGGCGCGTCAGCATCCTGGCAATCGACCGGGTTTTCGCCTCCACTCTCATGCAAGCCAAGGATTTCTTCCATCTGGCTAGCCTGCGTTATGGCAAACAACTGGGCCACGGCCTGACTCCGGCGTTCGAAACACGCCTGGTCAGCCCCGACGGCAAACCGGTGAACAGCTTCAGTGACGTCGTGATGCCGGTCGACGGCGGCCTGGAAAACGCCGATGTCATTATCCTCCCGGCGTTTTGGGACGATTTCGACACGCTGTGCAGCCGTTATCCGCAAGTCCTGCCGTGGCTGCGTGAACAGCACGCCCGTGGCGCGGTGTTGTGCGGCGAAGCCACCGGGGTGTTCTGGCTGGCCGAGGCCGGCCTGCTCAACGGCAAGGAAGCGACCACCTACTGGCGATTCTTCAATGCCTTCGCCGAGCGTTTTCCCAAGGTCTATCTCAATCAGGACAAGCACCTGACCGACGCCGACAATTTGTATTGCGCTGGCGGCACCACCTCAGCCTGCGATCTTTACATCTACTTGATCGAGCGCTTTTGCGGGGCCAACGTCGCACAAGCCGTGGCCCGCGACATTCTCTACGAAGTGCAGCGTAGCTATGCGCCGGGACGTATCGGTTTCGGTGGGCAGAAGCTGCACCAGGACGTGATCATCCTGCAGATCCAGCACTGGCTCGAAGAACACTTCGCCGACAAGTTCCGCTTCGAAGACGTGGCACGCGAGCACGGTATGAGCATCCGCAACTTCATGCGGCGCTTCCAGACAGCCACCGGTGACAAACCGCTGCATTACTTGCAACGGCTGCGCATCGAGACGGCGAAAGGCTTGCTGTCCGGCAGCCGCAAGAGCATCAAGACCATCAGTTATGAGGTCGGTTACGACGACGCGAGCTTCTTTGCGCGGCTGTTCCGCCAGCACACCGAGCTGTCGCCGAACCAGTATCGGCAGCAGTTCCAGCAGGCTGCATAACCCTCTGCCCACACACAAACCCATGTAGGAGTGAGCCTGCTCGCAATTGAGTCCGTCCATGCAGCATTTATGTGACTGATACACCGCTATCGCGAGCAGGCTCACTCCTACAGGGTATTGCGGTGAATTCTGGACATAAAAAAGGGCCTGCAATTGCAGGCCCTTTTTATTTGCCGAAAATCAGCTTAAGGCTTGTGCGCCCGCGACAGGAATTCGTGCGATTGCATCTCTAGCAAACGGCTCAGCGTGCGCTGGAATTCGAAATTCAAGCGGCCGCCGGTGTACAGATCCTTCAGCTCGACTTCAGCCGAAATGATCAACTTCACGTTACGGTCGTAGAATTCGTCGACCATGTTGATGAAGCGGCGGGCGATGTCGTCGGTGGTGACGCTCATCTGCTCGACACCGCTGAGCAGCACGGCGTGGAAGATCTTGCCCAGTTCGATGTAGTCGTTCTGGCTACGCGGGCCGTCGCACAGTTCGCGGAAGTCGAACCAGGCCACGTCATCGCACGTGCGCAGGGCACGGATTTCGCGGTTCTCGATCATCAGCACATCGTTTTCGACCGCGGCAGTGCATTCCGGCGTCAGCGCCTTGAAGCTCTTGCGCAGGCTTTCGTGAGCGGCTTCGTCGAGCGGATAGTGGAACAGCTCGGCTTGTTCGAGGTGACGCAGACGGTAGTCGACGCCGCTGTCGACGTTGACGATCTCGGTGTTCTGCTTGATCAGCGCAATCGCCGGCAAGAAACGCGCGCGTTGCAGACCGTCCTTGTACAAGCCATCCGGAACGATGTTAGAGGTCGCGACCAGGGTCACGCCATTTTTGAACAGCTCTTCCATCAGCGTGCCGAGGATCATCGCGTCGGTGATGTCGGAGACGAAGAATTCATCGAAGCAGATCACCCGCGACTCGGTCGCGAAGCGCTTGGCGATGATGGTCAGCGGGTTTTTTTCGCCGCCGAGGGTTTTCATTTCTTCGTGCACGCGCTTCATGAAGCGGTGGAAGTGGGTGCGGGTCTTTTCCTTGAACGGCAGCGCTTCGA
The DNA here is from genome assembly GCF_018138145.1 of Pseudomonas sp. SCA2728.1_7. Classification (NCBI taxonomy): domain Bacteria; kingdom Pseudomonadati; phylum Pseudomonadota; class Gammaproteobacteria; order Pseudomonadales; family Pseudomonadaceae; genus Pseudomonas; species Pseudomonas sp. SCA2728.1_7. Next base: position 5,267,901 of record NZ_CP073104.1, on the reverse strand, counting down.
AGAAGGTGTCGACCAGGTAAGTCTTGCCGCGACCTACGCCGCCCCAGAAATACAGGCCCTTGACCGGCGTCTGATCTTTTTTGCCGAACAGTTTGCTCAGCAGACCCGGCTTGTTCTGATCGGCGGCGATCAGATCCTCGTACAGACGCTGCAAGTGACGCACAGCAGTTTCCTGCGCGGCGTCATGGAAGAAGTCCGGGCGTTTCAGATCAGCTTGGTATCGTTCTAGGGGCGTCATAATTCGTTAGCAAGGCAACAAAAACGGGCCGTCACTGTAGCGACGGCCCGTGGGAATGGCAATCGGCCCTTGGTCGGACCGTGCCGCCGATTAGTCCTGAACCGGGGTCAGCGCAACGCGCAGCGCCTCAATGGCCGCGTCCCGCGCAGCAGCGTCGGCGAATGCCGGGCTGTCGCCAACGCACTCACCTTCCAGCCACACGCTGAAGCTCAGATCTTCGCTGCGTACGTCCAGCGGCTGGCCGGATTGCAGTTGCTTGGTCACCTGCCCTGCGGTTTTGCCGTCGGCGAAGTTGCGCGACAACAGCAGTTGCTCGCCATCGGCCGCCAGCAGACGGAAACGGAAGCTGCCGTCGTCTTCGCGGAAGCTGACGAAACGTGCGGCTTTCGCGGCTTTCTTCTTGGTGGTCGCGGCAACCTGAACCTGATTGACGAAGGAGCGCAGGCCAACGGCTTCGCGCAATTCGTTGAGGAACGGCGTTGCCACCGCACGGGCCTTCTTGGCGCCGATCTGCAGGATGTCTTCCAGATCCGCCGGACGCTCGATCAACTGGTGATACTTGTCGCGCGCTTCGCCTAGATCGTTGTCGAGCAACTGGAACAGACGATTCTTCGCCTCGCCCCAACCCAGACCGCCCAACAGTTCGCTGCGGAATTCGTCAGCCTGCGCTGGCGTGGCGAAGGCCTGGAACAGGGTGAACAGGTGCGAGTTGTCAGGATCCTTGGCTTCGCCTGGCGCTTTGGAGTCGGTGACGATCCGCGAGATCGCATCCTTCATTTCTTTGGCGCTGGAGAACAACGGGATGGTGTTGTCGTAGCTCTTCGACATCTTGCGACCGTCGAGGCCTGGCAACGTCGCCACGCTTTCCTCGATCAGTGCTTCAGGCATGGTGAAAAATTCTTTGCCCTGACCGAACAAGTGGTTGAAGCGCTGGCCGATATCGCGGGCCATTTCCACGTGCTGGATCTGGTCGCGACCGACCGGCACCTTGTGCGCGTTGAACATCAGGATGTCCGCCGCCATCAGCACCGGGTAGCTGTAGAGGCCCATGGTGATGCCGGCATCCGGGTCTTCACCGGTTTCGACGTTCTTGTCCACCGAGGCCTTGTAAGCGTGCGCACGGTTGAGCAGGCCCTTGGCCGCGACGCAGGTCAGCAGCCAGGTCAGCTCAGGGATTTCCGGGATGTCGGACTGGCGGTAGAAGGTCACGCGGTCGACATCGAGGCCACCGGCCAGCCAGGTCGCGGCGATTTCCAGACGCGAGCGCTGGATGCGCAGCGGGTCATCGCATTTGATCAGGGCGTGGTAGTCGGCCAGAAAGTAGAACGAATCGGCATTGCTGTCGCGGCTGGCAAGGATCGCCGGGCGGATGGCGCCGGCGTAGTTGCCCAGGTGCGGCGTGCCGGTGGTGGTGATGCCGGTGAGGATTCGGGTACGGTTCGTCATGGGTAATCGCTTGTCAGACTGCAATCAATTCGAGAGACGCGGCAGGAGCAGATCCTTGAGATCGGTCAGCTTGCCATGAAAAAAGTGTCCGCATTCTGCCACTTTCAGCAGCTCATGGGGGCGCTGGAGTTTTTCCGACCAGTCGTAAACCAGCTGCGGATCGATGACTTCGTCGGTTTCCGGCTGGATCACCGTGAGTTCACCCTGCTGCGGCAGTTGATCCTGCTCGCCCAGACGCATTACCGCCGGGGCGACCATGAACAGGTGCTTGAGCTGCACGCCCTGCGCTTCGAGACGACCGCCGAGACTTGCTGCAACAAATCCACCGAAGGAAAAACCGAACAGGGTCAGCGGCAGATCCGGGTGTTTTTCACGCAGCCATGCAGCGGCAGCCTGAGCATCGTCGACTTCACCGGTGCCCATGTCGTGCGAACCTTCGCTGGCACCGACGCCGCGATAGTTGAAGCGCAAGGTGATCAGGCCCGCGTCGCGCGCGGTGCGCTGCAGGGTCGAGACGACCTTGTTGAGCATGGTGCCGCCCTGCACCGGGTTCGGATGACAGATCAGCGCAATGCCGATTGGCTGCTCGTTATCCAGGTACAGAGACTCAAGTTGACCCACCGGGCCGTCAATCACTACAGGGGTTTCACGCATCAGCAAGGAAGGAACTCCGTGACCTCGAATCGGGTCGACTCGTCTAGCAAATTGTCTGTGCCAATCTATTGCGAGTGAATCGCGGTATACAGCGCAGGTTCGAGCCGTTAACGTAAAGCAAAGCCGTTTATAGAGGAAGGACTCGTGGAACACTCGCTCTTAGTTTGGTTGTTACCGACTCTTGCCCTGGTTGTGGGTGTCGCCATTGGATTCCTGATCGCGCGCGTTGCGCCGAACGCCGCGCCGAGCCGTACGCAGCGTCAACTGGATGATATCCAGGAGCGTTTCGACAGTTATCAAAACGAGGTGGTCACCCACTTCAACAGCACCGCGATGCTGGTCAAGAAGCTGACCCAGAGCTATCAGGAAGTGCAGGATCATCTCGCCGAGGGCGCCAATCGTCTGGCCCTGGACGAGCAGACCCGCCAGCGCCTGATCGCTGCCCTGCACGCTGACGCGGCAGTCGCGCCACGTGAACGCCTGACGCCACCGCGCGATCAGGAGCCACCGCGCGACTACGCACCGAAGACCCCGAACTCGCCGGGCATGCTCGATGAGCACTATGGTCTGAAGAAGTAATCAGCCTTCGCTGACAAACAAAAAGCCCCCGGACAGTGATGTGTCCCGGGGGCTTTTTTGTGTCTGATAGTTTTGTGGGGCCTATTTGATCGCCATCGCGAGCAGGCTCACTCCTACATTTTGAAATGCATTCCCCTGTAGGAGTGAGCCTGCTCGCGATGAGGCCATAACAGGCCAGACAAAAAAATGCCCGATCACCGGACCGGGCATTTCTTCATTCGGGCAAGCGCTTACGGATACTGCTGAACCGTACCCGGCTGCTGTTGCTGCTGACCACCATACTGCTGACCCGGAATCGCCTTCAGGTTGACTTCAACGCGACGGTTCTGCGCCCGGCCATTCACGTCACCGTTGCTGGCAATCGGGTTATCCGGACCGGCGCCACGGGCCGACAGATTGGCACCGCTGACACCTTGCGAGGTCAGGTAAGTCGCCACGCTCTGCGCACGACGCTGGGACAGGTCCATGTTGTGCTGGCGGCTGCCCGTGCTGTCGGTATAGCCAACGATTTCGATCTGGTTCTGGCTGAACTCTTTCAACGAGCCCGCAAGGTTGTTCAGCGGCTGATAGAAGCTGGAGGCGATGTTCGCCGAATCGGTAGCGAATGTGATGTTGCCCGGCATGATCAGCTTGATCTGATCGCCCTGGCGCTGCACTTCAACGCCAGTGTTGGCCATGCTCGCGCGCAGTTTCTTTTCTTGCTGGTCGGCGTAGTAACCGTAACCGGCAGCGGAAGCACCGACCACAGCGGCGCCGATCAATGCGCCTTTGCCGCGGTTGTCGTGACCGATGGCGGCACCGGCCAGTGCGCCGGCAAGTGCACCGAGGCCGCCGTATTTGGCGGTTTTGCTCATGCCTTGAGAGCCGCTGTCAGCCTGGCCCTGATTGTCATACGGGTTAGGCGAGGCGCAGCCGGACAGCAAGGCCACGGCAGTAGCGACAATAATCAAACGACGCTTGGTGAACATGGAGAGCTCCTGGTTTTTCGCATTCTGTGGTGCAGCGGCCACTGGGTAAAATGGACCTGCGCGGGCGTTGGATCATGACAATGCACAAAAATTCCGCCGGGCACTCGTGACAAAATATTCAGGCGCGCACAAACGGGTTTTCGCGCATTTCGTCACCCAGACGCGTGTCCGGCCCATGTCCGGTCACCACTGTCGCATCCTCGTCCAGCGTGTACAGCCGCTGCTTGATCGAGCGCACAATGGTCGCCTGATCGCCGCCCCACAAATCCGTGCGCCCTACGCCGCGACGAAACAACGTATCGCCGGCTATCAACAGCTTAGCCTCGGAAAACCAAAAGCTCATGGAACCGGGTGTATGTCCCGGCGTATGCAGGGCCACGCCGCAACCGCAGGCCAGTTCTTCATCGTCGCTTAACCAGCGATCGGGCGATGGCACCGGGATGTATGGCACACCGAACATCTGGCACTGCATTTCGAGGTTGTCCCAGAGGAACTGGTCTTCCTTGTGCAAATGCAGGGTCGCGCCGGTCTTCTCTTTCATCTGCCCGGAAGCGAGGAAGTGATCGAGATGCGCGTGGGTGTGGATGATGCTGACGACTTTCAGGCCATGCGCATCGAGGCGCGCCATGATCAGATCGGGGTTGCCGCCGGGATCGACGACGATGGCTTTCTTGGTGACCGGATCGCCGATGATCGTGCAATTGCACTGGAGCGGGCCGACGGGGAAGGTTTCGCGGATCAGCGCTGAGCCTGGAACGGTCATAGGAGGTAATCCTGGAAAAATAGTCAACAACGGCCGGAACCGGAAAAACCGCAATTTTACCGTCGCTAGATCATTAACCCCAGCTCTTTGGCCCGCGCCACTGCCTGTGTGCGCCGCTCAACCCCCAGCTTGCTGTTGATATGGCTGGCGTGGGTTTTCACGGTGTGCAGGGAAATGAACAATTGCTCGCTGATCTGCTGATTCGAACAGCCTTGAGCAATCAGGCGCAGGACGGCCAGTTCTCGACTGCTGAGTTGTTCGGCCACCGAACCCTCAGCGACGGGACGCGCAGCGGGAAGAGGCAGGTGTTCCAGCAATTGCTGACTGACGGCTGTCGAAGCGATCGCGACCAATTGCCCGCGCAACCAGTCGCCATGCTCCTTCACCAGCAGATCGAATGGCTGCGCCACGCCGCCGGTTGCCGCCTCCAGCGCCTGACTCAGTGCTTTTCTGGCCTCCGGCTCACGCCCCCCCACCAGCAGCAACGCCACTTTCTGCGTCAGTGCCATGACACTGAGCAACTGCCGGCCGGTTTGCTGGCCGTTTTCATGCAACACATTCAACCGCCCTTCGGCGAGCATCGGTTGCCCCTGAATCATGTCAAGCAACGCCTGTTGCAGCTCCACATGCAGCGGCAGTTGTGGATGAAATTCCGGTGGTGCGGCGGCGCGTTCTCCCGTGTACGTCTGTCCCAACCGCGCGAGCCACGCTTCTGCCAGATCAGTACGGCCCTGGGCCAGCCACAGCTCGCATTTGACCAGCGTGATCATCGCCAGGTAGTAGATCGGCGGCACATCCCAGATGTGCATCAGGCGTTCGGCTTCGGCGAGCTCGGCAAAGGCCTTGGCGAACTCGCCACTGCTGCCATCCAGTCGAGCGATCACGCAGTGGCCGATCAACACGCTGATATCGCGACAGGCGCGTGCCTCGCCGATTCCGGCCAACAACCGCACGCGTGCCGCCTGAGGCTGCAAGCGCATGGCCAACAGAAAACCCTCATACAACGTCAGCCGTGCGCGCACCGCGTACAGACGTTGTGGCGACAAGCCACGCAAGCGCTCTAGGCCCTGATGGACTTCATCGAGTGCGCGCAGAATTTCACCACGCGATTGCAACACCCGTGCACGGTCGTAATGGGCCAAAGCTTCGAACAGTGGATTGCCGACCCGTTGCGCCAGTTCAAGGGATTCACGGTTAAGACCGCGTGCACGCCACAGATCGCCGTCGGCAATGGCCAGATTGGACAGGGTCGATAAACACATCAGCCGTTGGCCATAGCGTTTGGCCGGCAGGCTTTCCAGGGCCTCGGTGCAATATCTGATCGTCAGCTCACGATGGCCGCGACCGCGGGCAATGATTCCGCTCAATGCCAGCCATTGCGCCAGCATCGACTTCTGCGCGGTGGCAGAAGGTGCCGGCAGGAAACGGCTCAGGTGGCTGGACAACTCTTCGGCGGCATCGAGCTGACAGGCCAACCCCAGCGCCCAGCTGTACAACACGATCAAACGCGGCGTGCTGATCAGCAGGCTGTCGGGCAAGTCCATCTTCCAGCGCAGCAACATGCCGACGTTTTGCTCGGCCAGCAGTTGCTCCTCGGAAAGGTTTTGCACCAGATTTGCCGCCACATCGAGGTGGCCTGCGCGTAACGCCTGTTCTACCGCCTCGTCGAGCAAGCCTTGGGCGTTGAACCAGCGACAGGCACGCAGATGCAGCGTGGCCGTCGGCACCATCGCTTGCGCAATCGGCCGGCTGCGCAGCAGGTCCGAGAACAAATGGTGATAGCGATACCAGTGGCCGTGTTCGTCCAGCGGCACCAGAAAGACCTGATGCGCCAACAGGAAACGCAGGATCTCGGCGCTGTCATGGGCTTCGCGCACGGTATCGCACAGTTCGCTGCAGAAGCGCTCTTGCGGTGCCGTGTCATAGAGAAAGGCTTGCACTTCGGCTGGCAGACAGTCGATGACTTCTTCCAGCAGATAGTCGCGTATCAGCCCTTCCCCGCCGTTCAGCGCTTGTGGCAATGCGGCATCGCTGCCCGCCTCGGACACCGCCAGCAGCCAGAAACGCAAACCGGCGACCCAGCCCTCACTGCGCAGGATAAGACTCTCGAGGGCTTCTCCGCGCAGTGAGCTGCTGTGGCGATTGAGCAAGGTCAGGGCTTCGTCGTGGGTCAGGCGCAGATCCGCCTCATGCAGTTCCAGCAACTGCCGGGACAGACGCAAGCGTGCCAGATGCCAGTCCGGACGCTGGCGGCTGGTGACCATCACCAGCAAGCCATCAGGCAGATGGTTGAGGAAAAATTGCAGGCAGCGATCGAGCACCGGGCCTTGGGCGAGATGATAATCGTCGAGCACCAGCAGCAATGGTGCAGCGGAATCGAGGTTCAGGGTCAGTTCATCGAGCAAGCCGTCGAGCCATTCTTCGAAGGCAAATGGCTGATGGCGTTGGCGCATTTTCAGCAGGCCGAGTGCGCGACTGCCCAGTTGCGGAAAGTAGTCCTGCAAGCCTTCAAGCAAACGTTCAAGAAAGCGTCCGGGGTCGCTGTCGCGCGGGCTCAGGCCCAGCCAGAGGCTTTGCCAGTGCGTCGGCAGACTCTGACAGAACTCCACCGCCAGCGAGCTCTTGCCGAACCCGGCGGGGGCGCTGACCAGCAACAGTCGGCCACCGAGCCCGGCCTGCAGGCGCTCGCAAAGGCGTGGTCGCAAGACGTAGCCGTCGGGCAACGGAGGGCGAAAAAAACGCCCGTCCAGTGCCGCGACGGCAACGCTTGCGGGACCCGGAAGTGGGGACAGATCAGTCATGGCCGGCTCTTGTTCGAATTGCTGTTGGCGGCGTTGCAGATGTCCGCAGACTAGCCTTAAACGTACCGGGAATGAAGGTTGCTGCTACAAATGGCTACAAAAGTCTTTCCAGAATGCGCCATTCCCCCCCATTTCGACCTGTAGGAGCTGCCGAAGGCTGCGATCTTTTGATCTGCTTTGGCTCCTGCTTTTGATCTGGCTTTTGATCTGGCTTTTGATTTTCGCCCCCATCGGCAGGCCGAGCGAAGGTGTTCATCCGGGGCAGGCGCGCAGCGCCGTGCGGCGTAGCCGCATACATCGAGAGGAGGTGCAGCGAAGCAAACCGTAGGCGATGCCCCCGGATGAACACCGTAGCGAGGGAACACCGAGCCTAAGCGAAGTGCCGTACGCCGGGGGCCAAGCCTTTTGGTTCCTTTTTGCTGGGCCGGCACTCCGGCGTTTGAAAAAGGGACTCGCTGTAAGAGCGAAACCGCCAGAGGCCCCAGCCACAGCAACGGATATGCCCCCAAAACCCACGGTCCAAACAAAAGATCAAAAGATCGCAGCCTTCGGCAGCTCCTACAAAAGCGGTTCGAAGGCGCGGAGGCCGCGCAAAAAAAAACGCCCCGAACCAGTCGGGGCGTTTTCACGAGGATGCGGCCTCGGTTTTACAGCGGTTTAGCGAACACCATCCTGACGCAATGCGGCCGGGGTGAAGTCGCTGGTGGTGGCAGTGAAGCCGAAGTCATACGCACTCTTCTCTTCGTTCTTCATGCCCAGTGCCAGATAGCGGCCGGACTGCAGGTCGTAAAGGGTTTCCAGGGCATACCACGGCACTTGCTTGTCGTAGTAGTTCTCGGCGTGTGCTTCAGCAACGCGCCACAGTTGACCACGACCGTCATAGTGGTCGATCACTGCTGCCTGCCAGGTGTCTTCGTCGATGTAGAAGTCACGCTTGGCGTAGATGTGACGCTGACCTTCCTTCAGGGTTGCTACCACATGCCAGACGCGGCGCAGCTCGTAACGCGCCAGGTCCTGGTTGATGTGGCCGGCCTTGATGATGTCGGCGTATTTCAGTTTCGGATCGTCGAGCTTGTAGCTGTCGGAGGCGATGTACATCTCTTTCTTGCCTTCGAGTTTCCAGTCGTAGCGATCCGGTGCACCGTTGAACATGTCGAGGTTGTCGGAGGTACGCAGGCCATCCGCCGCAGTACCCGGGCCGTCGTAGGACACTTGTGGCGCCCGACGCACACGGCGCTGACCGGCGTTGTAGACCCACGCCGAACGTGGCTCCTTCACCTGATCGAGGGTTTCGTGCACCAGCAGCACACCACCGGCCAGACGCGCTGGCGCGGTCACTTTCTGCTTGAAGTAGAACAGGATGTTGCCCGGGTTTTTCGGGTCGTAGTCCTTCATCTTGTCGCGGAACACGAACTGATCCTGGAAGTACACCAGGCTGTACGAGCCGTTCGGTTGCGGCGTGGCCTGGGTTACCAGACGGGTCACGCTGCCGCCGCGATAGCGGGTGATGTGGTTCCAGATGACTTCCACACCGCTTTTCGGAATCGGGAACGGCACTGCCGTGTCGAAGTTCTCCAGACCGTTGCCGCCGGACACCAGGTTGGTGGTGGTGGCGTTTTTCTTGATGGCGGCAAACACGTCATCCGGCACGGTCGCGCCGCGGTGTGACGGGTACACCGGCATCTTGAAGGTCTCCGGGTAACGCTTGAACATCGCGTATTGACCCGGCGCCAGCTTGTCCTTGTACTTGTCGACATCCTTGGCAGTGATGGTGAACAGCGGTTGTTCACTGGCGTAAGGGTTGGACAGGAAACCACGCGCATCGACCGTGCCGGCGTTTTTCGCCAGCGGCTTCCACGCCGGGATCGAATTGTCGGCATTGCCGGCCATTTCCGCGCCCATCGGCGTCAGGCTCTTGCCCAGTTTATCGGCTTCGGCAGCAGGCACCGCGGCCATGACGCCGGTCGCCAGCAGCGACAGACCCAGAACACCGGCGTGGAACAGACTCTTTGTTATTTTCATAAATTCGTTCGTCCTGAATGCAGTGCTTAGAAGTTCACGCCGAAGCTGAGCGCAACGAAGTCGCGGTCATCCACAGTGGTGTACTTGCCGTCAAAGAAGTTGGTGTAAGCCAGGCTCGCGGTGTAGGTGTTCTGGTATTCGGCATCAACACCCAGGCTGACCGCTTTGCGACCTTCCTCGAAGTTGCCGCCAGGGCCTGGCGAGTAACCGCTGACGTCGTGCGACCAGGCCACGTTCGGCTTGAGGTTCACACCGGCAAAGACGTCGTTGTATTCCCAGATGGCGCGACCACGGTAGCCCCACGACATTGAGGTGGTGAAGCCGTCGTTATCGCAATTGCGGCTGCGGTTGTTCTGCGGCGAACCCGGCCCGGCCCCGTTGATGGTGCTGGCGTTGAGAATGTTGGCGCAGGTGTCGGTTGTGCCAGTGGCTGGCAATTCACCCGGGCCATACACCGGATCGCGGCCATAACGCTTGTCGGAACGGCTTTCCAGCCCGCCGACGTAGGTCGCGCCGACTTCACCGACGAGGGTCAGACGGCTGGCGCCCATGACCTGATCGAAGAAGTGCGTGAACGTCGTCTGGATCTGGGTGATTTCCTTGCGCTCGTAGCCATGCAGGTCCTGACCCGGCACACCATTGAGTATCGATGCGTTGGTCAGTGCACCGCCGATCGGACGCACACCGGCGAACAGAATGTCGGTGGAGTTCAGTTGTACCGGCGCGTTTGGACGGTAGCTGATCTCACCGCTCCACGCCGTACCGGTAGGCAGAGTGGTGGAGAAGCTCAGACCGTAGAGGCGAATGTCTTCTGGATATTCGATGAAGTAGTTCGAGTTGCCCGCGACCAGCAGTGGTGCAAGTGCCGCAAACGGCCCCGGCAGAGCGCGCGCGGTGTTGTAGACCGATTGCGGAGCACCGGTGGCGCTGAAGATCGGCGCACGGCTGTGGTAGTTCATGAAGTAGGCGCCGAACTCGGTATCGAGCGGCTCGTACATGTACTTGAAGGACGCGCCCCACTGGCCGCTGTCACGGGCATCGCGGTCCGGACCACGGCGCACCAGAACGCCTTCTTCGTTGACGTTGACACCGTTGGCCGCCAATGGCCCCAAAGCGATGGCCGGGATTTGCGAACGCTTGTTCAGCACGCGCAGGTTGTCGTTGCAACCGTCGGCCACGATGTCCGGCTGCGAGAAGAACGTGCCGCAGTTGTCGACGACGGTCTGGTCCCATTCCAGCTGATAGAACGCTTCGGCCGACAGGTTTTCGGTGAGGCTCTGCGATACGTAGAACATGTTGACCGGGATCAGGCCTTCCTTGATCTCGGCGCCCGGACGACGGAACGCGGAAACGTCGATCGGGTTGATCGAGTTGATGCCGCCGCCGATGAAGGTACTTTCACCCCAGCTCACGACCTGCTTGCCCAGACGCACGGAGCCCGGCTGATCGGCAATCGAATAGTTGTGGTAAACGAAGGCGTCGAGGATCTGCCCGCCGGACGACTTGGCGCCCTCTTTGCGACCCGAGTCGCTGATGTCCTTGAACTCGCGGCTTTCATCCTTGAGTTCGAAGTCGTACCAGTATTTGCCACGGACGAACACACCGGTGTCGCCGTATTTCAGTTCAAGGTCATGGATGCCCTTGAAGATCTTCGAAAAGGTTTCACCGCTCTTGAAGTTGGCGTGACCGTCATCGGACGTCTGCGACAGGCCGTGGCCGCCGTTGTTGACGCCGATCAGGTTCTTGTTCGGGCTCTGAGTAGACCAACTGGCACCGATCGACAGGGACGAGTCGAACTGGCCTTCGATTTCACCGACGTTGAAACTGACGCCGAATGCGGGCCCGGCGAGCGAAGAGGCAAGACTGACTGCCAGAGGCAGTTTCGCCCGGCGCCAGAACTGGTTTACTGAGGTCATCGACGCTACTCCATGTGCATTATTGTTATGGCAGTGAGTACTTTTAAAAACGTCCGAAGGACCGGGTGCCAGAGACAGCCCGACGTCACTCCAAAGATGCATCGCCCCGATTTGTGCGTGTGCCCCGTTCTTAAAAATCCTTGAGCGGACTATAGCCAGCAGGTGGTACTGCTTGATCCCTCTAAAGTGTGATTTGCAGCTGCCGGCCACTCTGGAACAGTCCTTTCGCCAGTCCGACGCATGTCGGCACGGCAAGGATGGCCTAATTTTTCGATTTCACAAGCCAAGCGCTTGCTTGGTGGGTCTGGCGCGCCGTTTTCGGCGCGCCAGCAGACACTCAAAGTGTCGAGAGGAAGGTGCTGTTGTTGGCCTGCCATTCGGTGATGTCGAGGCGGATGCGCTTCTTGTCGAGCTTGCCGACACTGGTCTTGGGAATTTCGGTAACAAGGGCAATCTGACTCGGAATCGCCCACTTGCTCAGGTGGCCCAATTCCACGAACGGCTTGAGGTGTTCCTTGAGCTCGCGCGCCCCGATCACGTGCCCTTCGCGGATCACCAGCAAGGCAAACGGACGCTCGCCCCACTGCGGATCGGCGATGCCCACCACTGCTACTTCGCGTACCGCGACGTGACGGCTGATCAGGTCTTCGAGGTCCAGCGAGGAGATCCACTCGCCGCCGGTCTTGATCACATCCTTGATGCGGTCGCGGATGTCGATCACGCCCATGCTGTCGAGCGTGGCGACATCGCCGGTATGCAGCCAGCCGCCAGCCCAGAGCTCGGCACCCTTCTGCGGCTCGTTGAAATAGCCCTCGGTGAGCCACGGCGCGCGCAGCACCAATTCGCCTTGGGTCTCGCCATCGGCCGGGAGAAAGTTACCCTCGCCGTCGACAATCGCCGCTTCCACCAGCGGCCCCGGTACACCGGCCTTGATCCGGTAAGTGGTGCGTTCGTCTTCGGTGCCGGCCATCAACTCGTCATTGAGGTGCGCACAGGACACCAGCGGACCCGTTTCCGACATGCCATACGCGGCAGTCAGCTGAATGCCCCGCGCCTTGGCGGTTTCGTAAAGCGTGCGATTGAGCGCACTGCCGCCAATGACGATTTTCCAGCCGCCGAAATCGGTGCCTTGTGCGCCCTTGGCGTTAAGCAGCATTTGCAGAATGGTTGGCACGCAGTGGGAGAAGGTGACCTTCTCTTTGCGCCACAACTCCACGAGAAACTCAGGATCGTAGCGCCCCGGATAAACCTGCTTAAGGCCAAGCATGGTCGCCACGTACGGCAGACCCCAGGCGTGAACGTGGAACATCGGGGTGATCGGCATGTACACATCGTTGGTGCCGAGCAAGCGCACGCTGTCGATGGAGCCCATGATCGTCGACACGCCCATGGTGTGCAGCACCAGTTGCCGGTGGGTGAAATACACGCCTTTCGGGTTGCCGGTGGTGCCGGTGGTGTAGAACGTGGTGGCGACCGAATTTTCGTCGAAGTCCTGGAAATCGTACTGCGTACTCGCCGCCGCCAGCAGTTGCTCGTACTCGCCGACCAGATTCGGCAGATCGGCGGTTTTCTCTGGCAGATCGGTCAGCAGCAGGGTGTTCTCGACCGTGGTCAGGTGCGGTGCGATCGCCTGGTAGAGGCCGACAAACTCGCTGTTGACCAGCACAAAGCGGTCCTCGGCGTGGTTCATGGTGTAAAGGATCTGCTCCGGCGACAGGCGCACGTTGATCGTGTGGATCACCGCGCCAATCATCGGTATCGCGAACATGCATTCCAGGTAACGGTGACTGTCCCAGTCCATCACCGCCACGGTGTCACCGGCCTTCACACCGGCCGTCGTCAGCACGTTGGCCAACCGCGCCACGCGCTCGATCAGGGTCGGGTAGCTATAGCGAATCTGGTCGCGGTAAATGATCTCGCGGGTTTTCTCGTAACGGGCACCGGACATCAGCAGCCGTTTGATCAGCAATGGATACTGGTAGGCCCCATCGGCCGGGGGAATGACGCGAGTCTGCAACATAAGAATCCCTTTTCTGACTGCACGGTGTTGGCGTAGAGATTGGTACTCTAGAACCCTTATACGCCAGCCAAATCAGCCAAAGGAATGATTTGCAAAGCCGTACAAATGCTAGCTTTGCGCCAGCATTTGCCGGTTTTCGTCATCGATCAGGCGGTTTGTCCTACTGCCTCCTCGGAAGGCGTGCGTGGGAAAACCACCGCAGCGAGGAAGGTCAACGCGCCGAAACCCGCAAGAATCAAGTACAGGCCTACAAAACCATGGCGCGGTTCGACATAGGAAATCAGCGGAATCGCCGTCGCACTGGCACCGAACGATAAACAGTAACGCAGGGCGAACACCCGTGATTGCCACTGTGGGGCGACGAAGTTGGCAACCATCGCATCGTTCACTGTTACCTGCCCGAACACCACGAACATGAACGCCGCACCGAGGGCGATCACCGCCCAGCCGTCGGCATAGGCCAGCGCAAACAGCAGCGGTGCCTGGCACAGCGTCAGGACAATGAACGGCCATTTCAGGCTGAGCCGATGCAGCACTCGACCGATGCTCAACTGCGCAACCGCACCAAAGGCATAGGCCAGACTGACCACCACGCCGAGGGTTTGCGGCGAGGCGAACAGCTCATGCAAACGTTCCTGAAACAGCTTCGGATAGGTCATGGTGGTGGCGTTGAACACCACGCCGCCGGTAGCCGTGGCCAACGCCAGCACGCCGAACACCATCATCATCGAGATACGCTGGCCGGCGGCGCCTTTGAGTGGTGTGTGCGCACGCTTCGGAATCGGTTCCTCACGCACCTGCAAGGCGAAGCCAAAACCCAGCACAATCGCCACCGCCCCCGGTAACAGGAACGCTGAGCGCCAGCCGAACTGCGCCACCAGCAAACCGGTGATCAGCGCCGAAAACGCCACGCCAAGATTGCCCCACATGCCGTTGATGCCGATTTCACGGCCACGGTTTTGCGCGTAGGCCACCAGCATCGCCGTGCCCACCGGGTGATAGATCGCAGCGAAAATACCGATCAGGGTCAGGCCGATCACCAGCATCGTCGGACTGTTACTCAGGCCGGTAAAGATCGCCGAGGCGCCGATGCCGAAGAAAAACACCAGCATCATCTGCCGCCGACTCCAGTGATCACCAAGCCAACCAGCGGGCAGCGAACAGGCGCCGAAGGCAATGAAGCCGCCCAGCGACAGGCCGATCAGCGCGGCGTAATCGAGACCGAACGCTTGAGTCATGCCGAGCACGGCGGCGGGAAAAATAAGCATGAACATGTGATCGATCACATGGGCGGCGTTGATGTAGCGGATGACATTACGGGATTGATTCATGGCGGCACGCTTTACGTTGTTGTGTGGCGCTTATGCTAAGTTGGCCGTAAAGCGCATTCCTGCCAAGCAACTCATCAAATCAGACATGTTAATCAGCCACTTCGAACACGGCCCGGTGAGCGCCTACCCTCGGGATTATCTGGATGGCGCGCACCAGCCGCTGCACCTGCATCGCGAGGCGCAACTGCTGTATGCCGTCAGCGGGATCATGCGTGTGGTCACGCAATCGGGGGCGTGGGTGATTCCGCCGAGTCGCGCGGTATGGATTCCACCCGAGGTGGCGCACGAGATTTTCATGAGCGGCGATGTGCAGATGCGCTCGCTGTTCATCGCGCCAGAATTGTCACCCGCCAGCCTGCAACAGTGCTGCGTATTGGCCGTGACGCCGCTGCTGCGCGAGCTGATCCTGCGAGCCGTGCAAGGGCCGCCGCATGCCGACAATCCGCTGATTCAGCAACTGATGCTGGAGGAACTTGCCAGCCTGGAAAACCTGCCACTGCACATTCCGATGCCCACTGACCGGCGCCTGCAAAACATCTGTCTGGCAATGCTGCACACCCCCGATCATGCCAATACCCTGGAAGACTGGGCGCAGCAGGTCGGCGCTAGCTCACGCACGTTGGCACGGCTGTTTCAGCAACAAGTGCAGATGAGTTTCAACGCCTGGCGCCAGCAACTGCGCCTGATGGAAGCCCTGCCGCGCCTGCTCGCCGGGGACAGCGTGCAGCGTGTGGCGCAGGATTTGGGTTACGGCAGCGCGCGGGCGTTCAGCGCGATGTTTCGTCGTTTGCTTGGGGAAAATCCCCGCGAATATCTGAATACCCTGAGCAAGCTCAGCGAGCTTGTGTAAGACCCTGTGGGAGCGAGCCTGCTCGCGAAAGCGGTCTTTCAGCCACCAATAATGTCGACTGACCCAACGCCTTCGCGAGCAGGCTCGCTCCCACAGGTTCAAGTCGCGGTTCTGAGATCAATGCATCTCGGTAAACGCGATTTTCACGCCGAGAGCGATCAGCACCGCGCCCATCGTGCGATCAAACCAGTGGCCCATACGGGCGAAACCGGCACGCACCCGTTGCTGACTGAACAGCATTGCCACCAGACAGAACCAAAACGCAGTCGCGACCGCCAGATAAACCCCGTAACCGGCCTGCACCGCCAGCGGCGTGTGCGGATTGATCACCACGGTGAACAGCGACAGGAAGAACAGCGTGGCTTTCGGGTTCAGGCCATTGGTCACGAAGCCTGAGGTGAACGCGCCGCGAGCGGTGCGAACGCCCGCCTCTTTGTGCAGATCATCGGCCACGACTTTCGCCGGTTGCGCGCGCAGCGCCTTGAAGCCGATGTACAGCAAGTAAGCGGCTGCGGCCCATTTCAAGGCGTTGAACAGCACGATCGACTGCGACACGATCAGGCCGATCCCCAGCAACGAATAACCAACGTGGAGGAAAATCGCCGTGCCCACGCCCAGCGCGGTCCAGGTGCCGGCGCGGCGACCGTGGGTCACGCTCTCGCGCACCACAACGGCAAAGTCCGGGCCGGGGCTGGCGACGGCCAACAAGTGGATCAGTGCAACGGTCAAGAACTCGGTCCAGTACATGGGGGCTCCTTTCGGCCAAGCGTATCAATTTGTTTCATCTGGTAGGCTCGGCAGATTACGCCCAACGCTCACAGCACAAAAGGTACAGTTGATGACGAACACGCGCCGCGCCGTTTTCCTTGATCATCCTTCGCTGGATCTCGGCGACCTCGACCTCAGTCCGTTGCGCGAGTGTTTCAGCGATCTGCAGCTGTTCGCCCAAACGTTGCCCGAACAAGTCGCCGAACGCCTGCAAGGTGCCACAGTGGCGATCAGCAACAAGATCCTGATCGACGCCGTCGCGATGGCCGCCAATCCCGATCTGAAACTGATCCTGATCACCGCCACCGGCACCAACAACGTCGACCTCGCCGCCGCCCGCGCGCAGGGCATCACCGTGTGCAACTGCCAGGGTTATGGCACGCCGTCGGTGGCGCAGCACACGATCATGTTGCTGCTCAACCTCGCCACGCGTCTGGCCGATTATCAGAAAGCCGTCGGCGAAGGTCGCTGGCAGCAGGCGAAACAATTCTGCCTGCTCGACTATCCGATCGTTGAGCTGGAAGGCAAAACCCTCGGCTTGCTCGGTCATGGCGAACTCGGTGGCGCCGTGGCGCGACTGGCAGAAGCGTTTGGCATGCGCGTGTTGCTCGGGCAGATTCCCGGGCGCCGTGCTCGCCCGGATCGCCTGCCGCTGGATGAACTGCTGCCACAAATCGACGCCCTCACCCTGCACTGCCCGCTCAACGAACACACCCGCCACTTCATCGGTGCCCGCGAACTGGCCTCGATGAAACCCGGCGCCTTCGTGGTCAACACCGCACGCGGCGGCCTGATCGACGAACAGGCACTGGCCGACGCTCTGCGCGCCGGGCATCTGGGCGGCGCGGCTACCGATGTGTTGAGCGTCGAGCCACCGACCCAAGGCAATCCGTTGCTCGCGGCGGACATCCCACGCCTGATCGTTACGCCACACAACGCCTGGGGTAGTCGCGAAGCACGGCAACGCATCGTCGGCCAATTGACCGAAAACGCTCAAGCGTTCTTCAGCGGTAAAGCGCTGCGGGTCGTCAGTTGATAAACTGCGGCACTTTTTTTTGAGGAGCAGTTATGGATCCGCGCAGTGAAGTACTGCTTCGTCAGCCCGAGTTGTTCCAGGGTTCGTTGTTGTTGGCCGGTTTGCCCGCCGACGATTTGCTTGGGCGCCTGCCCAACGCATTCGGCTGGTGCTGGCATGCCGGCGATCAAGCCGCGCTGGACGCCCGTTTCGAGGGCCGCAGCCATTTCGGCGTGAACATTCCCGAGCGCGAGTTCGACAGCGCCGTGGTGTTTCTGCCCAAGTCCAAGGACCTGACCGATTACATCCTCAACGCTGTGGCCTCACGTCTGGCCGGGCGCGAAGTGTTTCTGGTCGGGGAAAAACGCAGCGGCATCGAAGGCGCGTCCAAGCAGCTCAACCCGTTCGGCAAGCCGCGCAAACTCGACAGCGCGCGGCACTGCCAGTTGTGGCAGGTGACCGTGGCCAATGCCCCGGAAGCGAAATCCCTGGAAAGCCTGGCGCAGACCTATGAATTGCCACTGGCCGAAGGCCCGTTGAAAGTCATCAGCCTGCCGGGCGTGTTCAGCCACGGTCGACTGGATCGCGGCAGCGCCCTGCTGCTGGAGCATCTGGACAAACTGCCGAGCGGCCATCTGCTCGACTTCGGTTGCGGCGCTGGCGTGTTGGGGGCTGCGGTCAAACGTCGCTATCCGCACAATCAAGTGACGTTGCTGGACGTGGATGCTTTCGCTGCTGCCAGCAGCCGTCTGACGCTGGCGGCCAACGGTCTGGAAGCTGAAGTGCTGACTGGTGACGGTATCGATGCTGCGCCGATGGGTTTGAATGCAATTCTGAGCAATCCACCGTTTCATGTCGGCGTGCACACCGATTATTTCGCCACGGAGAATTTGCTGCGAAAAGCGGCCAAACATCTGAAAAATGGCGGCGAACTACGCTTGGTGGCGAACAGCTTCCTCAAGTATCAACCGCTGATCGAAGAGCATCTTGGCGTGTGTGCGATCAAGGCTGAAGGCAATGGTTTCCGGATTTACCGGGCCAAGCGCGGCTGAAACCTCTTTTAAAAAAGAGGCTTGCTCAATCGGATTTGCCTAGGCAGAATCCGCTCCGTCCTAGGGGAGTAGTCTCCCACGAGCGCCAAGCTCGTCCGGCATACGTCAACATACTTGATCCTCAGATCATGGCGTATGCGACCCAAGCGTCCGCAGCAGACGGATCGCAGGGTTTGACAAGACCTATGACACGCACACCTTACCCGGGGCGGGAAGGCTGTACGTGTCATAGCCGTGTCGACCCGCCCCTTAGGAAATCCTGATGCTGGACTCGTTACTCGTTCCCACCGCAATCGTTGCCTTGGCCGAAATCGGCGACAAGACGCAACTGCTCGCGCTGATTCTCGCCGCTCGCTTTCGCAAACCCTGGCCGATCATTGCCGGCATCGTCGCTGCGACCCTGGCCAACCACGCAGCAGCCGGTGCGGTAGGCGCCTGGTTCGGCAGTTTCTTCTCGAATGCGACGCTGCACTGGATCCTCGCGGCGAGCTTCACAGCCACGGCGTTGTGGACGCTGGTCCCGGACAAAATGGACGACGATGAAACCAGCACCGCGCGCAAGTTCGGGCCGTTCCTGACCACGCTGATTGCTTTCTTCCTGGCAGAAATGGGTGACAAGACTCAGGTCGCTACGGTGATGCTCGCCGCGCAATATCCGGAACTGTGGCTGGTGATTATCGGTACCACGGCGGGCATGTTGATTGCCAACGTGCCGGTAGTATTGGCGGGTAACTTTGCCGCGGACAAATTGCCGCTGACCTTGATCCGTCGCCTCGCGGCGTCGGCGTTCATGATTCTGGCGATCGTTGCGGTGTACAAGGCGATGCAGAGCAGTGGCTGGGTTTGACGGCGTAAGTCGATAGACCGAGTCAGCGTTCTTCGTCGGAACGCCCCCCGGAGACAGGCTCGCTCCCACTTTGGAATGCATTCCAAATGTGGGAACGAGCCTGCTCGCGAAGTGGCCGTCAGCCGACCTGTAAATCCATCAGGATTTAGGCGCCTGTTCGTACAGCGGCATAACCTTCGGAATCGCCGCCTGCAACGAGGCAATCCGGCTGGTCGAAGCCGGGTGAGTGCTCATGAACTCCGGCGGCGAACCTTCCGACGCCTTGCTCATCTTGTTCCACAAGGTGATCGCGGCGTTCGGGTTGTAGCCAGCGCGTGCGGCCAGTTCCAGGCCGATCAGATCAGCTTCGTTTTCGTTGGCGCGGCTGTTCGGCAGGGTCATGCCGTAGTTGGCCACAGTATCGGCCAGCGCCAGACTGTCCTGACCCAGACCGAGCAACGCACCCGCGCCCTGCTTGGCCATTTCAATCCCGTACGCCTTGGACATCGCTTCACGACCGTGCTCGCGCAGGGCGTGGGCGATTTCATGGCCCATGACCGCGGCGATTTCATCGTCGGTGAGTTTCAGGCTGTCGATCAACCCGGTGTAGAAAATGATCTTGCCGCCAGGCCCGCAGTTGGCATTGAGTTCATCACTCTTGATCAGATTGACCTCCCACTGCCACTGCGCCGCATCCGGACGGAAGTTCGGCGCCTGGGCGATCAGGCGGTTGGCAATCGCCTGAACCCGCTTGGCCTCAGGACTGGTCTTGTCCAGCACACCCTTGCTGGAGGCCTCGCCGACAGTCTTCTGATACGACTGGGCATACATCTGGTCGACCTCTTGCGAGGACAGCATGCTGAACATGTACTGCTTGCGCTCCACACCCACGGCGCCGCCGCTGGTGGTGTTGACCGACTGAC
This sequence comes from Pseudomonas sp. SCA2728.1_7, assembly GCF_018138145.1. Lineage (NCBI taxonomy): Bacteria > Pseudomonadati > Pseudomonadota > Gammaproteobacteria > Pseudomonadales > Pseudomonadaceae > Pseudomonas > Pseudomonas sp. SCA2728.1_7. Next base: position 5,247,729 of record NZ_CP073104.1, on the reverse strand, counting down.
AACCGGCCAGCAACAGCGCTGCGCTCAGTGCACTTACAACCAATGTCTTGTTCATTCAAAAGCTCCCTGAAAACCTGCGCGTATCCTAGGCGGGTAATTGTATCGACGCCAGATACAACGGACGTATTGCAGCGACTTTCAGACGTTTCCCACTTGAGCTGTCGTAAAAAATTCACAGCGATCGCCAGGCCCGCAGCAACAGCGTCGTGCACCGATCCATTTACGACATCGGCTTGCAATTGCACCTGCTCGCACTCATGGCCCAATGCCGCCTGCCGATACATCAGCGCAGACGTCCTCTTGCGTGCGGAGCTCCCATGAAGTTCAAGTCGATCCAGTTTTCCGTCGCCGCCCTGGCCGGCGCCATCGTCCTTAGCGTGGTGGCCGCGCTGGTGCTGTACGCGCTGTTTTCCGGCGCCCGTACGCAAGAGATGGTGCAACAGCGCACCCAGGCCCAGTTCGAGCAAGTCATCGAACAGCGCCTGACTTCGCTGGCACAAACCCAGGTCAGCCAGATCCAGCGCGAACTCGAAGCGCCGCTGCTGATTGCCGGCGGACTGGTGCGGGTCAACGCCCTGCTCGGCACACCGGGCGCCGATGGCCAGCCGCGCCTGACCGTCAGCCGCGAACAACTGATCAGTCTGATCAAAGAAAACGTCGAAAAGAACCCGAAGATTCTGGGCACGTATATCGGCTGGGAAAAAAACGCCCTCGACCACAATGACGCGGCCTATGTCGGCACCAGCGTGGTCGGCATCGACGCGGCCAACGGGCGCTTCCTGCCGTGGTGGTTCCGCAACGACGACGGCACCCTCGGCCTGGACAAACTGGTCGACGTCGACGACCAGAAAACCCTGTCCACCGGCGTGCGCGCCAGCGAGTACTACCTGTGCTCGAAAGAGAGCAAAAAGTCCTGCGTGATCGATCCGGCGCCATACAAGGTCGGCGACAAGATCGTCATGCTCGCCTCCTTCATTGAACCGATCATGCTCAATGGTGCCTTCCAGGGCATCGTCGGTGCTGACCTGTCGGTGAACTTCATCCAGGAAATGCTCCTCGCTGCTAACCAGAAGCTCTACAGCGGAGCCGGGCAAATGGCCCTGATCGGCGGCAATGGCCGGATCGTTGCCTACACCAAAGACCCGAGCAAATTCGGTGAAAAAGTCAGCGACATCCTCGACGCCGAGCAGACCGCCAACATGGCCAATCTCAAGCGCGGCGAAGTGACTTACTCGGTCAACAAGGACAAGGGCCGCATCGAATTGTACCTGCCGTTCGGCATCGGCCAGACCGACGCGCGCTGGACATTGATGCTGCAATTGCCACTCAACGCGGTGATGGCTGATCTGCAGAAGCTGCAGGCCGACCTCGATGCGCAACGCAAGTCCGACACCTTCGGCATGGCCATGGTCGGTCTGCTCATCGCCGGCCTCGGCCTGCTAGTGATCTGGCTGGTCGGTCACGGCATCGCCCGGCCGCTGAAGCAGATGGTCGCGATGCTCAATGACATCGCTCAGGGCGAAGGTGATCTGACCCGCCGTTTGAGCAGCGATCGCAGCGATGAACTGGGCTCGATCGCCAAGGGTTTCAACACCTTCCTCGCCAAGTTGCAGGCGATGATCACTCAGGTGGTCACGTCGGTGCAGAGCGTCAGCGATTCCTCGGAACACACCGCTGACATTGCCATTCGCACCAACATCGGCATCCAGAAACAAATGGCCGAGATCGATCAGGTCGCCACGGCGGTGCAGGAAATGACCGCCACCGCGCAGGACGTGGCGCGCAACGCGACGCAGGCTGCACAAGCGGCCAGTCATGCCGATCAGGCGGCGAGTCAGGGCATGCAGATCGTGCGTGACACCTCGAATTCGATTGGTGTGCTGGCGGTGGAAATCGGTAAGGCGGTAGGCGTAGTGCAAACGCTGGCCAAGGACAGCGAGAACATCAACGCCATTCTCACCGCCATTCGCGGGATTGCCGAGCAGACTAACCTGTTGGCCCTGAACGCGGCGATTGAAGCGGCGCGTGCCGGCGAGCAGGGTCGTGGTTTTGCCGTGGTCGCCGACGAGGTGCGCAATCTGGCGCAGAAAACCCAGAAAGCCACCGAAGAAATCCAGAGCATGATCCAGCAACTGCAGCAGGGCACACGCGATGTCGTGCGGGTCATGGAAGACAGTCAGAACCGCACCGACGAAAGCGTGCAACACGCGGCGAAAGCGGCTGAGGCGCTGGAAAGGATTACGCAGGCGGTGTCGGTGATCAACGACATGAATACGCAGATCGCCAGCGCAGCGGAAGAACAGAGCGCGGTGGCCGATGACATCAATCGCAATGTGATCAACATCGGGCAAGTGGCCAATGAAGTGGCAGGCGGTGCGGATGAGTCGAGTTCGGCGAGTGCCGATCTGACTAAACTGGCGGAGCAGCAGCGGCGGTTGATCAATCAGTTCAAGGTCTGAAAAGCCAAGAGCCCCCTCACCCTAACCCTCTCCCAAAGGGAGAGGGGACTGACCGAGTTGTCTCCCGTCATACATCGACCTGAAATAACCAGTCGATTATGGATTCAAAGTAGAGCGTTCAAGTCGGTGTATTACTTCAATATCCCCCATTCAGTCCCCTCTCCCTCCGGGAGAGGGCTAGGGTGAGGGGCTTTTGATCTACAGGCTTTAACCCGGAGTCAAACACTCCGGCCCATTGAGCTTCGGATCATTAATCAGATTCGCCAACACCCGCTCACGCAACGCCGCCGGTTCACTCGCCAACAGCCCCTGCAACACATGCAACGGCGTCTCCGGATCCAGCCACGCCGCCTGCCCCGCCTCATCCAGAATCAACGGCCGCCGCTGACTCGACGCCGGTTGAGTAATCACCGCCGTACTCAACCACACCTGTTCCTGTACCGGATACGCCTCCCAGATCGCCGCAAAAAACAGTGACGAGCCTTCCCCCGGCGTCAGCCAGAACGGCCGCTTGCGCTGCGTTCCACGCCACTCGTAAAAACCATTCGCCGGCAGCAGGCAGCGACGTTGACGCAGCGCCTCACGGAACATCGGCTGCTCGGCAACCGTTTCGGCACGGGCATGCGCCGGTGTTTTCGACAAATCGGTCAGCCACGGCGGCGTCAATCCCCAACGGGCGCGGGCCAGAGCGCGCTGGCCATCTTCACCGGCACGCAGCATCAACACCGAATCATTGGGGGAAATGTTCCACTGCGCCTGCTGATCGGCGGGAAAACCTGGCAGGGCCGCGAAATCGCGGTTCCAGCGAAACAGGGCATAACGTCCACACATGGGGCAACACGACTCTGAAGTAAAACGAAGCTCAGCCTAACAGACCAGCGTCCCGGGGAAGCTCTCCGGTTCATCGCCGGGCAGCGGCAGCGCGGCATTGTACGCGGTGATCAGCTCGCGGGCGTATTCGGCCTGATCGTTATCCACAGACAAGCCCAACAGACCGAAGATCGGCAGCTCGCCCGTACCACCGAGCAAATCGCGGCCAATCAAGTGCGCCTCGATGCCTTCGCTGGCGAGCATGCCCTTGAGCATTTCACCTTCCATCAGGTTTTCCGGCTCGTAGATTCGCTGCATGGGCGCCCCTCACTCGTTTTCGCTGAAGACTTCCAGAAACCAGTGCTCTTCATGGACCTGCAAGACGAACGTTATGGGCCGGCAACACACCTGACAGTCTTCGATATAGGTCTGATCGCCGCCGGACAAGTCCACCGTCGTCTCGACAGGCTCTCCACAATAGGGACATTCGTATTCAGCAGGTTCCAGCATCGCGGTCTCCCAAGTGACTTGTGCGTATAATCGCCGGTCTATTTGCAGGGCTATTTTTGTCTGGCTACTTTTTCAGACCGTGCCCCGCGGGTTTTCGATCAAAACCTTTACTTACCCTAGCCGTTTCCAACAAGAGAGCATGATGGGCGAATTCGATGCCATCCGACCTTACGACGACAGCGAAGTACCTGTGGTACTGGCAAGACTGCTCGGCGACAAGGCGTTTCTAGATATCCTCACCCACTTCCGCTTCCCGCGTTTTGCCGGTGCTTTCGGCTGGATGCTCAAACCACTTATAGCCCATCGGCTGCGTCGTGAGTTCGCCGACGTGACCTCAGTGGCGACTTTGCAGGACAAGGTCGAGTCCTACGTCGACCACACCATCGAGCGCGCCACCGACGGCGTGACCTACACCGGTGTCGAGCAATTCAAGTCCGGCAGCGCCTATCTGTTCATCGCCAACCACCGCGACATCGTGATGGACCCGGCCTTCGTCAACTATGCCGTGTACCACGCCGGCCTGCCGACGCCGCGCATCGCAATTGGCGACAACCTGCTGCAAAAGCCGTTTGTCAGCGATCTGATGCGTCTGAACAAGAGCTTCATCGTCCACCGTTCGATCACCGGCCGTCGCGAGAAAATGGCCGCGTATCAACTGTTGTCGGCGTACATCAACCATTCGATCCGCAACGATTGCGCCTCGATCTGGATCGCTCAGGCTGAAGGTCGGGCGAAGGACGGCGACGACCGTACCGAGTCGGCGATACTCAAGATGTTCCACATGAGCCGCAAGGACGAGCCGTTCGGCGAAGTCATTCGCTCGTTGAACGTCACCCCGGTGTCGATCAGCTACGAATACGACCCGTGCGACCAGGCCAAGGCCCGCGAGCTGTTCATCCGCGCCACCACCGGCACCTACGCGAAAGCGCCGGGTGAGGATGACGTGAGCATCGCCAAGGGCATCACCGGCTACAAGGGCCGCGTGCATGTGAACTTTGCCGCGCCAATCACCGAGCTGTTCGAAGACACCAAGCAATTGGCGGTCGAAATGGACAAGCAGATTCTCGGCGGCTACCGGTTATTCCCGGTGCATTACCTGGCGTATGCGCAGTGGGCCGATGCTGATCCGCAGTTGAATGTGCCGAAAGCTGCCGAGGTATTCCCGGCGGATGAACTGGCCAAGGCGCAGGAAGAATGGCAGAGCCGGCTGGATGCGTGCCCTGCAGAGCACCGTCCGTATCTGGTGTTGCAATATGCGACGCCGGTGCGCAATCAGTACCGGGTCAAGGCTGGGTTGCCGTTGTAAGCGGTTTCCACCTGACGCAAAAACGGCGCCTTCGGGCGCCGTTTTTTATGCCTGAAGCTTTTAGAAGCGCGTGCTGATCCAGGAAACGACCAGGGCCAGAGCGAGGCAAGCAAAACCGAAGCGATAGAAAAACCGGTTCATGCGCAAGGTCGCCCAATCCAGGATCGGCTCGGCATTCGGCTGCGCCTGACGCTGGGCGGCAATGCTGGCCATCGCGCGCTGTTCACGGCGGCGGGTGGCGTGCAGCAGCCAACTGCCGGGAAACGCCAACAGCAACGCCAGCAGGTTGATCAACTTGGCGGGATGGGCGGTAAACAGCGTCATCAAGTGCAGCGACATCACAGACCTCTATCTGAACCGGTATGGCAGACGCCAGATCGACGACCGCGGCGCGAATTCTACCGAAACCTTGCTTCCCTGCCCCAGCCTTTGCGACAAATTACCTGACAATCGACCGATGGCTGTCCTGTGTCACGGCTTCGTCATGTGGATAGGCCACCCTGCGCGCCTCGAAACACACATGGAACGCGAAATGCTTCACGCTGAAAACCAGGATCGTCTGTACCTCATCACGCCTTATGAAGAACAACAGAGCCTCGTCGGTAGTCTTGCCTTCAATGTTCAGGATCGCCATTGGCTGGTGTATTGCGCGCTAGGTGGGCATCAGCATGCGGATTTGCCTGAGACGGATTTGCTGACGGGCGTGAGCGTGCTCGACTTTTACTCTCAGGCTGCCTGAAAGCAAAAGCCCCCTCACCCTAGCCCTCTCCCAGAGGGAGAGGGGACTGACCGAGGTGTTTGGTCGAGGTACATCGACCTGAAATATCCAGCCGAACTCAGATTCTGAAAAGCCCCCGATCGGCTCCCTTTCCCCCTCGCCCCCCTGGGGGAGAGGGCTGGGGTGAGGGGGATCGATCTCCCATACGACACAAATTCCAACCCTGACACCCACAAAAAAGCCCGAAACCATCACTGGCCCCGGGCTTTTTCACATCCGCCGAAAACTTACTCAGCCAAAACCTGACCCACAGTCGGGTCCTTGAACAGACGCGTCAACGCATCGCTCAACACATCGCTGACCAGTTTGGTGTTGGTTTCCTGATTCGGCGCCATGCCGAAGCGCTGGTCCAGCGAAGCACCGTAACGACCGCTGTAACGGCGGTTGGCGTTCTGCACGTCGGAGCGGAAGGTTGCGCCGATGGTCGCTTCGGTCACGTACATGCCTTCTTTCGGCGACTGATACTTCAGCTCGGCCAGGGTCACGGTCAACTGCGGAGCATTCGGTGCGTTATTGGTCGGGGTGAACCCGAGCAGACGCACGGCGGCTTCAGCCTGAGCCTGCAGCTTGGGCAGGATCTGCTCGCGCTGCACGGTGATGGCGCTGGTTTCCGGGTACAGGCCGCCACGGGTACCGAGGGTTGGCGACGGACGACCGTCAACCACACGCACGACAACGGGCTGGCCACGGCCGACCGCTGGCAGCTGGGTGGTCAGCTTCGGCTCCGGGTTCAGTTGTTGCGGGCTGTGGGCGCAGCCGGCCAGGGTCAAACCGGCCACAGTGATCAAACCGAACAACAGGCGTTGCAACATGCTCTTCTCTCCAGAATCAGGCACAAACAGGCCGGCAGTATAGCGGTGGGCCACTGCGGGTAACCAGCGCCCGACAGTGAATAATGAAATGTCTGACAAACCCTTGGGAAAGCGGTTCCTGTCACAGATTATTCACCCGCCATACACGTTCACGTCACGGCGCCTTGGCAACCTTGCAATCAGTCCCCCACAAGGTACTCAACCATGCGTTATCTGATCTCGTTGTTCGCACCGCGCCCGCTGCACCGCAGCTTCGCCCTGCTCGATCGCAATGGCCATTGCCAGGCATTCAAGCAGTGCAGCCTGCAACCGATGGGCGACGGCTGGGTGGAAATCGAAGAAATCCGCCTCCACTGGTTGCACCAGCCACTGCCCGCCAGCGCCCGCGTCATAGCGTCGCAGCCCCGTGCACGGGTGCAAGCGATGTTGAGCATCTGACCGGATGCCTAATAAAAGTCATTAAACACGAGCAACTGCCCGCATTTCTTCGATACAATCTCCCCCCGATTATAAGGACGTCTCCTGATCGGGCCCCGCAACAGCGTCAATGCGCATGCATCTGACATCAAAATCGCCCACAGAGAGCCGCCCACACAGATCGAGTGAAGTTGGCGCGCTTGCCTGTTCTTCCGGCAAAAACCCCGCTTTTCGCGAATCTGCAGAGCTGTCATGACGCTCGGCCACCGCGTTGTTTTTGCCCTCGGGCAAGGTGCCAGGCCTGGACAGCCCTTTTTTGAGGTTCACGTCTTCAAAAGAGCGTGAAAAAAACGGGTTTTCACAACTTCACAAGAGTGTGGCGAGCAAATGAAAAGTTTTGCGTCTGAACATGCACCATTAGCGTCTGAAACAGCCCAACGACACAGGACCGGGTATACCTCGAATATCGGAGCCTGAAGCCTGTCCGCTACGGATTTGGTTGCACAAAAACGGATGTCTCGACCATAAGTCGAATTGCCAGCTGCGTGCTGAAATGAGTTCATGGAGCTCTTGAAAGCCAAGCCGCATACATCCGTCGAAGTTGCGAAAAATTGCGAAGATTCGGACATGGCGAACCTGACCACGGATAGCTGGGGCATAACTGATCTGTCCCGGAACGCCTGGCAGCCATGCCGACAATTTGGTGCTGCAGATTTTGGAGACGCGTTAAATGGCGCATAACGAAGCAGTCGACGTAGTTCTGGTTGGGGCGGGCATCATGAGTGCCACCCTGGCCGTGCTGCTCAAAGAGCTCGACCCCGCGATCAAGCTGGAAGTCGTCGAGCTGATGGATTCCGGTGCTGCCGAGAGTTCCAACCCTTGGAACAACGCCGGCACCGGTCACGCTGGCCTTTGCGAGCTGAACTACACGCCGCAAGCCGCCGATGGCACCGTCGACATCAAGAAAGCCGTGCACATCAACACCCAGTTCGAGGTGTCGAAGCAGTTCTGGTCGTACCTGACCAAGAAAGGCACCTTCGGCTCATGCAAATCCTTCATCAGCCCGGTGCCGCACCTGAGTTTCGTCCAGGGCGACAAAGGCGTTTCCTTCCTCAAGGAACGTTTCGACGTCCTGCACAAGCATCACGCCTTCTCCGACATGGAGTACACCGAAGACAAGGCCAAGATGGCCGAGTGGATGCCGCTGATGATGCCGGGCCGCTCGCCGGACGAAGTCCTCGCCGCGACCCGCGTGATGAACGGCACCGACGTCAACTTCGGCGCCCTGACCAATCAGTTGCTCAAGCACCTGACCAGCGCGCCGGACACGCAAGTCAAATACTGCAAGCGCGTCACCGGCCTCAAGCGTAACGGCAGCGGTTGGACCGTCAGCATCAAGGACGTCAACAGCGGCAGCAGCCGTGAAGTCGACGCCAAGTTCGTTTTCCTCGGTGCTGGCGGCGCGGCGCTGCCGTTGCTGCAGGCCTCGGGCATCGAAGAAAGCAAAGGCTTCGGCGGCTTCCCGATCAGCGGCCAGTGGCTGCGTTGCGACAACCCGGAAGTGGTCAAACAGCACCAAGCCAAGGTTTATAGCCAGGCTGCCGTAGGTTCGCCACCGATGTCGGTGCCGCACCTCGACACCCGCGTGGTCGACGGCAAGAAATCCCTGCTGTTCGGGCCATACGCCGGTTTCACCACCAAGTTCCTCAAGCACGGTTCCTTCATGGACCTGCCGCTGTCGGTTCGCGCCGGCAACATCGGGCCGATGCTGGCCGTGGCGAAAAACAACATGGACCTGACCAAGTACCTGGTCAGCGAAGTGATGCAATCGATGGAACAGCGTCTGGATTCCCTGCGCCGTTTCTACCCTGAGGCGAAAGCCGAAGACTGGCGCCTGGAAGTGGCCGGCCAACGGGTGCAGATCATCAAGAAAGACCCGAAAAAGGGCGGCATCCTGCAGTTCGGTACCGAACTGGTCTCGGCCAAGGATGGTTCCCTCGCCGCCCTGCTCGGTGCTTCGCCAGGCGCGTCGGTGACCGTTTCGATCATGCTCGAACTGATCGAGAAGTGCTTCCCAGCCAAGGCCAAGGGTGAGTGGGCTGGCAAACTGGCCGAGATCTTCCCGGCCCGTGAAAAGGTCCTGGAAACCGATGCTGCGCTGTATCGCAAGATCAACACGCAGAACAACATCGCGCTGGAGCTGGTTGAAGAAAGCAGCGAGACCCCAAGCTACGCTTGATCACGCCGCATAAAAAACGCCCCGTACTCAGTGAGTACGGGGCGTTTTTTTATGACTGGGAAAAGCCTCAGGTGCGGGACTTTTCGATCAGCTCGATGTATTCCGGGGCGTTGCGCTGATCGGCGATCAGCTCAACGAAGGTCTTGCCCTGCTCGTCTTTGCCATCAACGTCATAACCGGCAGCGACGAAGAAGCCCAGAAAACGCTCGAAGTCATCGATACGCAGGCCACGGTAGGCCTTGATCAGTTTGTGCAGCGACGGCGAAGTGGCGTCGACCGGCTCAAAATCGAGGAACAGCTTGATCTGCTCATCGCCGATCTCGTCACCAATCACTTGTTTCTTATCTTTACGCATTGCCGACTCCAGCTCGCAGACATTACACGGGGCGGGCAGTTTACCCCTGCCCGGCCGCCCGGCTCAACGCGATCGCACAGCGCCGGTGTGCAAATCGGCCCAGATATGGCCGTTGGCGTAACTGAGGAATTGCACATACACGGTGTCATTGCGCAGCAGATCGATGATCACGCGGTATTGAGCCTGTGGATAAAACAGTGTCAGGGTTTTGCTCTTGTCGTCGTAGATCGGCTTTTTCAGGCTTTTGCTTTCGCCGTCGAAATTGACCAGCACCTGGGTGATCGTCGCGCCCTTGTTCAGGGATTTGCCTTTGAGGCGGATCATCAATGGCGACGTAACCGGAATCGGCTGCTGATTGGACTGGCGTTGCGCGCCGATCACTACGGAATAGTCGGTGACCTGCATGAGTTGCTGCTGCTCGGGTTCGGCATCGCGTACGGTCAGATCGTCCGGCGGCAGGAATTGGCTGTGCATCGGCGCGGCGGACAGTGGCAGGCTGAGGGCCAGCAACAAGGCGGCAAAGCTGCGGATCAAGAGGCTCATGGCTGGCTCCGGGGACGGGCCGAGCACTCTAGCATGGGTATCACGCAAACAAATGTAGGAGTGAGCCTGCTCGCGATTGCGGTCTGTCAGCAACGTTGATGTTGGCTGATACGACGCTATCGCGAGCAGGCTCACTCCTACAGGGGATGGTGCAGGGTCTTACATGCCTTTAACGGCAAAGATCCCGTTGGCGTTGCGCCAGTAGCCTTTGTAATCCATGCCGTAACCGAAGATGTAACGGTCGATGCACGGCAGGCCGACGAAATCGGCTTTCAGGTCAGGACGCGCCTTGCGGTCGTGATCCTTGTCGATCAGCACAGCGGTGTGCACTTTGCGCGCGCCGGCGTGTTTGCAGAAGTCGATGATCGCGCCCAGGGTGTGACCTTCGTCGAGGATGTCGTCGATGATCAGCACGTCGCGGTCGATGAACGAGACTTCCGGCTTGGCTTTCCAGAACAGGTCGCCGCCGCTGGTTTCGTTGCGATAACGGGTCGCGTGCAGGTAGGACGCTTCCAGCGGGAAGTGCAGATGCGTCAGCAGCTTGCCGGAGAAGATCAGGCCGCCGTTCATCACGCAGAACACCACCGGGTTGCTGTCAGCCAGTTGTTCGTTGATTTGTGCACCGACACGGGCGATGGCCGCCTCGACTTCAGCTTCGGTGTACAGGCAGTCAGCCTCTCGCATGATTTGACGGATATGCTCGAGATCAGCGGACATGGCGCTCTCCAGGGGGGAATGTGGGGGGGTATGGCTGCGAAAAGCGGGCAAAGGTACGCATCTCGCGGGGCCGAATCAAGCCTTTATGGACTAACGTACAGAATGTCCTATAGGACATCACCCTCGGATAGATTAATCTAGGCCGGTTTTTTTGCCCGCCGCCGGAGTTTTTCCATGCCCATCCTCGAGATCCGCCATCCGCTGATCCGTCATAAACTCGGCCTGATGCGCCGCGCCGATATCAGCACCAAGAACTTCCGTGAGCTCGCTCAGGAAGTCGGCGCCCTGTTGACCTATGAAGCTACAAAAGATTTGCCGCTGGAGTCCTACGATATTGCAGGCTGGTGCGGCACCGTATCGGTCGAGAAGATCGCCGGCAAGAAGATCACCGTCGTGCCGATCCTGCGCGCCGGCATCGGCATGCTTGAAGGCGTGCTGAGCCTGATCCCGGGTGCGAAAGTCTCCGCTGTGGGCGTTGCCCGTAACGAAGAAACCCTGCAAGCGCACACCTATCTGGAAAAACTGGTCCCGGAAATCGACGAACGGTTGGCGATGATCATCGACCCGATGCTCGCCACTGGCAGCTCGATGGTTGCGACCATTGATCTGTTGAAGAAAGCCGGCTGCAAAGACATCCGCGCCATGGTGCTGGTTGCCGCGCCGGAAGGCATTGCTGCAGTAGAAAAGGCTCACCCGGACGTGACCATCTACACCGCGTCCATCGATGAGCGCTTGAACGAGCACGGTTACATCATCCCAGGGCTTGGCGACGCCGGTGACAAGATCTTCGGCACCAAGCAGAAGGACGCGTAACCATGCAGCAAGAGTTCAACGATCCGCTCTGGCGCACGGTGCTGTCCGGCGCCCAGATGCTGTTCGTGGCTTTCGGCGCCCTGGTGCTGATGCCGCTGATCACGGGCCTGGACCCGAACGTGGCACTGTTTACCGCGGGTCTGGGGACGATCCTGTTCCAGATCGTCACCGGGCGTCAGGTGCCGGTGTTTCTGGCGTCGAGCTTCGCTTTCATCACCCCGATCATTCTCGCCAAGGGCCAGTTCGGCCTTGCCGCGACCATGGGCGGGGTGATGGCGGCCGGTTTCGTCTACACCTTCCTCGGCCTTGCCGTGAAGATCAAAGGCACGGGCTTCATCGACCGTTTGCTGCCGCCGGTGGTGATTGGTCCGGTGATTATTTCCATCGGCCTGGCCATGGCGCCGATTGCCGCGAACATGGCGATGGGCAAGGCGGGCGACGGTTCTGAACTGATCCATTACCAGACCGCAATGCTGATCTCGATGCCGGCATTGCTGACCACGTTGATCGTGGCGGTGTTCGGTAAAGGCATCTTCCGTCTGGTGCCGATCATCTCTGGCGTGCTGGTCGGTTTTGCCATGGCATTCTACTTCGGCGTGGTCGACACGGCGAAGATTGCCGCTGCGCCATGGTTTGCGATTCCGCATTTCACCGCGCCGGAGTTCAACTGGCAGGCGATTCTGTTCATCGTGCCGGTTGCCTTGGCGCCGGCGATTGAGCACATCGGTGGCGTGATTGCCGTCGGAAGCGTGACCGGTCGCGACTATCTGAAGAAGCCGGGCCTGCATCGCACCCTGCTCGGTGACGGCATTGCCACCACCGCCGCCGGTCTGTTCGGCGGTCCGCCAAACACCACCTACGCCGAAGTGACGGGCGCAGTGATGCTGACCAAGAACTACAATCCGAAAATCATGACCTGGGCGGCGATCTTCGCCATCAGCCTGGCGTTCATCGGCAAGTTCGGCGCGCT